>CAJYAI010000035.1 GCA_913064725.1 uncultured Alteromonadaceae bacterium | reverse complement strand
TAATGGGCGCATTCGCCACGATAGTGGTGCTCGTGCCGACTGAGACGATCAGTAATGGGATGTTTAACGTAGAGGCGCATGGTCAGGTAGGTGCGATCGCAGCCGGGGTCATTTTTTTCGCCATCCTGATTTCTGCCCTGGGCACGCACGGTATGATTCCCGAGCTAAAGCCGCCACCCGCAGCGCGGAAGCTCGGGATCGGACTCATTTATCGGGAAGTGTTTGAAACCCTAGCGAGTCGTTCCTTCTTGGCGCTATTTTTAGCAGCACTTTTCGGAGCTATCGCATCCGGTGTCTCCACTACATTGAGCTTTTATTTCTCAACTTTTTTTTGGGGCTTCTCAACCGAGCAGATCGGCCTTATCGCGCTGAGTGTTGTCGTCTCCGCAGTGCTTGCATTCATGATTGCGCCGGTAATCTCCAAAAGATTCGGTAAAAAGCGCGGTGCTATTGTGGTTGGGTTTATGGCGTTCACCGTGGCACCTGCCCCCATTTTTATGCGCTTGCTGGGCCTCATGCCCGATAACGCCGATCCTATGCTGTTTCCGCTCGTACTGAGCATCACCGTTGTCGACGTCGCGCTGATTATTGCTTATCAGATATTGTCCTCATCCATGATTGCCGATTTGGTAGAAGAAGCGGAAATTAAGACACAACGTCGCAATGAAGGTGTGTTTTTTGCGTCAGTGACCTTTGTTCGTAAGGTGACACAGGGCATTGGTGCAGCGGTTGCGGGTGTGTTGCTGACGCTCAGCCAGTTTCCGGTTGGTGCGACACCGGACCAAGTGTCAGACAGTGTTCTCCACACGTTTGGCTGGCTCTATGTGCCGGTAATTTTTGGCCTATGGATGATCATGATTGCCTGCTTGTCACTCTACTCAGTCGATCGGAGAACGCATGAGGCCAATCTAGAAACGTTGGCGAGCAGGGTCTCTGATAACGCCGAAAACTAGATGGTTGCAGCCTCAATAATGCGCCGACGATGCTGGTGATGCCTTGGTAACGTGACGACTGAAGCCGGCGGAGATAGATCTATTCGGCCAGCGGTGGGTCCGTTAGATTGGGCTCTATGGTAGCCGTGTCGCAGAATTATAACGTTGCGCAGCTGCTAAGCAGACCCTAGGGGCAAAGGCTCATTGGGTGGCTTTTATGGTGGACGAGCTATTCGATCGCATGACGTAGATACAGGCTCCGACAATGACGGCTGCCCCGGTCCAAGTCGACGGTCCGGGGAACTCGCCAAATAGGAAAAAGCCAATCAGTGCGGCCCAGATAAGCTGGGTATAGGTAATAGGGGCAAGTCTCGCAGCAGGTGCTCGCGCATAAGCAATAGTGGTTAGTGACCAAAAGCTGACACCAAAAAAAGCCGATAGGACATAGCCCGCGAAGAGTTCGGTGGTCGGTTGTACATCCAACAGGAAAAACACCGGTAAGACGTAAAGTGCTGGCAGGGTGTTGGCAAAAAAGGCAACCACGATGGGGTCTTCACTTTGTGATCTGAAGCGCAATAGCACGACCGATAGGGCGTGACAGAGCGACGCCAGTATCGGGGCAAGGTATCCATACACCGGACCCTCAGCCGAACCTGAGAGGAGATTTGTTTCGTTATTCACGAGGAATATCGCACCCGCGAAACCCACCAATGTACCGATGATGACATCCCGCTTAAGTGGCTCGCGCATGAGGAGCCACGCTAGTGGTCCTATCATCAGTGTGCCAGTGAGGCCAAGGGCGGCAGCGGTGGCCAGCGGTATTTGGGTAACTGACCAGAAAAATAGGCTGGCAGCTGATATCTGAAAAAAGCCGCGAAAAACATGAAAGGGCACCGCTTTCCAGCCCGGTAGTTTGGGTCGGAAAGCGAGCCATAGCACTGAAACGAGCAGCGCGCCAAGCGCGTAGCGCCATGCGGTGATGACAACCACGCTCTCGTAAACTGACAATCCTTTGATCATTGCATTCATGCACGACGCAAAGAAAATAGCCGCTGCGCCAAGGCTGTAAGGCGAGTTAATGAGTGTCAAAAGTCGTGCCATAGTGTTGGCCGTAGACAGGCGGCTAGATTACCGATTGTCTAGCGGCGCGGCGCCTTCTATTAGAGGGTATCTCGATCGCTAGCGATAATGCCTGCAAGCCTGCGTGCAAGCGACTGTTTTTTTTCAAAATCAGTCTCTCTAAGCACTTGGATGCGCTGTGCTTGTGGTGATCCCGCTCCATGCATAGATTCGGTGAGGTAGCCAACTGCATTTCGCCCAAGCGTCATATTCTCGATGAGCCTCAGCATGCGTGTTCGGTCCTCGGTACTAACGTCCGTCTTGCCCTGGAGGTATTTCTCGAGCTGTGGGCCAATCGTGTCGTGCTCGAAATCAGCTTGCGAGGGCAGGGTCACCATGAGCCCGCCCGCGAGATCCTGCGCGAGTCGGGAGATCTCGTAAGGAAAGCGCGTCACGTTATGCTTGCAGATATTGGCAAGAATGGGGTCGTTTATGAATGCCCCGCTCTCGTGTTGTGTCGCTTCGTAGGATGAGGCGATACCCGATGAGTAAATCGTTTCATTTAGGTGGGTCATCTCCACCAGCTTATCTTTGACATGACTCGCGGTATCCGCGCCATTCATTTCGGCGATACTCGATGCGGCACCAATCATCACGTCTCCGAGACCGGTTTTACAGACGTAGCTCGCTCGATGATAGGCGGTAAAGCGAGACACCAGTGCCTGTGCAAATTCGTACTCGCCATCCATGAGCACGTGCGCCCAGGGAATGAAGACATCATCAAAGATCACAAGCGTTTCTTGGCCGCCGTATTTTGCATTGCCTTTGTCAATATCGCCCGGCTCAAGCGCCCTCGTATCGCAGGATTGCCGCCCGTAAACATAGGTGAGGCCTGGTGCCGTGGCTGGCACCATACCAATTACCGCGTAGTCTTTATCGGCCTCCAGCATGTTCATTGTCGGCATGACACAGATCCAATGCGAGTTGAGGCCACCCGTCATGTGGGCTTTTGCACCCTTAACGTATAGGCCTTCTTTTGTGCGACGGGTCACGTGCATGAATAAATCTGGATCCGACTGATTACTCGGTCGTTTACTGCGATCTCCCTTGGGGTCGGTCATTCCAGCCCCCACAATGAGGTTGTGAGACTGGGCTTTCTTCAAGAAGCTGACAAAGCGCTCGTGATAGGGGGTACCGTGTTGCTTGTCGATGTCATAGGTGATCGAAAACAGCACACTTAGGGTGTCCAATCCCGCACAGCGTTGAAAACAGGTTCCCGTCAGTTGCCCCATGCGCCGCTGCATTTTATTTTTCTGTACCAAGTCCAGAGATGACTCCGGGACATGCAAAAAACGGTTAATTTGTTGCTCAGAAATAGATGACCACGCTGTCGCAAGGTCGGGATCATCTTCAGCGAGTTGGTAGGACTCGGCCATGGCGTTGATAGACGGCCGAATAATAGGATGATCAACCGGTTCATCCACGCGCTCGCCAAGGAGGTACACGTTCAGATTGCGCCCGCGTAGGCTACTTACGTAGTCGTCAGCTGTGGCAAGTGTGGAGAATTGTGCCCACTGTTGTTCCGCGGTCAGCTCATCTCCCGGACTCTGCGACATATCGTTCATGATGCTCACTCCCGTTGTTAAGAGTCAGTTAAAGCAGAAAGATCGGATAGGGGCAATACTGCAGCTGTGATCGTGTTGGAAAAAGCCGGCGCATCAGACAGCGTTTTGACACCAAAACAATGTCGTAGAGATGGGTTATTCAGCTATAGTTTATGACATAGCGACTGCTAAAAGTGTGTCGCGCGTCTGCGCCGCGCATTGGTGCAGGTGACAAAAAAGGTGCAGGTGACAAAAAATAAGTTATAAGCAACACGGAGAGAGATATGACCGCCGCAATGTCCGAAACAGTGGCGTTTGACCCTGACGCACTTCGCGCGAAATACCGCGAGGAGCGTGATAAACGGATCCGTGCAGATGGCAATGACCAATACGTCGACGTGTCCGGTGACTTTTCTCACTACACGGATGATCCTTACGTTGAGCCCGGGTTTACCCGCGACGCCATAGAGCGTCAGGTCGAAGTACTCATTATCGGCGGTGGCTTTGGCGGCATGTTGGCAGCGGCTCGACTTCGGGAGTCCGGTATTGATGACCTGATGATCGTTGAGAAGGGCGGCGGTTTTGGGGGCACTTGGTACTGGAATCGCTACCCAGGTGCGTCTTGTGACATCGAGTCCTTGGTCTATTTCCCGCTGCTTGAAGAAACTGGTTTTGTCCCCAAGCAGCGTTATACCAACGCTACCGAGACACTCGAGTACTGTCAGGTCATCGCAGAGCAATATAAGTTGCACGACATTGCCCTAATGCAAACGCAAATTTTGAGTACTGATTGGTCTGAGGAAGAGGGCGCTTGGATCGCGCGGACTAATCGCGGCGATACCATCAAGGCGCGCTTTGTTATCCATTCGAACGGACCTTTAAACCGGCCGAAGTTGCCCGGCATCAGGGGCATAGACCGATTCGCTGGACATACCTTCCACACCAGTCGCTGGGACTACGACTATACCGGTGGCGATGCGTTCGGTGGTCTCGATAAGCTCGCTGACAAGCGTGTGGCTGTTATTGGAACCGGCGCTACCGCCGTTCAGTGTGTTCCTCATCTTGCGGCCAGCGCCAAACAACTCTATGTATTTCAAAGAACTCCGTCCTCGATCGATGTTCGCAATAATACGGAGATTGATCCTGCGTGGTTAGCGCAGCAGCCCGCCGGCTGGCACCACCAACGCCGTACGAATTTCGAAGCTATTCTGTCCGGAATGCCGGTGAAGGAAGATCTAGTTCGAGATGGTTGGACCGAAGCGTTTCGGGACATTTTTGGTGGGCTTCGCCATTTTCGCCCGAGTGGTTGGCGGCTCTTCACGTGGACTCTTGGCTGGGCATTGTCAAACGCGCGAAAGGAGCGAGGCCTCAAGCAATACCTCACGGATAAAGCGATGGTCGCAATGGGCCTCCAAGAAAAAATGGAGATGGCTGACTTTGCCAAGATGGAAAAAGTTCGCGCCCGCGCCGAGAGCGTCGTGCAGGACACGGAAACGGCAGAGTCACTCAAGCCCTATTACCGCCAGTTTTGTAAACGGCCTTGCTTTCACGATGAGTACTTACAGGCATTTAACCGGCCCAATGTCAGATTGATCGATACCGATGGCCAAGGTGTTGAGGCTTTTACTGAGACCGGACTGGTTGCTAATGGTGAGGCCTTTGATGTCGATTGCGTTGTGTTCGCAACAGGCTTCGAGGTGGGGACTGATTATTCTCGCAGAGCCGGCTACTCGATTACGGGGATCGATGGTCTTACGATCTCCGAAAAATGGGCCGATGGTATGGCAACGTTTCATGGCCTTCATACGCGTGGCTTTCCAAACGCTTTTTTCTTCGGGCCACAGCAGTCGGGCTTTACGGCAACCTACACCTTTGCACTCGATGAGAACGCGATGCAGACGGCCTACATTTTAGGTGAGATGAAGAAACGTGGTGCCACCCGCGTAGACGCGTCAGAGAAGGCAGAGAAGGCTTGGATTAATACGATAAAACGTGTGGCGAGGCAGACCGAAGAGTTTCAGAAGTCCTGCACCCCGGGTTATTACAACAACGAGGGGCACGTGGAGTTCGAGTCACAAAACACGTTCTACGGCGGTGGCCCCATCGAATTTTTCAATCTGATGGCGAAGTGGCGTCATGCGGGTGACCTTCGAGGTTTGGAAATCCGCTAGCCTACTTTATAGGTGGCTCTGCTCTGGCTGGCATTCTTTTTGCACGGAGCGTAGAGGACTACTTTGCTGTCTCTGCTCAAAACGTGCGGGGCGAGGGAGAAATGCGCAATGCGCTGGGCACTTTTCGTAGCGGTGTTGATACTGCTTGCACCAACCACATTTGCCACTGAGGCGTCGGATAGAGACGTAGCAGGTGACAATGAGGACGACGCCACAACACAAAGCGTTCGTGATCGTGGCCGAATTTTGTTGAAGCGAAACTTCTTGTCATCGGAGTTTCAGATGTCCGAGCCCTTGGGTTTCTACCAAGAGGCATTTCTCGATGCAGAGGGCGTTGACTCTCGAGCCTTCTTTGGGTTGCAGAAGCCTGTGCAAGGAAAGCCCTCTTCTGACTTAACTGTGTCGTTTACCCAGCAAGACAAGGCGGGAAAATATCGATTAGGAGGGCTTTTAAAAGCGGAGCGGGTGTTCGGGCCGATCACCTTTTCCGCACAAGTCGCCCGCAATGCGTCCCAGCGTGTAATTGACCAATATGAAGGGCGTTGGCGCAGAACCGACGGAGATCTGAGCTTTCTCAGCTTCCCGGCATATACGCGTGATCGCATAGCTGCGAATAGTACTGTCGGTAACTTCAGATTTGATTGGAACCTTGGTAGCGATCGATCATTCACCGCAGAAGCAGCTTTAACGCGTTATCAGGACAGCGCGTTTCGAACTAAAATTGAAGCGCAGTTTGGCGCGGGTTCGTTTGATGCCAATGACCCGAGAGTAATTTCAAACGGCGACACGATCACTGACCTGTCGGTCGACAGTGCAGCGCTGCGGCATTATCAGCACGAGTGGAATACTCAGCGTGATATTGCGCGATACCAGTTGACGTATCGACAGACGCTTGACGTAGGCCTTTTTGAGGTAAGGGCATACCACGCAGATTGGAGAAACTCTTCCCAGTGGCTGCCATGGAATTTTATGACCCCCGAAGTCGCTATCACCTATTCCACAGATGATGCGTTCCTACCATCGATATCAGCGCTAGAAGGTGGCTCCCTTGTCGACGCGTCTCAGGCGATATTCCGAGACTACCGGTTTTTAAATACAGAGACCCATGACACTGATAACGCATTTGCATTCGATTGGGATACTCAGCGTGATTGGGCGGGCGGTCAGTTTTTTCTCTCGATTGGAGGCAGTTGGCGCACCAAAAAGCGCTCAGCCGATGATCAACGCTGGGTGTATCAGCCCTCTGGAAACGGCGTTTTCAGTATGGCTGAACTGGTTTCTCAGCGCCAAGGTGACACGATACTCACTAACAGATTTAGTTTGCCACCCTCTATCAATCATGGCGATGCAAGGAATTCGGTATCTGACCCTAATAACCCCCGAGTCCTGATAAACGAGTTTCTGTCGTTTAAAGAGAGCATCGAGCAGCAGTTTTTGTCTACTGAAACGGTCAGCGCTGCCTACATCCATGGCGAAATAGTCGGGTCTAGCTATACAGCCTCGGTAGGGCTTAGAGAAGAGAGAACATCAACCAATACACTAGGCACCTTGAGTGGCAGTGGACAGTCGACGGCTCCTGTGGGGTCGGAGTCAATAGCCGAGGTGAGTATTTTTGGCGTATCAGTGGTCGATACTTTCGATGGCTTTCAAGCCTTTCGAGTGCCTGCAGATAACCAATACAAACAGTGGATTCCGTCCTTTGAATTTCGTTACAACATAAACGATAGATTGGCTTTTAATCTCATATGGCACGAGCAGCTAATGCGACCTCAATACTTTGATATCGTAAATTACAGCCGTGAAATGGAAGCGTTTCGTCGTATCGACAAAGGTAATCCAACTCTGGCACCTGCTCGAATTAGCACAGTATCGACAGGGTTGCGGTATCGAAAAGCTGACATGACAGTCTGGTTGGAACTGTATGAAAAATCGATTGACGATTTTATCTACCGCTCGACCGTAAGTGGTCTCGTTAGGGGAGATATCTACCGAATTCGCTCTATCGAGAATGGGTCGCGTGCATCAATATCAGGTGTTCAGGTCTCAGCTGACTTTTCCCTACCGACCGCCAAGCTCCCGATCGATGAAGCAAGTTTAAGCTTACGTTACACGTACTCTGACAGTGAGGCGCAGTTACCAACCCGCGCAACGACGTTGCCAGAGCGCGCTCGTCATTTTGGGAACGCGACGCTTCGAATTAAGAAAGGGCAGCTCAGTTTTGATATGCGTTTAGTAGGGCATACGGAGACCCTCGAATCGATTGGCGAGGATGTCTGGCAGGACCAGTTTAGATCAAAAGTACTATCGATGAGCCATTCCATTTCTTATCAAGCACGTGGCTCTGTGCGCTTAAACTTGTCAATTACTAATCCGTTAGACCGACCGGAGCGCATCACGGAGAGGTCAGAGCACCGGGTCGTCAAAAACGAGTTTAGTGGGGCCTTGTATAAATTATCAATTTCACGCCCTCTTTAGCACGGAGTTTCCTTTCGTAATCTTGAATTCAACTCTGTAACCCCACAGAAAAGCACGGTTTTCGACAGACGAAATGCGCGATTTTGGTGCGGGCATGCCTCTTTTTAGCGCTTTTCCACTGACTCGACTGCCCGCTATTAGCATTTATTAAATGTATCGCGACGTCTAATCGCGCTCGCTGGTTGGTCTTCGGACTTCGACTGTTTTGTATCTTCGCATCTAAATCCTAATAAAAATCATATTTTTCAATTACTTATGATCTTCAAAAAAGTAGTTTTTGCCTAGCCATGGATTGATTTTCCCAGTGCCCACCTCGGGAAATTGCGTCACTTAAATATTTGCTCAGGCAAATAATTAGTATGTTTTTTGGAATGTTTATTGCTTTGTACTAAGTGAGGTGTGGTCTGCACGTTCACATGGCTCCGCGGCCGCAAGTTATGAAATTTCTCGCTTGACCCGTTGGTAGAGCTGGTTGTAAACGAAGGCAGGTCATGGAATTAGTGTTACTCATTACGATGTTGATGGCGACCGGAGCAGTCGCTGGACTCTGCAGCGGCCTCTTTGGTGTGGGCGGCGGGTTCATTGTTGTTCCCGCGCTATTGTTTGTCCTCGATATGGCGGGATATCGTGGCGAAGGGATCATCTTCATAGCAATAGGCACTTCATTAGCCACCATAATATTAGCATCGAGTAGGTCTGCCTTTACGCATTGGAAGCTTGGGTCGCTGGATATTCAATTCGTTAGAACCTGGCTGCCATGGTTGACAGTGGGAACCCTGATTGGGGTGAGTTTCACTGCTTTGGTGTCAAGTAGAGATCTACAGTTTATTTTCGCGGTGGGTGTAGGAGCCTACTCATTATTTTTTCTTTTCCCTCGCGCATTCTCACGCTTTGAGTTCGAGAGCTTACCCGTTGGAATGACTCGTGCCGTCTTGGGAACCTCCGTTGGAGGCGTCTCTGCACTACTGGGCATTGGCGGTGGCACGCCGATTGTCATAACCATGACGCTCTGCGGAAGACCTATCGTGGAGGCAGTCGGCACAGCGGCGGGCGTGGGAGTCATCATCGGATTACTGGGAGCCGCGGGTTTTCTAATCATAGGCTTAACGAAGGTAGTAGTCGGTGCGCCACCAGGCTCAATTGGTTTTATAAACATCCCGGCACTTATCGCCATTAGTGCCGTATCGGTCGTGACAGCGCCCTATGGTGCTCGTTTGGCGCACAATGTAAAAACGGAGTCGCTGAAACGCGGCTTTGGTGTCTACTTATTGGTGGTGGCAGTCATCATCTTGCAATAAACCTGAGTCATCAGAGGAGGAACTTTTATGACGGGTATATCTAGAAGGTCTTTTTTTATTGGATCTGCAGTGGCGGGGGTATCTACTCTAACGTCGGCAGGACGGGTATTTTCATTGGATGCTGCGCTGGAGAGCTTGTATGGGCCAGCCCCAGGCATTGCCAAACTGAATGCCAATGAAAACCCCTATGGGCCCAGCCCCGCGGCACTGAAGGCTATGATGAAGGCCTCTGCTCACGGTGCGTATTATGTTCGCGAGTCCGCTCAGAGGTTGCGAGAGATGATCGCCGAGCGACATGGGTTGACGACGGATCATGTTGTGTTGAGTTCAGGCTCTAGTGGCGTGCTCACTTATCTCGCACTCGCCTCCTCTCAGCAGGGAGCGATTTTAGCGCCAGATCTATTTTGGGATACGACATCACTGATGGGAGTCAGAAACGGTAGCAATGGAATTATGCGATTGCCTAAGAGCCCCTCGCTGGCGATTGACCTTCAAGCTATGGAGAAGGCGCTAGATGCTGACATATCAATGGTTCATGTCACAAATCCCAATAATCCAACAGGTATGGTGCTTGATTCAGACGAGCTTCGCGCATTTTGTAGTCGTGCCTCAGAAAAATGCACAGTGCTTGTGGATGAGGCATATAACGAATTAACCGATGATCCTGCGGCGTCGACGATGATTCCCTTGGTCAAGGCTGGGAAAAATGTAGCAGTCGCGAGGACGTTCTCGAAAATATACGGTCTTGCTGGCATGCGTGTTGGTTACATGATTGCCAAGCCTGAGCTTCTTGAGAAAGTGAAGCAGTATGGCTTAGGCGATTACGGACTTAATCAAGCGGGCGTTGCCGCAGCCGTAGCGAGTTACAACGATGAAGCGTTCTTGGCGTTTTCAAAGACGAAAATTATTGAGGCCCGTGAGATGGTGTCCGAAGCGATACGACGCAACGGATTAACTGCGCTGCCCTCTGAGACGAACTTTATGTTTGTGAATTTGGGGTCTAAAAATGCCGAGTCATTTAGGGCGGCGATGGCTGATCGAAATGTCCTGATCAGAGGTATTTACCGCGATTACAATCATTGGTCTCGTGTGAGTATGGGTAAGATTGAGGATGTACAAATGTACGTTGATGCCCTACCCGCCGCGCTGGAGGCTGCGTCCTAGTCAAGTTTTAGCCTAGAGTGCGCATTGTCTATGAAGCGTTGATCGTCGTAGTTTGACGATATGGCTAGTAAAAAAGGGGAGCTTGAGCTCCCCTTTTTTTAACACACCATAACGTATCAGAATAGATACTCGGCTTTGACGTACCAGCGGCCACCCTGCCACGAGATGCCTGATGCAGAGGGGTAAATACGGCCGCAGCAGTAGTCGCTGATGCTGTCTTTGTCAGGATATTCGTCAAAGATATTCATGCCACCTGCCGAGATTGTGTAACCGTCACCAAAGTAGGACAGGGATAAATCGGTCATGAAAATGCTACCAAATGTTTGGATGGCCGAATCATCGTCACTATTTTTTCGATTTGAACCCTCGCCCCAATAACTACCTCGCAAATTAACCCCGATATTGTCTATCCGATGGTTTGCCTGGAGGATAAAGCGGCTATTTGGGTCGAAATTAGCAATATCATGTTGAGCTTCAGCGTTTAAGAATCCATCCGGGCTGCTGTTGAACTCAAATTTGTTGTAGCCATATGTCAACGTAATGTCTGTTGTTCCCAAATCGGAATCGATCGGCAAGGTCACAACCGCATCAACGCCTGATACGGATACGTCATAGGCATTTGCAAACCAGTTAACACCACCAATAGTATTGGCGCCCGCTACCCCTGCGCCCTCAAGCGCTTGGAAATTAGCATAAGCCGCCACGGCGTCTTCGTAGGCACCAGAATCCTGTGCTCCATCGTCATCCAAGTAGGTATCGGGTGTGCCCGGTACTGTGCTTGACACGTCTCTTGTAGACACTGCGTTAAAATAATCGTCTACATCGATGGTGTAGTAATCGATTGTGAAGTCTGCCGACCCTACGCTGCCAGTGACGCCAATGGAGAATCCGCTTGAGGTTTCAGGCTTCAAATCGGTTGCCCCAAGTGTCTGAGCTACTGTCCCACTAGCCGGGAACAAGCCTACTGCAACGGGGAAGCCGTTTGGCAGGCGAGTCGACACATTGGTTGTTCCCTGTTGCCCAGGCGTAGGAGCACGGAATCCAGTATTGTATGAAGCCCTTAAGCTCATACTGTCGCTGATGGAGTAGTTACCCGCGAGTTTAAAAATGGTCTCTGAACCAAAATCAGAGTAGTCCTCGTAGCGAATCGCACCTTGCACAAACAGTGAGTCGCCGACGTCTGCATTTACCTCCGCGTAAACGGCAAACGAATCTCGGGAATACACGTCTGAAAATGCGGGTGAATAGCCAGGGAAGCCGTTCGAGCCCACGCCAACAGCCCGATACACTGGGTCGTCGGAATCAGAGCAATCCAATGTGCTTCCGGCATCGATTACCGCCTGACCTGCCGCCGTAGCCGAGTCTCCACTGCAGAAACCCCATGGGTCCGAAGCAGAATAAGGGCCAACACGATATGAATCGGCCTCGCCCTCCCCGATATCGTATTCCTCGTCCAGATATGAAGCTCCGCCAAGAATCGTCAGGGTGTCACTTAACGCGTAGCTTAAGTCGACTTGAAACTGGGTTTCTGTGTTGGTCAATGTTCCCGGCTTAAATGACGTTGGAGATTCGGGGCCCATAGATGGATTAATGGTATTCGCGAGTGTGTAGTCAATGGACGACTCGCCGGTGCGGACGCTGACATCCCAGCCTAAGGCGCCCTCCGCCGAGCTCGTGAGCCCCGCCACTAACGACATGTCTTCCACTTCACCAAAAAAGCGAGGTGTGAAGCCACCGGGGTATTTTTCCAGTGGGAAGTAGATCGATCCGTCCGGTTCTCGCAGTTCCTCTATCGTACCGTTATAGGGGTAGCGGTAAAAAAAACTGCCGTCGCTCTCGCTATCGGTGTAATTACCGAATGCATAGAAATCGACTGTTTCAGAGACCGGCATCCCAGCGTTGAAGAAGATGCTTGTCCGCTCGGCATTGGGGTTTCCCCAGGGCTGTACGACGTCGCCTTCTAGCGATGCGCTCGCTGTCGCAGCCAGGAAGTCTGGATTAGTAGCATATGCTATGCGCTCAGGACGACCATCAGCGATAAATTCGTCATAGGCAGCTCCATCGGGGTCGAGACAAAACCACGATCCGCAGTATTGATTGCCACGATAAGTTGCGTCAGCAGAATAATGCTCGCCAGATATGCTAAGGAAACCGCCGTTACCAATGGAAAAGCCGATATTTCCACCAATCGTCGTGTTGGAGCCATCTCCCTCGTAATACTCCCCTGACGTGACGAATAGCGATCCGCCTGAGTCATTGGTCTTGAGCTGGAAGTTCATGACGCCTGCAATGGCATCAGACCCATAGAGTGCAGCTGCGCCATCTCTCAAAATTTCCAGTCCGCCAATCGCGGCAGCTGGGATTGTCGCTAAGTCTGGTCCTTGTACGCCTGATCCACCAATTCTGACCAGCGCTGCACGATGGCGTCGTTTGCCATTAACCAATACCAGTGTTTTATCGGTAGGTAGACCACGCAGTGTTGCTGGACGGATGAATGACGCGCCATCGGAGATGGGTTCTCGAGACAGGTTGTAGGTTGGTACTAAGGTCCTCACGATGTCATTCATATCTGTGAACTCAACGTTCTCTAAATCTTCGGAAGAAAAGACATCGACTGGCACCGGGGAATCTTGAACGGTTCGAGGTTTTCCTCTGACGCCGGTGATGACCACCTCTTCAATCTCACCGGCTTCTTGTGCTCCGAGAGATAACGATAGTGCCGCCGCGGGAACGGCAAGGCTTAATGCAAGAAATTTTGATCCTGTGCTCCGCATGGCGGGAAACACCCGTCGGAGCTCTAGATTTGCTGAATTAGTTTTCATGTGACTCTCCATAGGTTTGGCTGGTGGCTGAGTGCGTTTCTGACCGACCCACTTGATGAGCCACGGTAATTAAGCCGACGGTTTATCGAGACTGATTTGAAAGCAGCACCCATTAGGTTTCATCCAAAGGGCGTGCCGGCTTATTTTTACGCTGTAGAATCAATTAGTTAATATTTTTCCTCTGCGTTTTGTCATCATAAAGCGCACTGATGAAGTGCAATTTATTTAGAGCTGCGCACCAAGCGCGAGCGTTTTGTTTAAAACAACATGGAAAAAGCTGATGTTGGGTCGAGTGGGGTGCATGTGTTTTTTTAACATCTGTATATGGGTCACTCCGCTAGGGCGCTTGGGGTAAGCTGTGCTCACCAGCGTAAAACAAGGCGGTGCTATGAGTTGGAAACCTGAAGTTGATGAAATCAAAAAGCGTCGTGAGTTAGCGCTCGCACAGGGTGGTCCCGATGCCATTGCGAAACAACACGGGCAGCACAGGCTAACTATCCGCGAGCGTGTCGATCAGTTGCTCGATGCAGGATCCTTCGAGGAGCTCGGGCCTGTCGCAGGAACACCGGTTTATAACGAGTCAGGCGAGCTTGTTAGCTACGACCCCGCCAACTTCATTTTGGGCTTTGGAAAAGTCAACGGGCGTCGAGTGATCGTAGGTGGCGAGGACTTCACCATGCGCGGCGGCTCACCGTCGCCTGCAGGGTTAAGAAAGAGCGTCTACGCCGAGGACCTGGCCATTCAATACAAGATTCCCCTGATTCGTTTGCACGAGGGGTCTGGCGGCAGCGTCGGTGGTACGGGTGGGAAAGGTCCAAGCCTGCCTGGGCCCGTGAACGCGCCATCGCGTTTTCGCTCGGTAGCACAGGCGATGGCAACAGTGCCCGTCGCAACCGCTGCAATGGGCGCGGTGGCGGGATTGCCCGCGGGTCGCCTGGTCGCCTCACATTTTTCGGTCATGTCTAAAAGCACGGCGCAAATTATTACTGCAGGCCCTGCCGTAGTTGAGCGGGCTATGGGTGAAAAAAAGACGAAAGATGAGCTGGGTGGCTGGAAGGTTCACACCAAGAACGGGACGGTAGACAACGGCGCTGACGACGAGGTGGCCTGTTTAGAGGAGATTAAGCGTTTTCTTTCTTACATGCCCGATAACATCAATCAGTTAGCGCCTTTGGTGGAGTCCGATGATCCTGTGGATCGCTGTGAGGAGTTGCTACTTGAAGTCGTACCCCGTGATCGTCGCATTGCCTTCGAGATGCGCAAAATTATTAACGCCGTCTTCGATGCGGATAGCTTTTTCGAGATGGGTAGAGGCTATGGTCGGTCGCAAATTACGGGGCTCGCGCGCTTAAACGGGCAAACGGTTGGTGTCTGGGGCAACGACTGTAAATTTCTGGCCGGTTCCATGACGCGAGATGGGGCTCACAAGGCGCGCAGGTTTATGGAGCTCTGCGAAGCGTTCACGCTCCCTATTGTGACCTTGGTTGATGAGCCGGGCTTTATGATCGGCAGCCAAGCGGAACGCGAGGCCACAATTCGACATGGAGCGTCGGCGGTACTGACAGCGGCAATGACTACCGTTCCCTGGGCCGCAGTTATGGTCCGGCGTTCGTTTGGTGTAGCGCAAGCCGCCCACTATGGGCCAGAGGCTTATGTGCTCGCTTGGCCTTCAGCCGAGAGCGGGCCACTGCCTGTCGAGGGTGGCGTTGCTGTGGCCTTTCGACGCGAGATCGAATCCGCCGCTGATCCCGATACGAAGCGGCGCGAGTTAGAGGAACTGTTGGCGTCAAAGCAGTCGCCATTTCCGCGGGCTGAGGCCATGGCGGTGCACGATCTAATCGATCCCCGAGAGACACGGCCAGAGCTCTGTAAGTGGTTGGCGCGCGTGCAGCCGCTGTTACCCGATTTACTGGGGCCATCGGCCTTCGCGATTAGGCCCTAACGAACAAGATGGAGATGTCTATGACACGAATCGAATTAGAAACAGCAGGCTCTGTTTGGAAGTTATTGGTAGCTGAAGGCGATGTGGTGGTGGAGGGACAGACGTTGTTCATTCTCGAAGTAATGAAAATGGAAGTGCCCTATGAAGCACCTCACTCAGGGACGGTCGCAGCCGTGTCTATTTCTGAGGGAGATACAGTTGCCGAGGACGATCTTGCCATGGAGATCCGCAGCTAAACGTAGATCCCGCTCTGTCGCCGCAGTTTTTTTATGTGTCGGTGGTTTATGTAGCGATGGCGGCACACTGTCGCCCCATCGCCAGGTATTTGCATTGAGTCGGTTGTTGCCATCAGAGTAAACTTGCGCAGTCACATTATTCAAAAAGGCCAACACATGCTCAGCCTAACTGGTGTCACGCACGTCTATCCTAATAACACGCGTGCCCTCGATGGGGTCTCTCTGGAAATCCCACGGGGTATGTATGGATTGCTTGGACCGAACGGAGCAGGTAAGTCGACGCTGATGCGGTCGATCGCTACCTTGCAAACGCCGTCGTCCGGCTCTATCAGTTTCGACGGTATCGATGTGGTTGCCAACCCGGAAGACATTCGCGCCCGATTGGGTTATTTACCTCAGGATTTTGGTGTTTACCCGCGTGTTACTGCTTACGACATGCTTGAGCATATGGCGGTTCTGAAGGGAATTGCGGGGAAGTCGGAGCGTAAAGAAACAGTAGAGACGCTGCTAAACCAGGTCAATCTTTGGAAGAATCGTAAGCAGGCGATTGCCGGCTTCTCGGGCGGAATGAGGCAGCGTTTTGGCATAGCGCAGGCGCTCATAGGTAATCCGGATCTCATTATTACCGATGAGCCTACGGCCGGGCTAGATCCTGAGGAGCGCAACCGCTTCTTAAATTTACTCGCGGAGGTCGGTGAAAACGTGGTGGTTATTCTCTCAACACACATCGTTGAAGATGTTGCTGACCTCTGCCCAAACATGGCCGTGCTGGTCGGTGGCACGGTGCAGCTCAAAGGCGCTCCCGCTGACCTCATCGCATCGACGGCGGGCATGATTTGGGAGAAGACGGTACCGCGCGCCGATTATGGCGTCTACGAGTCGCAGTACCAGATTATTTCTAGCCGATTGATGTCAGGACAAAGCGTTATCCATATTTTGTCAGATTCAGATCCTGGTGAGGGCTTTAAATCCGTGTCTGGTGGGCTTGAGGACGTTTATTTTACGACGCTTGCGCGCACACGCAGTGAGTCTGCTGCAGCCTAAGGGGAAGTCCTCCATGTTTACATCGATCTTTTGGTTCGAGCTGCGTTACCAACTCAGAAACCCGGTTTTTATCGTTACGTCCCTGGTCTTTTTTCTGCTGACCTTCGGCTCGGTGACCATTGACAACATCCAAATCGGTTCGGGTGGCAATATCCACGTCAACAGTCCAATTGCCATTGCGCAGACAGTGCTAATCATGACGGTCTTTTATATGTTCGCAAGCACGGCCTTTGTAGCGAACGTCGTTGTCAGAGATGATGAAAGTGGCTTTGGTCCGATGGTGCGCTCTACCCGCGTGACTAAGTTCGCCTACTTGCTGGGTCGTTACGCAGGTGCGTACACCGCGGCTGCAGTGGGTTTTGCAGCTGTGCCACTCGCTATTCTCATTGGTGCTCAGATGCCATGGCTGGATCAGGAGACACTGGGCCCTACAGTATTGAGTCATTACCTCAGCATCTTTGTCGTTTTTGCCCTGCCCAACATACTTGTTACGTCGGCTATTTTCTTTGCGGTGGCCTGCGTCTCTCGGTCAATGATGCTGAGCTACGTTGGGGTGCTCGTTTTTTTAGTGTTGTATTTCACGCTTACCGGGCTAGCGGGTGATCAGCCCGGGTTACGCGACACCGTAGCAACCATAGAGCCGTTTGGACTGGGCGCATTTTCAGACGCTACCCGCTATTGGAGTGCGGCGGAAAGTAACAACCAAGTGCCGCCGTTTGAGGGCGCTCTCTTTTGGAACCGATTAATAGCGCTTTGTCTGAGTGGGATTGCATTGGGTATTGCTTATTGGCGGTACAGCTTTGCCGAGAACGGCATCTCCGCACGAAAACTTAAAAAGGAGCAGCGGCGCGCTGCCAGAGAGGCGGCGGAGCAACCTTGTCTGGTGGACGTCTTGCCCGCGCCAAATCAAAAGGCAGCGGCTTGGCCGCGTCTGCTATCGCGAACTCGGCTGGAGGTAAACTTGATTTTCACCAGCCCTGCTTTCTTTGTGTTGATTCTGATAGGACTACTCAACTCGGGCGGTGCTTTGTGGTTTGCCAACCAGCTCTATGGCACCCCGGCGGTGCCAATGACTTTTGCGCTGCTTATGCCACTCTTTGGCTCCTTCGGCATTATCCCCATCATCATTGCCATTTACTTTGCAGGTGAGTTGGTTTGGCGTGACCGCGATCGCGGGATGCATGAAATCATTGATGCAACCTCACTGCCCAACTGGGCTTACTTCGTCCCTAAAGTATTGGCCGTTGCAGCTGTTCTCATTGCAACCTTGTGCATAGCAGCGCTCGCAGCAATATTGGTTCAGCTGTTCCGAGGCTACACCGCTATAGAGCTTGATAAATATGTGGCCTGGTTCATTCTGCCTTACTCAGTAGATATGTTAATGACGGCGATTTTAGCTGTATTTTTCCAGGCTCTGAGTACCAGTAAATATATGGGCTGGGGTCTTATGGTGGTCTACCTTGTCGCCTCAATTACCCTCGTCTCACTTGGATTCGAGCACCCGCTGTACAACTTTGGCGATGTGGGTTTCGTCATGGTCTCGGACCTCAACGGTGCCGATGTTGGCGGGGAGAAAAGCTGGTGGTTAAGGCTCTATTGGGGTGGCATCTGCGCCATTTTATCGGTGATCGCTTATCTTTTATGGCGCCGAGGGGTGGCAGTATCGCTAAGAGCGCAGCTTGCTCGCGTACCGGCCCGCTTGGTGGGCGCGCCCGCGTTGATCGCACTCATCGGGTTGGGTGTATCCACCACAACGGGTGGCTGGATGTTCTACCAAATGAACGTCGTCAATGAGTACGTCATCAGTGATGAACAAGAAGAGCAATTAGCTGATTACGAAAAGCAGTTTCTGCAGTATGAAAACGTTAAACAGCCGTCAACCACGCATGTTCAGCTAGATGTGGATCTTTATCCACATGCAGGTCGAGCCCTGTTCAAGGGCAGCTATACGCTGATCAACGACACAGGTGCTCCGGTCGAGGAACTGCATGTGCTTTTTCAGGATGGGTATTCAGACCTGACCGAGCTGGATATTCCCGGAGGCACTCTGACGCTCGATGAGCAGGAAGACTACGGCTATCAAATTTATGCGCTTGAGCCCGCGATGGCGCCCGGCGAAACGCTGGAAATGCGGTTTGCAGCCGAGCGAATTCATAACGGTTTCTCAACTCGAGGCGAAGATACCCGATTGGTAAAAAACGGTACTTTCTTGAACAACGCCGAATTTGCACCTCAGCTTGGATTTGATCGGTCGGCCTTGCTTCAGGATCGGTCAACGCGCCGTAAGTACGACCTACCGGCCGAGTTACGTATGCCAAAGCTGGAGGACGAGTCTGCCCGCGACCGGAACTACGTTGGTAATGTAGATTGGGTGATGTCCGATATCACAGTTACAACTCGAGCTGATCAAACAGCTATTGCCCCGGGCAAGCTTGTATCTGAAGTAATCGAGGGTGATCGCAGAGTTACTCACTTTAAATCTTCCACCCCCATTCTTGGTTTTTTCTCAATTCAGTCGGCAGAGTACGCCGTGACCAAGCGCGAGCATACCGGCATCGATATGGCGATTTATCATCATCCAACGCATGGGTTTAATGCAGAGCGCATGCTCGATGCGATGGCGGTCTCACTCGACTATTTCCAAGAGAACTTTGGACCCTACCAGTTCGATTATGCGCGAGTGATCGAGTTTCCCGGTTATGCGACGTTTGCTCAGGCATTTGCAGGCACCGTGCCTTACTCCGAGCGCATTGGCTTTATCGCTAATACCGCCGATGAGGATGACATCGACTATGTGAGTTACGTCACAGCTCACGAATACGCTCATCAGTATTGGGCGCACCAGCTTATCAGTGCTTATATGCAGGGTGGCACTATGATGGTGGAAACCATGGCCCAGTATTCCGCTCTGATGGTCATGAAGGAGATTTACGGCGAAGAGCAAATTCGTCGCTTCCTCAAATATGAGCTGGACGCGTACTTGTCTTCTCGCGGTGGCGAAGCAATCGAGGAGCTGCCGCTTAATCGCGTCGAGAACCAAGGATATATTCATTATCGTAAAGGGGCTGTGGTCCTGTATTTGCTTCAAGATCGACTCGGCGAGGACCGCGTGAATGGCATGCTCGCGGCGCTTCTCGAGCGATTCAAATTCAAGAGCCAGCCCTATGCGAGTTCCACCGATCTGGTCGCTGGCTTTAAATCATTGGCAAGAGATGATGCTGAGGCTCGTCTGGTTGTAGACCTCCTCGAGAACATCACGCTGTATGACTTTGCCGCTTCCGACGCACGAGTAGCAGCACTTGACAATGGTCAGTACGAAACCACCTTCACGGTTACTGCAGCAAAGTTATATGCGGACGGAGAAGGCGAGGAAACTGATGCCGTCTTTGATAATCTGGTTGATATTGGGGCGTTTGCGAAACGCCCGGGTTATGAGGTTCTTGAGCCTGTTGACGTGATTGCCATGCGCTTGGAGCCGCTGTTGTCGGGCGAGCAGATGGTCAGTTTAGTGACTACCAAGAAGCCGGCTTTTGTCGGGGTTGACCCATACAGCAAGTTCGTCGACCGTGACGTTGATGACAATATTACCGCTGTCGAGGACGCCGGCTAGCATCCCCAGCTTCGACAAGACCGGCGTCGCTTTGAAGTGTCTCACTGGGTGGGTCCGCCTACTGCGCACCTGTGCCTTAGTAGCTCAGCCCCCAACCAAAAGGGAAGAGTGGATTGGCCGTATCATCCGGCACGTCTTCTAGCTGTTGCTCGACTTCGGCCATGGAGGACGGCAGCTCGAAAGGCAGTTTTCCGGTTGGTGTATGTCGTCCGAAAACCACGTCGAGCATGGCTTGATCCGAAATGCCAAAGGTCCCAAGCATAGCGTCACTAACGGAGTTGAGTTCGGAAAGAACAGCGGGCCGGTTAAGATCAACCAATGTAATTAGCCTAGAGGTCTCCCCATAGGCTTTTGCTCTCGTAAGAATCGTCTCGTCAAAACTGAGATCTGTGTCTGGAAATTGCGTTGCCATCATTTGATCAAAGGTGCTGTCGGTTCCCGCCGGTTGGTTGCCGTTAAACACGGTATTGAGCAAGAGTAGAACGACATCTGCCTGCTCTGATGTCTCGACAACCGTGCCATAGTTTGCGGCGATATCAGCGTCTAGTCCGTCAACGAATATTCGAGTGCCTTCCTCTAGCGGCAAAACCTGTTGGCGGTTAGTAAGTAGCACAGCTGCATTTCGCTGCGCCGTCATACCCTGTGATAGGTGCTCGGGTAAATTAACTCGATCGTTGACTGCGGCCTCATCGACATAGGGCCCTTCAAACAGACCGAGGTCAAATTTATTCCTGAGGATTCGACGGACTGACTCATCGATACGTGCTTCGCTGATGTCGCCCTTATCGACTAAAGCCACAATGTATTCGGGTTCACTCTCACCGCCGTACTGATCAATACCGGCTTGGACGGATTTTAGATAGCGCTGTTCGATGGTTAACGCTTCAACACCCCACACGCGACCTGTAACGACACCCCAATCCGTGCAGATTACGCCATCAAAGCCCAATTCATCGCGGAGCAGATCGGTCAAAATATAGCGGTTGTAAGCCATCGCCACGTCCTCATCAGTCTGACCTTTAGGGATGCCGTAGTAAGGCATTACAACGCGCATGTCATTCTCAATTGCTGCGATAAAGGGTTCGAGGTGATAGTCAAAATTGTCACCCGGGTAAACCTGATCTTCACCGGACTTGAGGTGTGGATCTAGTCCATCGCGCTGAGGGCCACCACCGGGGAAATGTTTGACCATGGTCATCACGCTCTGATCGCTCAGGCTATCGCCTTGAAATCCCTTCATATAGGCAACCGTCATCTCGGCTGACAGTTCAGCGTTTGAGCCAAAGGTACCGAAATTACGTGCCCACCGCGGCTCGGTTGCCATGTCGCTCATGGGGTGGAGCGCCGTGGTGAAACCGATGGCCCGGTACTCTTTGGCGGCTATTTTTCCGAATGCCTCAAGCATCTCAGGGTCACGACCAGCGGCAAAGCCCAGCTGAGAAGGCCACTTAGAGACACCGTCGAGGGTAAATGATGCAATGCCACCGCCCCTTGGTACTTCATGAATCGGGTCGCTGCTGATGGACAGTGGGATGCCCAGACGAGTTCGCTCTGCAATACGCTGGAGCTTGTTAAGTCGCTTGGCGATATTTTGCGGGGACGCACTACCGTAAAAATTAAAGTGTGTGATTGATTCTCGGCTGATGAGCTCTTCAACTGAGGTGCCTGCATTCATGGCCTCTAAAAAAATTCGAAATAGCGGATCAGGTTCGATTAGCACCGGCGGATGGAACATCTGACCAACTTTTTCTTCGAGGGTCATTTGCTTGAGGAGGTCTTCTACACGATCGGTCGTTGCGACCCGATAGTCCTCGTAAGGGTCCAGCGCGCCGTTGCGGTTCAAATCGCGAAACACCTCGCCATCGACAGTGATGGGCGCACTTGTACTGGTTTGTGCGAGCGACGCTTTAATTCTGCTGATTGGCTTTAAAAAGAGGTTAGTTGCATACAGGCCTGCTACGACTAAGACAGCGACGACCACTCTGATTACGATTTTCATTATGTTTATTCCTCGGTGTTCCACCTGTCTTCGGTTGTGATCGCGCGTTCCTTCTAACTGTGAGCCAACAAAACCAGATTTGTCAGCCTCAGTCACAAAAAATTAACACCCTCGTAACAGTGCTGAAACCGCTAGAGAATAATTTCCGCGACTTAAAATTCATGTTATCGGGAGTTCCACGTGCCAATTCGAAAATTAATATTACCGCTTGCAGTTTCAGCAGCAATGTCACCCGCCGTTGCCCAGGACGTCGTCGAAGAAACAGTGGTTTACGGACAGCGCGGAATGATTGCTTCCGCTATTGATCGTCAACGCGACGCGGATAACATCAAGAGCATTCTTACCTCAGACGCCATCGGTAATTTTGTTGATCAAAACGTCGCTGAATCACTCCGTCGTCTTCCCGGAATCAACGTGCTCAATGACCAGGGCGAAGGACGCTTCGTCAGTGTCCGAGGACTCGATCCTTCGCTGAACTCAGCGAGTGTTAACGGGACCCGCATTCCATCACCCGAGGCTGACACAAGAGCGGTCGCTTTAGACGTTATTCCTTCAGATTTGGTGGAGTCGATCGAGGTATCAAAAACGCTTACGCCTGATATGGATGCTGACACCATCGGTGCTGCTATTAACATCAAGACGAACAAAGCGTTCGATCGCGACGCTGATTACGCGAAAGCTCAAGTTATTAGCTCTTATAACGACCTGAACGAGGAGTACTCCCCCGAGTATGGATTCGACTTCTCTCAGAAACTTAACGATCGCCTAGGTATCGCAGGGGGCGTCAAGTATTCAAAGCGAAAGACGTCGACAGACAACCTGGAAATGGATGGTTGGGGTGACACCGATGACGGTATCGTTTTTGCGGATGCGGTCGAATACCGAGACTACGATGTTGAACGAGAGCGCACGGGTATTTCGTTCACTGTTGATTACAAGCTTTCTGAGCAGACCGAACTCTTTGCGCGTGCACTTTATAGCCAGTTCGATGACCTAGAGTTGCGTCGTCGACTGGTTTTTGAGATGGATGAAGATCCGTCCTCTGGCGATGCAAATACAGCATTCTTTGACTCGGCGGATGGAGAGATTTCAGTCCGACGTGGCATCAAAGATCGCTTCGAAACTCAGGACATCCAAACGTTCGAGTTCGGCGGTACTACGAATACGGGTGATTGGAACTTTGACTATAAGATTTCATTCGCATCAGCCAGTGAGCACGAATACAAAACGCAAGACCCCACGCGCTTTAGAAATGACTTTGATGAGGCTGGTCAGTTAGGTGTGTCTTTCGACTACACCAATCTCGATTTCACGCCTTACACCATTACTCAGGACGGTGCTGGATTCAACGAAGCGGCTACCTATGAAGTCAATAAGGTCGAGTTGGTTGATGGCAGAACCGAAGACGAGGAGATGGCCATCTCATTTGACGCGGCGAGATCCTTCGATTTCAGTGCGGGCGAGATGACGCTTAAGGCTGGCTTGAAGCTCCGACAGCGTGAAAAGACAAATGACATCTACTTACAAGTGCTCGAGGACTTCGACGGTGATTACACGCTGGCGGATGTGTTGGGCACCCAAAGTTACGGTTTGATTGACATGGGGCCCACACCGGACCTTGGCGCGGTCCGCGCGTTCAACAACGCAAACTTGTCTGGCTTCGAGGAAAACACTTTCGACACTGACTTTGAATCCAACGCCGAAGACTTCGCGGTAGAAGAAGATATCTTTGCCTTCTATGCCATGGGCCGGTACGAGACAGATCGTATGGTTTTAATCGGCGGTGTGCGGGTTGAACAAACGGATAACGATGTCCGCGGTAACCTGACAGAGGTCGTCGAGGAAGGCGGTGTTCGAGATGGCGTTACGTTAGACGATGACACGCTGTTCATCTCAGACATTGTCATCGAGCAAAGTTACACGGATATTTTGCCAAGCCTCAGCCTGAAATACTCATTGACCGACGATATGATCCTCAGAGGTGGTATCTTCAAAAGCGTTGTCCGGCCCAATATCGGACAGTTAGCGCCCATTTTCATTGTTGAAGAAGCGGACGATGGCGAGCGACAAGGTGAATTTGGTAACCCCGACCTAGACCCTTACGAAGCTTGGAACTTCGACCTCTCTCTGGAGCACTACTTCACGGATAGCGCAGTAGTTCAAGCAGGCGTCTTCTATAAAGAAGTAGAGAATTTCATTGTTACCGCCGAATTCGAAGCTGACGATGCACCCTTCAACGGTGTTTACAACAATGTTGCGTTCGACGAGGCGGAAATTCCACTCAATGGTGATACGGCAACGATTCAGGGCTTCGAATTTGCTTATAGTCAAGCGTTCGATTCGGGCCTCGTACTTGGCCTTAACTATACGTACACGGACACCGAAGGTGATTTCTACGGTCGACCTATTGCTCTCCCAGCAGCCGCTGAGACGACGTACAACGCCTTGATCGGTTACGAAAGAGACCGTTTAAGTGCTCGTTTGACAGTGGCTTATCGCGATATGTACCTTGACGAAGTCAATGGCGACCCCGAGGAAGACCGATTTGTGAAGGACCATACGCAGGTGGATTTCACAACTGACTACGAAGTTACGGATGGTGTCAGCGTGTTCCTCAAACTTATCAACCTTACCGATGAGCCATACATTGCCTACCAGGCCGGTCCCGGACGCGACCGTTTGCTTCAGTACGAGGAATACTCATGGACCGGTAAGCTGGGCATTAGGGTTCGTTTCTAAGTGCCTTTGTTAAGCTCTTTGAACCTCTCAGTGAGGTGGGCCGCTGTTGCGGCCCTTTCCGTTTTTGTCGGCTGTGCGACCACAGATCGTGACGCGTTAATTTATCCAGATGCGGATCGTGTGGAAGTTGTTTCGGCAGTGGTAGAGACAGCGCCGGTTGCCTCAAGTAATGACGCAGCAGACGACCCCGCTATTTGGATTAATCAAAAATCGGTGTCGGAAAGCCGAATTTTTGGTACCGATAAACAATCAGGGATTGCGGTTTACGATCTATCCGGGCGCTTAGTTGAGTTTATCCCCGCAGGACGTCCCAACAATATTGATATTCGGCAGAATCTGACGTCCCCAGCAGGCAGAGTTGATGTGGCTGGATTTTCTGAGCGAGAGACTGATGGCGTGGGCTGGTTATCAATCGGTGACGAGGGAACCACAAAATTGGTTTCTATCCTGCCTACGGATTCGCCCGAGCCTTATGGATTTTGTCTCGGTGTTACGGCGGGCGAGCTGGTTGCCTATGTCACATACAAAAACGGTTTAATTGAGCAGTACCAGGTCGATCTTGCCGATGAATTCGCTATGTCGCTCAGCGACAGTTATCAATTCGACAGCCAACTAGAGGGTTGCGTGCAAGATGACCAGTCCCAGGTGGTGTTCGTGGGTGAAGAGGGGCGGGGTTTGTGGAGACTTCCGCTTCAGCAGGGCCGATTTGCAGAACCGGAGCTCATCGACGAAGTTGATGGCGCCAGCGGAATTGCTGCGGACGTTGAGGGTGTAGCGCTTTACAAGGGAGACCCGCAAGTTATCTTGGTGTCATCGCAGGGTAATGACAGCTATGCCATGTACGACCTGGCCTATCCGCACTCATTTATAAAGCGCTTCCGCATTGTCACCGGCGAAACAGGGATCGATGGCGCTCAAGAGACAGACGGTTTGGATGCAACATCAGCCTTTCTAGGTGACCGGTTTCCCAACGGTTTGGTCGTTGTCCAAGACGGGTTTAACGAGGATCCATCGGGTCGTCAGAATTTTAAAATTATTGCACCACCGATCAGCCAATAACGGTTCTCGTGCCGTAATTTTCGCCCCAATTTTGTGTCCCGATTTGTTACTCCCATTCGTTACTCTAATAGGGGAAAGACAGGACTTGAACGGGGCGTAGACCTTATGTTCTCTTGGTCTATCGGCAGCGTTGCCTGCTATTGCAAGAGACTGAGCTCGTGCTGGATAACAATGCAAAGGGGCTGGTGCGCCTCATTAAGGATCAAGAGCTGTCATCTTTCGAGGTGACGGAGTACTTTATCGGGCGGATCGAAGCACATAACGGTTCGATTAACGCCGTGATTGCCGAACGGTTCGAAGCTGCGCGCGAAGAGGCCCAACGCGCTGATGAAATGGTTAAGCGTGGCGAGCCTTTGGGTGCGTTGCACGGCTTACCAATGACGATCAAAGACGCCTACGAAGTGACAGGGCTAACCTGCGAAGTCGGCCACCTCCCTTTCAAAGGCCGTGTTTCTGATACCGACGCGGTGGTGGTTCAGCGGTTGCGCGCAGCTGGCGCGATCATTCTAGGTAAGACAAACACACCGCTTCACTGTGCTGACCTGCAAACCTACAACGCGATCCATGGCACCACGAATAATCCGCACGATGTTGCTCGGACACCGGGAGGCTCTTCCGGTGGTGCGGCGGCGGCGCTAGCAGCGGGAATGACACCGCTTGAATTTGGTAGCGATATTGGTGGGTCGATTCGCACGCCCTCACATTTCTGTGGGCTGTTTGGTCATAAGCCAACCTTTGACATTATTCCGCAGCGAGGTCACGTGCCGCCGGTTCACGGGGCTTTGACCTCGCCGGCACTCGGGGTGATGGGGCCACTAGCGCGTTCGGTAGAAGACTTGGAGCTGGCCTTCGACGTAACAGTGGGCTTCGAAAGAAAGCCAGGATCCGGGCTCGAATTGGCACTGCCCGCTTCTCGAGTAACGTCTGTTAGACACCTGCGAGTGGGTATCTGGTTGGGCGATGACTACTGCCCAGTTGATCATGAAATTCTTGCGGGCATTGAGCAGGCGGCACAAGCCCTCGCATCGCAGGGGGCAGTGGTTTCGGAGGCAAAGCCCGACTTTTCGCTTGCCGAGCACCACGAAACGTATCTTATGCACTTGGCGCCGATCGTCGGCGCAAGTTTTGGGCCTGATGCAATTGCGCTCATGGAACGCGTTGCGCGCGAACTGGGCCCGGAAGATAAATCGCACAATGCGATTCAGGCGCGTGGATCACTTCTACCGCATCGCGATTGGCTGCTGTGGAACGAGATCCGGGCGCACATGGTGGCCAAGTGGGATGCTTTCTTCGACGACTACGACGTCCTGATTTGCCCTGTGACACCCACCACGGCAATGCCTCACGACCAAGATACGCCTTACGGAGCTCGGCGAATTTGGGTCAACGACGAGCCTCGACCCTACACAGATAATGTTGTGTGGGCGGGTGTTGCGACCTTGTGCAGCTTGCCTTCAACGGCAGTGCCGGTGGGTCGCCACAGCGACGGACTTCCTTTTGGATTACAAGTGATTGGTCCCGAATATGGTGATAGAACGACCCTCGCGGTTGCGAGCATGTTGGAGTCCTTGGGGTATACCGCAGAACTGGCTTCTGGTTTTAATTAAGGCTAAGAAGTTGAGTTTCAGGCTGCCCGCATGACATTTAGAAATACCTCGCTTCAGGGGTACACTGCTGTCGGTGAGAGGCTAATGCCTATTTCGGGTGGGTTTCAGAACGTTTATGGTCTTATCAGGCGCAGTCTGGGCTGGTGTGGATGAGTGTCGTGGCAATGCACTGCGGGCAACTCATAAAAGCGGAAAAATAGATCAGTAAAGTAGTGCTCGGAACGGATCCCTATGCCCGCGCAACAGGCTTAGCTAGGGTGTCATAAGAGCACGAGAAGACGATTGAAGCGCATAGCGAGAGCTTTGCTAGGGGGCTAACAGATGAGTACATCTACCGGTGGTGCGCAGCAGGATATGGGCGGATTCTTGGGATGGGTCGAACGAAGCGGTAACAAGCTTCCAGACCCGGTCTTTCTCTTTTTCTGGTTAATTGTGGGTTTGGTCGCTATTTCTGTTGTTGCCAGCCTCACTGGTGTGTCCGCACTCCATCCCACCAAGATTGACCCCGCCACGGGAACGCAGCAAGTCATTAGTGCGACCAGCTTGTTATCGGCCGAGAATATTGCGCGGTTATGGGTGGATATGCCCAAAACCTTTACCCACTTTCATCCACTTGGGTACGTTCTGGTGGTGATGCTGGGAGCCGGTGT
>CAJYAI010000034.1 GCA_913064725.1 uncultured Alteromonadaceae bacterium | reverse complement strand
CCTCTCTGAGTTGATCGCGTTCAATAACGAGAACGCTGAGGTCGAGCAGGCAGTCTTTGGACAGGATATTTTTGAGAACTCGCTTGCGGCGCCAGGGATAGAAAGTGAGGAATATCAAACAGCACTGATGCTGGTCCGAAAGGCTACACGTGACGACGGTATCGATGCGTTGCTCAGCGAATACGACGTTAAAGTGCTAGTTGGACCAAGCGGGCCCATCTCATCACGTGTCGATGTCGCCAACGGTGATGTTTGGCCACCTTGGGCGGGAGCTGGGTCGATGGCAGCGGTTAGTGGTTACCCAAACTTAACGGTGCCTATGGGCACAATAGCGGGCATACCCGTCGGAATATCATTCATGAGTGGTCAAGGATCAGACTCACTAGTATTGTCAGTAGGCGTAGCTTTTGAGCAAACGGGCAGTGGATCGCCCGCACCAGGCTACCAAAGTACCGTTGATCTCGACGTTATGAGTCGGTTATAGCTTGGGTAATTGTCGTTTCTTAAAAATCGTCTGGTGGCGGTGATTATGGAGTCCCGGTTTGCAAGTTCATAGCCACCTACCAATAATCAATGCCCGAGATGCACGCTGTTTCGGCTCGTTGCGTAGTGTAAAACGTGGCTATTAGTGATTTAAGGTACCCTCTTGAAAGGTTTTAACGTAACCCGGCTCCGGACGGGTATACAATCGCACCGCAGAGCTGATTTACCCTAGAACGTCGGCATCATTATTGGAGTGTGTTGTGAGTATTTATACCGATGAAGAGGGCATTATTAATGTGTCCGCAATTATAGCGTCGATTAGTCAGCGTGCGGTGCCAATCCTTGTTGTTACTCTCGCTATTTCGGCTGCTACATTTGGGTGGATGCTGATGTTGCCTGAGCAATATCAGGCCGAAGTCCATTTGATCTCGACTAATAATGATGAGCAGTTGTCTTTTGGCGGTGTTGGCGGAGATTTGGGCGGCATTGCGTCTCTTGCAGGCTTTGATAGTCGCTTGGGTAGCGACTCCCGACTCGACAGGTTGGCCTTGGATGTAATTCAAACGCACTCGTTTGCAGCTGACTTTTTATCAAACCAGCCCAGTCTGATTCCCTTGCTTATTGCTATTCAAGGCTGGGATCTTGAAAGTTCCACGGTTGAGTTTGATGACTCTCTTTATAGCCCTGACACTGGGTGGGTCAATGAGCCGATAACAGAGATAAAAAAATTAGAGCAGCTTTGGTCGGCGGTTTATCAGTTCGAAAAGCGATTGGAGGTGACTGAGAGCAGCACTACTAATATGGTGACGTTGGCCTTCGAGCACGAGTCGCCCAGCGTCGCAGCGAATGTACTCGAGCAACTACAACTAAAGATCAATAGTCAGATGAGAGAGAGCGTCATCCAGGATTCTAAGCGCAACATCGAGTATTTGACGGAAGAGGCGACCAATACATCGGTTGCTGACTTGAAGGCAGTTTTCTACCGTCTCATCGAAGAGCAAACGAAGACCTTGATGTTGGCTTCCTCGAGTCGCGAATTCGTTTTCAAGAAGGCAACTCCTATCTTAATGCCAGTCAGTCCAAGCGGCCCACCAAGGGTTTTGGTGACAATTATCTTGGGTTTTATGACCTTGCTTTTAAGTTGTTTGGTGGCGGTTATTGTAGGACCACGTAACGCGGCTCAATAGTGATCTCGAATCTTCGAATACCAGAGCAGGGAATACTGTCTGTCATCGTAATGATGATGGCAAGCTACCTGTTTATTGATTTTGGCTATGGCGCCCTGGTTTTAGTGGGTCTTGGCGGGCTCAAGATCTCGCTGGCGTTTAAGGCAGTGTTGTTATCGCTCATCATGCTTTATGTTGCTGTATGTAGGCCGCGAATAGCGCTTCTGTGTCTAGCAGCTGTTGGTGTCTTCATGGCACCCATTGTTTCCTCTTTACTTCGCGATGCCGACCTTTCGGGATTTATATATAACCTGACTTTTGCGACTAAATTTCTCGCACCGATCATTGTGTATTGTTTTTGGTGCGCGATTGCAGATAAACCGACCAGGTTAAAAACCGCTCGCTTCGTTCTCTGGGCGTTAACGACCGCAGTAGTTTTTAATTCGGTACTCGGCGCTTTTGATATTGGATTCCACAGTTATGGCACACCTGAAGTCGGACTAGGAAATCCAGGACTAATTTTTGCGGCCAACGAATATGGGGCGCTGGTAATAGTTGTATCAGGTTTCCTGCTCAACGAGTCATGGCTAAAGGGAGGCTCACTATTTCTTGCGGCAGCCAGTCTCTGCTTACTCGCGACGTTTATGGTGGCCACGAAAACGGCGTTGCTCGGCATTGTCATGTTGATCCTGCTCATACCATTACTCAATGAGCGTCGACACCTTTTCCGTCCTACTGTGCTAAAGCTGAAGTATTTTCTGATCACTCTACTGGTGAGTTTTCTGACCGTATTAGTGTTCGCGCAATTGATAGCAGAGCTTGGATTGATTGATAGGGCGCTGTTTTTTTACGAGACAGGTGGGTTGTCGAGGTTAATTTTCTCGGGTCGAGAGGCGATGGTGATCGCTATGGTTGACCTTTACGTTCGTGCTGGCGATATACTTTATTGGGGGCTTGGGGCCCCACCGTCTTTCTTTTCAGCCCACGGGGTGAAGCCTACAGCGGAGGTGGATCCTTTCGATCTGTTGCTGTGGTTCGGTCCATTAAGTTTCACGGTAGTTGTTGTTTGGATTTCCCTTGTCCTGATAAGTGCCTCGAAGGCGTTATTCTCATCGGATAGTCGAGAGGCACCGGCGGTTCTCGCCGTAAACCTCGCACTTCTCGCAGCCGCATCGGTAGCCGGACATGTCTGGACGTCAGGTGTGGTTGGTGTGGCTTGGGCGACGCTGAACTCAACAACTGCACTTTCATGGAAACGGCACTCAGAGCAGAAAAAGGGTAGTGAGCAGATAGCAGAGTACGCAGCGGTATGAAGGCAGTAGACTCTCTAAGTGCGGCTTAGGGCGATGGAAAATTGGGCGCGCCACATTAAAAATGCGCTCTGGCTGTTATCAGACAGAGGTCTCGCACTTGTCCTAGGTTTTTTTGTTTCGGCTTATGTCGCGCGAGTTTACGGCCCAGAGATGTTCGGTATTTACAGTTACGGGCTGGCACTTGTCTATCTCTTTGCGGTCCCCGGGCACGCTGGTCTCAATGCGTTGGTGGTAAAACGCTTGGTCGAAAACGAAACCGATAAATCGGCGATTATGGGCACAAGCCTTGCTATCAAGGGACTGGGTTTCATAACGGGTTTGCTGCTTCTTCTCGGCTTTGCCTTCTATCCTGGACTGCACACTTCGACGGAACGGACGCTGCTCGCAATAATGTGCGTTAGTTTGTTGATACAGCCGGGTTATGTCCTCGACTTTTGGTTTCAGGCGCACTACGAGGCCCGTTATCAAGCGCTCTCTAAACAAATTGCACTTGTGCTTGTCAGTGGCATGAAAGTTGGCGCGGCCGCCATGGGCGCGAGCATTCTTTGGATAGCGGGCGCAACAGTGATGCAAGCGTTGATTGCGGTTGTGTTTTTGGTTCTTTTTTATAGAGGCACTGCGACTGCCGACAGGCAGCGGTGGCGCTTTGATGGAAATGAGGCTATTTCGCTTTTGAGGCAGGGTGGGGTCGTGTTTCTCGGTACTTTTTTTGCGGCGATTTACCTCAAACTTGACCAGATTATGTTGAAAATGGTGAAAGGCGATGCCGAAGTGGGTGTTTATGCGGTTGCCGCAACGATCTCAGAAGCTTTTTACTTTATTCCTGTAGCGATCACGACGGCGGTATTTCCACGACTTATTGAGCTACGTTCCGAAAATCCGAATACCTACCAACACCGAACCCAACAGTTGTTAGACGGCTTGGCTTCATTGGCTCTAGTTTTGGCAATTCTAGTCACCTTGCTTGCCACCCCATTTATATCAATCGTCTTTGGTGCTCAGTACAGTGGCGCCGCTTTGATTCTAAGCATCCATATTTGGGCAGCTGTATTTATTTTTATGCGAGCAGTTTTTAGTAAATGGATTGTCGCCGAGGGTTTAATTTGGTTTTCAGTGATTACGCAAGGTGCTGGTGCTTTGGTCAACGTGGCCTTGAACGCTGCTCTTATTCCATCGATGGGCGCGCTGGGTGCAGCCTTGGCAACTCTTCTAAGCTATGCTGCTGCCTCTTACTTCGCACTTGCATTCTTTGTTAAGACGAGGAGCATGTTCGTAATGATGACGCTCGCCTTGCTGGCACCTTTTCGCTATCTTTCACGCAAACCAAAGCTGCCGCCTAAGCGTTCATGAAAAAGTTCGTTCCAGAAGCCGTTAAACCATTTGCTCGAGCGTCACGAGACAAGTTCAAGCAGTCAGGTTTTTATTTAATGAGGCGATTTCCAGTGATCGGTGCGCTCTATTACGCAACTTTTTCGGCGGAATATCGTCGAGAGCAGGGAGCAGTACTGGCAGGAAGAGCCCAATATATCCGCGAATTGAGTGAGCTTCGGTCAACTTCCGCCTTACTTCGGCGCAATACTCATCGATTGGAGAAAGGGCTAATCATGAGGCCTCGAAGAGAGGTTTTTGGCGTCAATTATATCGCGGAGACAGTCAATATTTATTGTCGTGCAAGCGAAGTGACTTCATTTGATCCTGACGAGCTGCAGTGGAGTTTTGACGTTCTTAGCGCATTTTTTGACGCAGTCCAACCTGGGCAAAACGCGATTGTTGATAACGCGCGATCGATTTTTGAAGGACTTGCTATCAACAAGAGGCACGATCAGCGAGTGCCTTACCAGTACGGTGATCTGCCGCCATCTGAGATAAGCTTCGAACAGCTCGAGGTGCTGTTTAGACGCAGACGGTCGGTGCGATGGTTCGACGGTAGGTCAGTTAGCGTGGAGCTTTTGAACCAAGCTGTTCGCATAGCCAGCTACGCACCTTCGGCCTGCAATCGCCTCCCTTATCAATTCGTCGTGGCCAATGGGCCCGAGCTGGCACCTCAGTTAGCAGCTTTGGCAAATGGCACGCCTGGGTGGGCAGAAAATATTCCGTGCACGATAGCCGTCGTTGGCGATTTAAGTGCGTACTTTGCAGAGCGCGATAGGCATTTGATTTACATCGATGGCGCTCTGGCGAGCATGCAGTTTATGCAGGCGTGCGACACGCTTGGGCTTGCGACTTGCCCGATAAATTGGCCCGATATCGAGGGTAACGAATTAGCCATACGTAAACTACTTGATCTTTCAGAGTCTCAGCGGACGGTAATGTTGATCGCCGTGGGTTATGCTGATCCCGCAGGGCTCATTCCGTATTCGGAAAAGAAGAGGCCGGAGGTATTGATGCGCTACCTGTCTAAGGCGGATTAGTCTCGATTAGTAAATATCAGGTGCCAAGATCATCATGAAATCCAATAAAACAATTCTAATTACCGGCGGAGAGCTTTTTAACAAGGGGGCTCAATCAATGGTTTTAACAACAGTAAATGAGCTGAGAATGCGCTGCGAGAATGCTGATATCTTCTTGCTCTCAGCGCCTGATTGCCGAAGGGATCCAACTGAACTCAATCAGTTTGCCTTCAAGGTTCTTCCTTGGGATTTTCGTATGAAAATACGGGGCTTTCGCCCACTGCGATTTATTGTTGGAAACAAACATTTTGACAGCCAGCTCGAAGACGAAATGTGGAGCGTTATTCGGAAAGCTGATCTGGTGGTGGACGTTAGTGGATTCCGGTTGTCGTCCCAATTTTCGCCAGTGCGGGTCATAGATTATTTAATCAATCTCCACTTTTTTAAGCGTTTTAAGACTCCCGTAGTCCTCTTCCCGCAGTCGTTCGGACCGTTTGACTTTAGTAACTTAACCTCTTTTTTCCTTTTGCCGCTCATTCGTTATTACCTTAGGCACCCCAACATAATCTTTGCACGGGAACACGAAGGTGTGCAGGCCCTCAAGGCATTGGGTATTTTTCGACAGGTGGAGCGGGCAGTCGATACCGTCCTGCAGGCAAGCGACCACAGCTACAGCCACGCATTTTATAGCCGCATCACTTCTGAGCTTCCTAATATTCCGACGGGCGCTGTAGCGCTCGTACCAAACAAGAAAACGCTGGTTCATACCAAGTCGACGAATATGCTCGACCTCTACTCAGAAGCAATACAGGCCAATATCGAAATGGGGAAATCGGTCTTTTTATTGCGGCATTCAGTTGAAGATATCTCGATAATCGAGGCGTTAATGCGACGATTCTCCCACCTTGATCAGGTGACGGCACTTTTGGACGATTACGATTCACTGGATTTACAGCTCCTGCTGTCTCGGTTTGACTATGTAATTGCATCTCGATATCACGCGGTTGTGCATGCATACAAAGCCAAGGTGCCGTGCTTGGTGCTCGGCTGGGCGATAAAGTATCCATCATTAATGTCCGAGTTTGATCAAGAGGATTTATACCTCGACACTCGCCAATCGCTCAGCGTCGCTAAAGTTCAGCAAAAGCTTGCCGATCTTAACCGGGATAAAAGCGTCTATACCCAACGAATCTCAAACAAGCTCGAGTCCTTAATTGAGAGCGATATCTTTGGACGGGCGGTGCGGCTTGTTAGGTGACTTGCCCTTAGTCTCAATTATTATTCCCACATTTCGGCGGCCAGAGGCAGCGCTGGAAGCGATTTACACTGTCAGGTCACAAAGTTATCAGAACTGGGAAGTCATTATTGTCGATGATAATCCGCCCCAATCGGAGGCTCGAGAACAAACGCGCAGTCTTTTGTCTTCGTTTGTCAACGATCAAATACACTACATTGAACACGACGAAAATCGAGGTGCTTGCGCGGCTCGTAATACAGGGGTTAAGAACTCTAGTGGCAGTTTGATCGCATTTTTAGATGATGATGACTTGTGGGCTCCCGAAAAGCTCAAGCGGCAGGTTAATGCCTTGTTGTCAAATAATTCTACTTGCATCTGTATATGCAGTGTTCTCGAAGTGTATCGAGAAGGACAACGCATCGTGAAATTCGATCCGGGTGCTGAATCCTATCGTGACTATTTCTTGAACCGAGGTTCCGGTGTTACTTGCTCGGCTATTGTTATTCATCGTGCCATTTACGAACGTGTACAGGGGTTCGATGAAGATCTGGAAAGTTATCAAGACTTGGATTTGATACTGAGGGCGTTGGCCTTGGGTGGCGCCTGTTCGATTGACGAACCTCTTGTAACTTATCGGCTTGCTGATTCGGGAATATCAAAAAATCTCTGTATGAAACTAAATGGAATCGACAGAATTCTCACAAAGTTCAAGGTTGATTTTCAAACGGTGGGGCAGCGGGGCCAAGCGAAGTTCCTTGAAGACAGAGCGGATCATTTATTTCTGATGGGATCCTTCTCTGAGGCGGCCTCTCAATATTTTCTATTGGCAAAAACAGAGCGTCAAAAACTGCGCTATCAAGTAAAAGGCGTGCTTGCTTCGATGAGGCTTAGCTCGGCTTTTCGTGTTGTGTTGATGGTAAAGTCGTCACTCATTAAGAGGATTGACTACCTGAGTGCCGTCAATAAATTTTGATAGATTTCATCGCCCAAAAAAAAATCGATCTTCTGATATGGCCTCGGCTTGAACCCCTTAAGGCGATGCAAGAGCGCCTCGAGACTGTCCAGCTCTGTTGTAGCGAGTGCGTAACCCGAGTCGTTTAGATACCGCGTTATTTCGAGCTGATGCTTATCTTGCCTCTCTAGGTTGGCGACGACGATACTTCGTTTGCCTCGTTCTAGCAGATCGTAGACTGTGCCAGCGCCTGCATGGGTAATAACAGCGTCTGAGGACTCTATTTGATGGGGAAACTCGTTAGTAAACCTGAAGGAGGGAAATGTCTCGGGTGCGTAATCGCCATTCCCAATTTGCCCGATAAATTCCATATCGGGGAACTTGTATGTCAGGTTATCTAAATGAGCAAACAGACTGTTAAAAGGTGTGGTGCCAGCAGTCACTAATATTTTCATAGCCTGCCTGACCACGTTGCTTTGGGAAAGACTGAGAGGAGCTCTTTATTTTGGACATAAAAGTCGGTGGCTAGGACATAAAGAAACTTAGCCGTCCAGGAGCTACTGTAGAATCGACTCCAGGTTTCAATGTGGCTGACATTTACACCTCTCAGCCGCGCTGCGACAGCAATCGGAATGGCAATACCTGGCCCCGTGGATAAAACAAACCCGACGTTGTGCTTGTGCATCAGGTGATAGCTCGTAAATACGGCGTAGCAAAAGTTCATTAGAGAGATAAAGAGGGCTGTTCTCCTCGTTTTTGCGCGAAGCGGCTGCAGCTGTTCCGTTACCGACGCGACGTCCATGACTTGCGCTCCCGACTCTTGGACGGCAATCACTGTGATTCCGTCGCGACGCAGTTCAGAGAATCGGCTAAGTAGTCGCCGCATCTGTGCTTGGTGGCCACCCTCGCCATGAACAATTAACATGGATCTGGTGTATGAGGTCTTCATAGAAACACCTTTAATAGGCGTTGAGCACAATGCGTTGCATCATACGCTTTGCTAGTCTGATAGGCCCTCGAGCTCATCATTACATATTTTTCTAAAGGCATTTTGTATGCAGACGTTATGGCTTCACAGAGTGACTGAGCACTCCCTGGTGCGAATCCTAGCCCGTTAACGTCATCAATAATGTACTCAGCCATACCTCCCTTTCTGGAGCCGATCACGGGTGTGCCACAGGCCATTGACTCGAGGCCAACCAACCCCAAACTCTCTTCTAGTTCTGATGGGAATATCAAAAAATCAAGCTGCCGGTAAATATCTCCCAGCTGACGCTGCTCACAAGACCCAAGCATTGCAATTTGTTTGTTGAGTTGTAAATCTGCAATGAGCTCACGAATGGAGTCATTCGCATTACCTGTGCCTGCGATCGTGCACTGAACAGGCGCTTTGCAGGCGTTAAGCGCATGAATAAGTGTATCCACACCTTTCCCTCTGTCAATTCGGCCTACGTAACCAACACGCAGAGTGTCGTCCTTGCCTTTAAATAACCGCTTGCGATAGTGAAATACCTGGGTATCGACCCCCCCCGAGGGGATAATAATGATTTTATCGTCGGGTACGCCGAAGTCATTTGTTAGCCTGCTTGCAAGGAACTGCGAGGGGACAATGACGGTTTTTGCCATACTCAGGACCCTGCTGGACAGAAAGTGTTTTACGCTTTGGGTCAGCGGGCTTTCATGGGGCGCCGCAATTACGTCACCTCCATGGGCGTGCGCGATTACAGTTTGGGCCCGGAAAGCATGGGCTAAAATGAGAGGTAGGCCCGTGTGGGCGACATAGTGCACGTAGACTGGGTTGGTGTTTCGCATCAAGCGAGCGATTGCAGCCATAGTAAACGTGAGGTACGCCCAAAGTTTGGTAAGTCGCCTATTCGCCGGAGTCTTTCTCAAGACGACGCGATTGACATTCAGCCCCGCTGCGATTAACTGCTGCTCAGCATTACGCACAAAAACGCCCTTGGTGGGGTGCGTCTCATCGGGATACATATTGGATAGCAGTAACAAGGTATTCACTTCTGGACCAGTCTGTGTGGCTATAGCGAAATTAGTTAAGTGTGACTGAACAAATCTATGTTGGCTAGTTTCGGCCTTGGGCGTGTAAATTTTTAAATTGGCAAATACAGCGAGCGTCAGATCTTTAGGTAACCCACATCAAAATAAACGTTCTCGCAGTTTCGCGGATAATCCTCAGCCTATAACCGGGTGTTGAGCGACACTCTCACTAGTGCGTTCCTAGTGTCGGGCCTCACACAGTTGTGGCAGCGCATCTTGTTTTTGCCACTTGTCTAATTTTGGTTGTTTATTTCAACGAATTATCTAAAACTAAAACATGGGTCTAATCTATGATTTAGGGTAAACGTCCGAATAAGGAGGTCAGATGACCTACGAATGTTTCGAGCTCACAGTAGCGGAAGGAATAGCACATATAAGATTTAACCGGCCTGAGAAAGCTAACTCGATGATCCCATCGTTCTGGACAGAGCTGCCGGCTGTGATCAATGAGTTATCGCGCGACGCAGCGGCTCGCGTCATTGTCCTCTCTGCGGAAGGGCGTCACTTCTCCTCTGGCATGGACATCTCCGTCTTCACCGAAGGGGGTCTTGATGGGCCCGAGAGCGGCAGTCGGTTTGTTCGAGCGGAGGCGTTCCGACATCATTGCATGGCACTGCAAGACGCGTTTACATGCTTGGAAGAAGCTCGAATGCCCGTTCTTGTCGCTATCCAAGGCGCAGCGGTCGGTGGGGCGATGGACCTCATTACAGCCTGTGACTGCCGCTATGCAACAAAAGACGCCTTCTTTTCCGTCCACGAAACCGCTATTGGAATGACCGCTGATGTGGGTACCTACCCTCGGCTAGTCAAACTCATCCCGGAGGGCTGGGCACGACAAATGTCATACACCGCAGAGCGAGTTAGCGCAGAAAAAGCATGCGAGATTGGCTTGGTCAACGAAGTCTACGATACGGCGGAAGAGATGATCGGCGCAGTAATGAGCATTGCACGCCAAATAGCGGGGCATGCGCCGTTGGCTGTGTCTGGCGCAAAGCGCATGGTGAATTATGCGCGTGACCACAGCACTGCGGACGGCCTAGACTACATCGCTACGTGGAATGCATCTATGCTCGACGGCGAAGCCATTCGCAATACGTTCGTGGCGCAAGCCAAGGGTGAGCAGCCTCAGTACGAGGAATTACTCGCAGTGAAAAAGGCGGCAGGTGAATGAAGGCGGCCCATAAATCGTAGATCACCCGCCATTTTTGCTATGGTGGGTTGCTCTCGATTCTTCTCGATAAAAAATTGGTAGGTCCATTCGATAGGGCTTTTTTTCTGTGAGCAAGGTCTCTGTAGGTGTCCAATCTATAATGAGATGGACACGAGGCTGCTCTGACGTATTCGTAACCGCATGAACATCGGCATTATTAATCTCCCATACCTCTCCAACGGCTAGTGCGCGTGACTCACCCCCTACAGTGAACGTCACCTTGTCATTGGTAACGATGGGTATATGTATTCGGTTGCAGTTTACGAGTGAGTACCCCTTATCCACATGCGGTTTTATCTCCGAGTGTCCGTTCAGCCGGGCTAATAACGCACGAATGAAGGTGCCCTGTGGCCCGAAGTGTCTCTCCAGCTGATCTAGAATAGGGTTGACCTCGTCAGCGAAGGCGTCGTAGTAGCGGGTTTTTAATGGTTCTGTGTGGGACATGTCGTCGTTCAGTAACTGAATGCTTTGAGTCTCTTTGTGAATGGCGAATTGAGTATGACGATCGGACTTTTCCCAATCAGACTCAGTCAATTTGGCCACTTTTTCCTGCAGCGGAGTGAGGTCGAGGATTTGCCCTAGCTTCAGAAAGCTCTGGCGTGTTCCACCCACTTTCGTCACACGTTTACCTGGCTCGATATCGATTTTTGGTGGACGCGGTTCTGGCCTGTTAAAGGAGTACCCAAAACGTTTGATAATGGTTTGTTCTTTCTCTTCGACCAAAGATTTGAGCTCATCGTCGTAGTACTGCGAATAGTGCCCACGTGCTGAGACGTTTCTCTTTGGTTGCTCAGCTAAAAAGTTTGTTAATACATCGTGGCTTTTGACCCTTAGCTCGCGAAGTGTTTTATTCAAATCGTCATTGAGGCGCTCAAACTCAATCCAGTGCAGCAGGTCGCTATGGTGGCCAAACATCCGGTTCACTAATAACGTGAAGTAGCCCTGAGTTTCAGAACTGAAATCATTAATACATGCTTTGGTAAATCCCGCTCCTCGATCGTTGGTAAAATCTTCGGGGAGTAATGAGAGGTGAGCTGTCTTCATGATTTTATTTTTAGGCGAGGGTTCAGGGTATCGCAGTAAGTTTTCTATTGTTTCTTTAAAGCCGGCTTGCTTGCCGCGGGAAACAATATTAAAGAGTGGATTTTTTACGCCTCTAAGATTATTAAAGGCATACCATGAGACATACCAATCCCATGGATTGCGAATAACACCAATGATTGGGCGAGCACTTGCGTCTTCTGGTAAACGGCTTATTGGGAGGTGATATCCAACCTCGCGAGCATCAGGTATGCAGGCGAGCAGCGCCTCGTTGATTGCTTGTCCACCCGCTTTATGAAGATGAATGAACGTGAACTCAGACGTGCAAATCATGGTATCACCTAGAACCTATTTGAGTGAAAACCGGGCTTCCTGCTCACCGAGTTGCTTAGACTTATAGCGCTGTGGAGCAAGTTTCTCACGAGACTTCAATCGAGACCGTACTGCTGTTGTAAGTCCGCGAGAGATTCATGCCAATGGTCTTCCCAATGCACAGGTAGCAGTGGGCTCGCGGACCGGCCTCTTGACCATCCCTCGGTAATCGCGTCCATGACAAAAGGAAGCAACTCGGGCTGATATAGCATCATTTGCAGTGGGCGACTCGCGATGATCATCGCGGGGTAGGGTGCAGGCGCCTGAGCTACCGTGAAGCTGACAACCTTGACCTCGCCCAGAGGCGAGGTGTCGTAGCCCGTCAGTACATGAAATAAGTCATGTAACTGAAAGCCTCTCTCAGCGAGATAACCTTCATCAGCGCCCCGCGCTTTGTGGGCTGCAATGAAAGCCGATTCTCGCAATAAATTGGCGTCGAGATTGTTCTCGTCCAAATACTCGACAAACGCCCGTCCCAAACTGCCCTCAGGGCAGCTGCGCAGTGCGTCTACGTCAGGTGTTGGACTGAGATAGCGATCCTCTAGCATGCTGTCAGCACCTGGGCTCGACTGCATCAGGCGACTAAATCCGTCAAGGGCCTCTGAATCTCCGCGCGCCATAAAGGACAACGCCAGCGGAACCGACGCGCGCGGGTCCCAACTGGCAAGACTTGTCAGGAGGGCGTCCTTAAGCTTTGGATCGAGATCGGGTGAGTCAGGCATAGTCGCTCCGAAACCTGGTTGGCTAAAGCTTTGTCATTGCGTGGTTGTAAAGTTGAGGGATGAATTTCTCGCTTTCACCGACTTCTTCGACATTGTGAATCATCCAAGCACGCAGTTTGGCCTCGGAAGCAAAGAAACGGCAGGCGATTTGAGTAATGAGCCGCCCCACTATGGGTGCTCGACATTGAATTTGCATTTCCGTCCTGTAACGAACGCCTTCGTCCGTTTGCTCATAAATGTGTAATAGATGCCCCACCGTCATACCTAGTAGGCGCATCTCAAAGTTAAAGGCCTCTCGGTCGAACTGTGTGATGGTCGTGCTCTCGTTTACGACGAAGCCTTGGAATGTCTCGTTAATATGAATCACCGACTCTGGCTGTATATGACCCTGTCCATTAACGATCTTCTTTTTCCATTGAACTTTGATGTGATCGTGCGGATGCCATAGCTGGTAACAGTCTATTTCGGGGCCGCTGAAATCGTGGCCATTGAATGTGGTTGTTTGATCGATGTTGTGAAACCACCAGAGCAGCTGATCGATCGTCATGCCGCGCATCGTGTCATGCATAATAGAAGCTCTCAAACCGCCGTCTGGTAGCTTCTCCAACGAAGACTGGGCTGAACTGAAGGCTTTCATGGGCCCAAAAAAGCCTTCCTTGCGCGGTGTTTCCATACGTGTCCCCTACTCGGCGATGGGTGCAGTGTCCTTGACCATACCAGAGCTATTGAGTCGTGGCATTACGGGTGAGACGGACCCTTCTTTTCGGTGACGCCAAAACCTGCGAGTGCCATTAAGCCTGCGCGTAACCGTTTTGCTATTGGCCGCATTGCAACTGTATGATGCCGCCGCACGAACTGTGTCCAGTCAGCGCCGTAAATCAGGAAAACATCTTGGTTTTTAGTCCTGCGTTGTCTCGGAGAGCGTTACAGCCAGGCGGTCCATTACCCTGTTGCGAGTGATGGCGACTTAGGTGGTAGCTATCGTAAATAGAGATTGAATGATCAGATGATTATTTTAGAAGACATCAGTCTCCGGCGAGGCGCTAAACTCCTCATGCAGGGTGCCTCAGCGACACTGCAACCGGGTCAGAAGATTGCTCTCATCGGAGCCAACGGCACCGGAAAGTCCAGTCTGTTTGCCCTACTCATGGGTCATTTGTCGTCGGACAGCGGTGACATCCGGGGTATGTCTAGTTTACGAGTGGCACACATGGCTCAGGAGTTGGAGTCGAGTGATGAGACCGCGTTGAATTTCGTTTTGGGGGGTGATGCCGAGGTTTTTAGGCTGACGCAGGAAATAGCCAAGGTCGAGGCGGCGGAGAATTACGAGCGCGCGGCTTATCTGTACCAAGAACTCGAGACCGTGGATGGTTACAGCGCTCCCCGACGGGCTGAGCAGCTGCTACTGGGGCTTGGTTTCAACCAGACTGAACTGAATAACGCGGTTACCGACTTTTCGGGCGGCTGGCGGGTCCGCCTCAACTTGGCGCGCGCACTCATGACACCGTCCGATGTACTGTTGCTTGATGAGCCGACCAACCACCTCGATCTCGATACGATGCTGTGGTTGCAGCTATGGTTGATGCGCTACGACGGCACATTGGTCATGATTTCGCACGACCGCGATTTTATCGATGCGATCTGTGAGCGAACATTGAGCCTTGAGCAAGGTCAACTAGTCAGTTACCGCGGCGGATACTCTGATTTTGAGCTGCAGCGGGCAGAGCGCATGGCACAGCAGCAGGCTCAGGTCGCACGTCAGCAACGTGAACGCGAGCACATTGAAGATTTTGTTCGTCGATTTCGTGCCAAAGCCTCAAAAGCAAAGCAGGCGCAGAGCAGGATAAAGGCGTTGGAACGCATGGAAACTGTTGCGCCAGCACACGCTGACTCGCCGTTCTATTTCCAGTTCCCCGAGCCCGGGAAAAGCAGTGATCCCCTACTGTCGATCGACGAAATGACGCTTGGCTATGGTGAGGAAACGGTACTGAGTCATGTTTCGTTTTCCCTTCATCCTGGCGATCGTATTGGTTTGTTGGGTAAAAATGGAGCGGGTAAGTCCACCTTGTTGAAAGGTCTTACCGGTGTATTACCTGCACAGTCGGGCAGGCGAGTCTCGGGTGCACACCTGCGTATTGGTTATTTTGATCAGCAACAGCTCGAGGTATTGGATCTTGAGGCAAGCCCTCTGCTGCATCTTCAGCGGTTACGCCCCAATGCACGCGAGCAGGTCATTTTCGATTTTTTGGGCGGGTTTAATTTTAAAGGCGAACGCGCCAAAGAGGTGATTGGCCCTTTTTCCGGGGGCGAAAAAGCCCGTCTGGCACTTGCCATGGTCGTGTGGCAGGACCCCAATGTATTGATTTTAGATGAGCCAACCAACCACCTTGATCTCGAGATGCGTCATGCGCTGGCCATGGCACTGCAGGGCTACACCGGTGCTATTGTGCTGGTTAGCCACGATCGCCATTTGCTGCGCCACGTGACCGAGTCGCTGTGGTTGGTCGACAGCGGTTCAATCACCGAATATCCAGGTGATTTGGCCAGCTACGAGAAGTGGGTGTTATCGGGCGATCAGACAGCTAAGTCTGACAATAAGAAGTCGTCAAGTGCCGCATCGAAGCCCAGCAAGTCAACGGCTCCCGTTGGCGGTCGACAGCAGACTACGGCGGCGCTAAGGGTGCAGTTGAAGCCACTGCAAAAGGCACTGCAGAAAACTGAGAAGACCCTCGAAGCGTTGCAGGTAAAGCTGGTTGCTCTGAGAAGTGAGCTGGCCGATCCCACGGTCTACGAGGCTGATCAGCAGGCGCGACTGGCAGCATTGGTTAAAGACGAGGCGGAAGCGCAGACCGAGTTGGAGAAGGCAGAGGAGCTGTGGATGGAGCAGCAGGACGCCATCGAACAAGCAAGCGCCTAACTGGGGTGAGTGGGTAACAAGCGCCTCGCAGGGGTGGTAAGAAGCGCCTCGCAAGGGTGGTAAGTGCCGAACCGGGATGACTGGGTAAGAAGCGCCTTGCAGGGGTGGTAAGCGCCGAACTGGGATGAGTGGGTAAGAAGCGCCTTGCAGGGATGGCAAGCACCGAACTGGGATGAGTGGGTAAGAAGCGCCTCGCAGGGATGGCAAGCACCGAGCAGGGGTAGACCGCCGAGCAGGTTGGAAAGCGCCTAGCAGTTTGAACAACCCCTGGCAAAGGCAGAACGCGCAGAGCAGGGTAGAATGCCGTTAGCAGGGGCGGAGTTTTCTAGCCCTGACTCATGCAGTCGTCGACCTCGTTTGCCACGTGATGAGACAATAATATGGATCGCGCGCAGGTTTTTTCTCGGAAACGCTTTTCGGATCCGCAGTTTCTTGCGCATTTCATCACATAACGCTGAGAGGCTATCTGGCATATAATGCGCGCCGCACAACCTGCGCTTGTAGTTAGGCAGGTGTCCAAATTGGGTGTGTCTCGTTTTACCGCATTGCGGCGTGGTGTCTTAGTGGGCACAACACCTGATGCCTGGGCGGTGCGCACATATATCGGGCTTTAGATCAAAAGAGCCCTCTTCGATGCCCCGTATAGCACTGTAGTTCCAATTCGAATCACTCGTATCACGTAGGCTATTGACGGCATTATCGCTAGGTAAAAAACCTGGCTCACAGAAAGAGACACTATGAGTTTTGCAACGTTAGGTTTATCAGAGTCACTGCTCAGAGCAGTGACGGAAAAAGGTTACGACACACCGTCTCCCATTCAAGCTCAGGCGATACCCGCTGTGCTGGAGGGGAAGGATGTGATGGCTGCGGCACAAACGGGCACCGGTAAAACAGCCGGATTTACTCTTCCCTTGTTACAGCGGTTGTCAAAAGGCCAGCCCGCGCGGCCAAATCAGGCCAGAGCGCTGATTTTGACGCCCACACGAGAACTGGCGGCTCAGATTGCTGAAAATGTCGAGGCGTACGGGCGTTACTTGAGCCTGCGCTCAACCGTTGTCTTTGGCGGCGTTAAAATAAATCCACAAATGATGAGGCTGCGAAAAGGGGTCGATGTGCTGATTGCAACACCCGGCCGACTGCTGGATTTGCATCAGCAAAATGCTGTCGCCTTCGATCAGCTTGAAGTTTTGATCCTTGATGAGGCCGATCGCATGTTGGATATGGGTTTTATCCATGACATCAGGCGCATCTTAAAGACGCTGCCTGCAAAGCGGCAGAACTTGATGTTTTCCGCCACGTTTTCGGACGACATCCGCGACTTAGCTAAGACCATCGTCAACAATCCCGTTGAGATTTCGGTTACGCCTCGAAACAGTACTGCAGTCAATGTGACCCAGTGGATACACCCCGTCGATAAAAATCAGAAGCGAAGTCTGCTCGCTAACCTGATTCATCACCACAAGTGGGAGCAGGTCTTAGTCTTTAGTCGAACGAAGCATGGCGCCAATAAAATAGCCGAGTACCTAGAAAAAAATGACATTCAATCAGCAGCCATCCACGGTAATAAAAGCCAAGGAGCCAGAACGCGGGCGCTTGCGGACTTTAAATCAGGCCGGGTTCGCGTCTTGGTGGCGACTGATATTGCAGCGCGTGGTCTGGATATTGAACAACTGCCGCAGGTAGTCAATGTTGACCTTCCTGAAGTGGCGCAGGATTATGTGCACCGTATTGGTCGTACAGGCCGCGCCGGTGCGACGGGTCAGGCCATTTCACTGGTTTGTGCCGATGAGATGCCGCAGCTTCAGGATATTGAACGGCTCATTCAGACACTGTTGCCACGAAAGTTAGTGGATGGGTTTGAGCCGACACAGTCGTTACCCGAGTCGCGACTACGGGCGCCCGCCAGTCCGAAAAAGCCCAAAAAACCGAGGAGTGACGGGCCACGTAATCCGGCCATGAGTGGCTCCGACAGTGCGGCCGCGGCCCCAACCGGGACAAAGCGGCGGCGGAGCCGTAATAAGAGGCGACCATCAAGTAGCGTTGCCTAGCGATCGAGTCACAGGAGACTGCGATGTCAGGAAGTGAAAAAGCTGTCGTATTGCTCAGTGGAGGACTGGACTCCTCTACTGTTTTGCGAATGGCAGGCGCACAGCATCCTGAGGTGTATGCGCTGTCGTTTCGATATGGGCAGCGTCACTCGGTCGAGCTGGACTGCGCAACACGGGTTGCGACCGCAGCAGGCGTCTCCAAACACACGATTATCGATATCGATCTCAGACAGTTTGGTGGATCAGCGCTCACCGACGATATCGACGTACCAAAGGACAGGTCCGACGCCGAGATGTCCGCGGACATTCCTATTACCTATGTACCGGCTCGCAACACCATATTTCTATCATTTGCCTTGGCGTGGGCAGAAGTTCTCAAAGCCAATCATATTTATGTCGGTGTGAATGCGGTGGATTATTCGGGATACCCCGACTGTCGACCCGAGTTCATTACAGCCTTTGAAGACATGGCTAACTTGGCGACCAAAGAGGCGGTAGAGGGACGTAGTCGAGTTCAGATCCACACTCCGCTAATTGACCTGACCAAAGCAGAGATCATTCAGCAGGGTATGGACCTTGGGGTTGATTACGCACTGACCAGCAGTTGCTACGATCCGGGCGATGATGGCCGTCCCTGTATGGCCTGCGACTCGTGCTTGCTAAGACAAAAAGGGTTTCTCGCTGCAGGTGTAACGGATCCACTAGTCGCAAAGTTCGAGCAAGCCCCCTATGCCTGAACACCTGTCTTACCTCGCGTCCACAACCATCGAGGCCGCTCGAGCCGTTGATATTTTACCGGACGGCCATAGGTCCAAAGGTGTGCACGGGCACAGCTTTGGCGTGCGGCTTCGAACTCAACTCCCCGATAACTGCGCCGCTTATTCAGGCGGTGAGGTTCAGGTGCTTGAGCAGGCCTTGGCGCAGGCGGTGGCGCCGCTCGATTATAGTTTTTTGAATGACCAGATCACCGTGCCGACCGATGAAAATGTGGGGCGCTGGGTACGGCAACAGTCACCGCTCTTTGCGGCTGCTGTGGTCGGGATTCAAAGCACGGCGAATGAAGGGGTTGATCTTGACACCGACGGCATAGCCCATGTGTGGCGGCGTTATCGGTTCGAAGCGGCACACAGACTGCCAAATGTACCACCGGGGCACCAGTGCGGGCGAATGCACGGTCACGGTTTCGACGTCATATTGCATGCGTCTCAAAACATTGACGATGGCGATATGGGTACTGATTACGATGCGCTAGACCAGCACTGGGCGGCTATTGCACCTCAGCTGCACATGGCCTGTTTAAATGATGTCCCCGGGCTTGAAAATCCCACCAGTGAAATGATCTCAGCTTGGATCTGGTCAAAGTTGAAGCCTGGTTTGCCAGAGCTGTCTTGGGTGACGGTATTTGAAACGGTCACTGCGGGCTGTCATTTCGACGGCACGCATTTTCGAATTTGGAAAGAGCAACGGTTCGAGGCCGCCGTCGCCTTGAGTAATGCACCTACCGACTCACCGCAGGCACAACTGCACGGGCATAGCTACTTGATTCGCCTGCATTTGACAGCAGACCTAGATGAGACACTCGGATGGACAGTGGACTATGGCGATGTCAAAGAACTGTTTAAACCGACGTATAAACAGTTAGACCACCATCGGCTGGATGCGGTGGAGGGCATTGATCACGGCGATTGCGCGTCGATTGCGCGCTGGATTAAGGGACGTGTCAGTCACGTCTTGCCCGCTTTGGATCGAATCGATCTTTATGAAACCCCGGGTAACGGTGTGAGTCTCGCCTGGGGCCCACTCGGCCCGGCGCTGCCAATATAAGGCATTGCGATGACGTATTCGGTAAAAGAGATTTTCTACACCCTGCAGGGCGAGGGTGCTCAAGCTGGACGCCCCGCGGTATTTTGCCGATTTACCGGCTGTAACCTCTGGTCCGGGTTGGAGCGCGATCGTCAAACTGCAATTTGTAACTTTTGTGATACTGACTTTGTCGGTACCGATGGCGAAGGCGGTGGTAAATTTGCGACGCCCGCTGCCCTCGTTGAGTCCATCGTTGCCTGCTGGCCAGCGCGCTTGAATACGTCGGCAGCACCCTATGTGGTCTTTACTGGTGGGGAGCCGCTCCTGCAGCTCGATACGAGATTAATTGAAGCCCTGCACGAAAAGGGCTTTGAGATTGCCGTTGAAACAAATGGAACACTTGAGGCACCGCCTGGCATTGACTGGATCTGCGTCAGTCCAAAGGCGACGGCTCCGGTTACCCTCAGTTCGGGTAACGAACTAAAATTGGTGTACCCACAGCCTTCAGCCATGCCGGATCGCTTTTCGCACCTGCAGTTTGATTACTATTTTTTACAGCCCATGGACGGTCCGGCAGTCAAAGAAAACACTCAGGCGACCATTGACTACTGTAAGTCTAATCCCCAATGGCGACTGAGTATTCAAATGCACAAGCTCGTGGGGCTGCCTTAGTTTCCCCACGCAGTGCGTATAGGAGTGGGTCACACTGTTCGCGCACTCCGCGTTTTCCGCGCGTTCCACACAATCCGCGCCTTCCCCAAAGTCCGTGCGTTCCACAGAACTCGTATTTTCGGCGCTGGTTATGAGGCTCGTGCCAATCACAAGATGAGGTTGCAACCGGAAATTCAGCCGCTGCTGGCCTAAAGGGCGAGAACGTCGCATTAGCTTGGTATGCTTGCCGCTATGACCACTTCCTCACCGGATCAGACTGCAGACAGCATAGACCGGCATATTCGTGCCTGGCTCGATCGTTTTGTCGTGGACCTCAACCTCTGTCCGTTTGCGCGACCCGTGGTAGCTTCGACGGCTTTGCGCATCGTTGTGTGTTCAGAGACGGACCCGCAATCGATCGCCCGGGCATTAATGGCCGAACTAGACCTACTGCAGCAGTCTGCCGAGACTGAGATCGCCACGACACTGCTTGTGTTTCAATATGCGTTGACGGATTTTAATGACTACCTTGGCGTCATCGAGACAGCTGAGGCGTTGCTGCAAGAATTAGGTCTCAGCGGAGTCATTCAGCTGGCCAGTTTTCATCCAGACTACCTATTCGCGGGAGAAGCTAAGGAGGCTGTAAGTCACTTTACCAATCGCGCGCCGTATCCAATCATTCACTTTTTGCGTGAGGACATGCTATCGCGTGCACTCACACATTACGTTGACCCAGAGCAGATTCCGCTGCGCAATATTCAAACATTGGAGTCTCTGGGCCGCGACCGTATTCAGCAGATGCTGCAGGCACTCGCGCGATAGTAAGGATGAACCGGCCTTGATATCACCGGCACGGCGGAGCGCGAAAAAGCAGGCCAGAGCCGAGCACAAACACAGTGACTTTGTCCTCAGTTTCTATCGACCATGTCCTTACCCAGACGACGCCAGGTGAGCAAAAAGAACAGTGAACAGGCAGCATATAGGGTGGCGGTCATGAGCATTGCCGAGCGTAAACTCTGCGCGTAGACCGATCCGCAAACAGTTTGAAGGTCGGCAGTTAAAGCGCCAATAGCTCTCGGATGGCATTGGTTTCGCGTTAGCTCCTCGGCCGCGACACCCAGTTCGGTGATGCCATTGACAAAGAACACGTCGGAAATAGCACCAATAAACAGCGGACCGAAGCCGTAGCCGATAAGGTTGACTACGAATAACAGTACAGCCGTGGCTGTCGCGCGCACCCGCATGCTAACGACACCTTGCCCAATGGTGTATTGGGCGGCGAGGTAGCCGTACTTTACGAAGCCGCCAATGCCCAGGCCGATAGCCGCATAGAGTAGATTTTCAGTGGTGAAGGCAAAGAAATAGAAGGGCACCGATAGCCCCAGACCAATGGCGGGGACCCAGGCGATGGCACCGGGGTATTGTCGGTAAAGCTTGGTTGCCAGCCATCCTGTGGCAAAAGTTCCAATGGCCGAGGAGAGAGCGACGGGGGTGTTGATCCATATGGCCGCTTCACCCGTGGTGATGCCATGTGCTCTGACCAGATAGATGGACTGAAATGACGAAATGCCGTAGCCGCAAAATGCGGCGATGGTCGCCCCTGCAGTCATGAGCCAAAACGCCGGTTTCGTTGTGAGCTCGCGAATAGCCTCGCGCAGATCGACACGCTCTTTAGACACGGTATTCGAGGGGTCGCTATGACCACGCGGTGGCTCTTTCACGGTCAATTTGAAGATGATGGCAATGAGTAAGCCCGGTATGCCCACGACAAAAAACGCGGTTCGCCAGTCGAAGGCATCCGTAACCCAGCCGCCTATGAGATTGGCGAACATCGACCCAAGTGTGACACCCATGGCATAGACACCCAAGGCCTGTGATCTGTCACGAGGTGCAAAATAGTCAGCGATTAATGAATTTGCTGGGGGCGTACAGCCCGCTTCGCCAATGCCAACACCGACGCGGCACATGAGTAAGACCCAAAAGGCGCCAATGGTGATGGAGCCGATGGTGATTTCAGTCGCGAGACCGCACAGTGCGGTCATGAGTGACCAAAGCGCGATGCAGATCGTCATTATCCAAACACGATGGCCTGTATCGGCGACGCGAGCGAGTGGAATTCCGACGATGGTGTAGAGCAGAGCAAAACCAAATCCGGTTAAAAGTCCAAATTGCGTATCGGAAATGCCCAGTTCGGGGACTAGGTCGGGCCCGACAACGGCCAGTAGCCCGCGATCGACGAAATTGAGAATATAGATGAGTGTCAGCGCATACAGAACATAGTTTCGGTAGGGCTTTGTTCCGTAGCCAGCATCAGCGCTCTGTGGGTTGGATTCGTCGGATTTGAGTGCATCGGTCATAAACGAGATTCCGGGCAAGTACGTGCATTTATTATGCGTATTGTTAGTCCACACCTAGCGCAACGACCTGTGCTGGCTTGCATCAACACGCTGTGCGGGTGTTCACCGAGTATGCCTCGCCTGCGCTGCCGATGTCACGGTTTGAGTAGGGAGGGTCATGTACCAATCGTTTGGTTACATCGGTGAAATCGATTGGTCACGTCGGTGAAAAGGAACCTCCAGTCATTTAAGGCTGTTGCACGGCTATGATAATGGGATTGTCTGACAGACAAGATCGCTTTGGTTAATGCTCCGCGCTGCCCTCTATGTCAGTCCGCATGTTCGGATCTTACCGTGTGGGGTCAAATCTCACTGTGGACTAGCGTCTGATTGAGCTATGCAGGTGTCAGCGAGGTGGTGCTTTGCGATGGTCTGCATCGAGTCCATGTATCGAGTCCCTGCATCGAGTGCTTGCGGTGGCTAATTCAACTGTTCTACCGCCGTCGGTTGTAAAGAAAAATTAATTTGATTGGTTGTCTTTGATACTGCTTTATTTCGATCGTTGATCCCATCTCATGCACTGGAGCACGATCATGGCACCGTTTACACCCGGCTCGAAGCTCCTGTTGTCTTGCCTACTCTGTTGCCTCGGAGCCTGTAGTGGCGGTGGCTCGACCGATGGGCCGAATGTGCCAACGGCCGCGCCCGCGGAGCCTCCTAGCTCGACTGAGACACCAGCGACTCAAACCGAACTCGACAAAGCAACGGCAAGGATGATCGAGGATGGCATGAACGTCCCCCTCGCTTATCGCCACCCAGATCAGGGCTTTGCCGTATCGACTACCTTGGCTCAGGAGTTCATCGATCGATACAACCAAGCACATGAGTTTATTCAGCCTCGAATTGGTGGATATCCGAACTGGAATACAGTTATTACAGACGAAGACGGAACGGACAGCGACAATCAACCGGTGTTCGAGCTGCTCGAGGAAATTGGCTTTTTAAACTACGACGATGGGCCTTGGACAACACAACGTGTGTTGGATACTGCTGGGTGTCTCACAGGTTCTGCCCCGAACGGGGGATGGTCAGAAGCAGGCGAGAACTATGTTAAGCATTCGCTGTGTATGCTTTTCAACGGGCCATTTGAAAATGAATATAAAAACGATCCGTGGTACTGGGATGCGTTTCCTGATTTAGACTTTGTTGATGGCGAGTATTATCACAGATGGTTGCTCGATTTTGGCTTCCTGGATGGTATGTACCATGAGTATTTCCATCACTACCAAATTGCACACATACTCACTGCGCACTCTGGTGACTCAGCAGAGGAGCCGTTTGATCCCTTCTGGTGGGCCGAGGGCTCCGGGCAGTTCGCCGGTTGGTTCTACCGAGACAATTGGAAGGAGATTGCCTTCCTCGATTACTTGAATCCCGAGCATCCGGATTATGCTGACTACTGGGAAACACGTGACTGGACTATTCCGACACCCAACTCAAATCCGCCATACAACAGTCTGCAGGATCACTTGGACTACATGGTCGCAACGCAAAACAAGTCTTTCTTTTTTGCCGCATCGCAAGTCCAGAATACCTCCAATAAGTTAGGCGGTGTGGGTAATGGCGGAGTGGATGACGATGACAATTGCGAAGGTTGGGTGGCTAGCTATTCAAATACAACCTACTACCCCGATGACAGCCGTTATGAGTATGAACCAGGGCAGCGAAGTTGTTGGGCCATTATGTTCGTTGCAGGGCCACATTTTCTGGCTTACAAAAGCTCTTGGCAGGCCGCTCTGAGGGATATTCCGGCAGATTATTTCGAGCTGGGTTTTTGGGGCTCGGTTGAAAAGCACACGGGACTTAATCAACAGCAATTTTTTGACGAATTTAATGCACTTTTGCGCTCTGTTGATGCTGAGTCGATAGAGGAGGACTATGCGCCCGAAGGATGGAAAACGCCGAATATGCCCATGACCACGGTCGTAGATTTTATGACCATTGATTACTACCAGCCCGGCGATTAACGCCAAAGTGCGTTAGTTAGTGCCACGCAAAAAAAAACCGTGCCCCAGTGACTGGAGCACGGCGTGTCACATGATCGTTTTTAGGCTACTGCTTTGCCCAGCCCTTCAGCACCTGAACTTGCGAGGTGTTGACGACTGTCCGCATACCACCCACTTTTGCGTTAAATTTTGCGAACGCGGGGTGTGCCAGTAACTGGTTGCTGATGGCAGTAAGCTCAGGAATGGAGCTCGCGCCTGTCCAAACCCAGTGGGTAAATTGATCCCGTCCAAAATAGATCGCGCCGAGGCCATAAGAGCGAAGCTCGACGTCTTTTGCGACCGTTTGCATCATCTCAGCATACGCTGCTGCATAGGCTGCCTGGTTCTGAGGCTCAACGATTATGTCGAACTTCGAAAAGGTTGAGTCCTGTGTCCAGTCGTTGACGTCGATGGGTGCAAATCCCATGTACTGCGTTGTTGGCACCGCGCCGGCAGCCTGGAGTTCTTGAAGGAACTTTATCCCGGTTGGACACGATCGAAGAATTTCAGCGGCCTTCGCCTGATCGGTCGAGTTTTGGAACGTATTGATTACAAAGTGAGTCGATGGATATCCACCATTAAAGATCTCCTGTGACAGAGCAACATCTGCTGGATATTGCTTGCCGCAGTCTGACGCCCAAAACCGATCCATGGACTCGACAAGAGCTGCAGGATTCGCGACCTGAAGGTGGTAAAACGCATAGTATGGGCCGTTTTCCTCGTGATTATCGGCCAGTACCGACGCACTAAAAATGCCCGCTAACAGCATGAATACGTATTTCATTTTGACTCCCCAATTCTGATTTAGTTATGACTTGGTGTGTTGGCTTGATGCGCAACATCCACAGTTAAGCTTATGGACGCGGGTTTGCCATATTTATTACGAGTTTGGATGCTGGCGATCGGCCAAGCCAAGAAGGCGTTGCCCTTAATGCTCAATCTACGATAGGAATGTTGCCCTGAGGCGCACCGGCAGTCGACGGAAGACGCCAGTATGGATCAGAGTGATCGGTGAGTAAGTCACTGCACGTGCGATTGCAGGTCGTGTCCTAGCGACGCGCTGTCCCCCTGATACGCTGTCCCCTCGGAGTATGGGCCTGAGACCGTTCTTACGGATTGTTACAGATTGAACGCACAGCATAGCTGTCTAGGCGGGTTCGACGCGCGTCTGTCGTAATTTCAGCGGCAATCGGCTGAGAGAGCCCACGTTACGTCCGCTCCGGTTCCTCACTGGTGCCCTATAACAACCAGTGAGTCTGGGCTCCAACGCTTGAGTCGCAGTGTTCGCTCGTCGTTACAACGTGGTTTCCTGAATGACGCCTTCAACACCTCTAATGGAAATGTTAACGATGGGGTCTGACCCGTCCTTCCAATCAATTTCAATAAATCCATAATTATTCTCGATGACTTTGGGTCCTAAGGCTCGGGAGTTGGTTTCATCAAATCGTCGAGACCAGGTATTGGTCAGGCCGCTTGATGTCACATCGATCAGTGGCGTGTTCCACCCTTTGATGGGCTCCGCTGATATCTCGCCGGCGTGACGATCGCCCGAGATAATGAACAGCTTTTTCGACTGATGATTCTCAAGAAGTTGGTAAAGGCGTCGTTGCTCGTTCGGAAAATTTGCCCACTTCTCAAATCGGTGCTCGCTCGCCACTACTTGTATGGAACTCACTATGATGGTGATTTCGGGTTCTGGATCGCTGAGTTGCGCTGCGAGCCATCTCCACTGAGATTCACCCAAGATGGTCCCCTTTTGATTGGGTACATAACTGCGATTGGGTCCTGAGGTTCGCTCGACGGAGTCGCGAAACCACCTCGTATCCAAGAGTATGACGCGGATCCGCTGGTGGGGCGGACCATAGTCATACCGGCGATAGATGCCAGGTCTTTTGCGCGATTGGTCGTCAGCGGGAACGTTTAGAAAACGATATAGCTCTTCTTTTGCGAGGTCTTTTGCCGGGTATTCGACACCACCATCATTGACCCCGTAGTCGTGGTCGTCCCAAGTGCCCGTTAAAAAAGACACTGTCTGCGTAAATGCGGCGTAACCAGGCTGTGCCATTTGAAGATCATATTTTGTTCGAAAAATTTGAGGATCTTCGGTATCCGCGTAAATATTATCGCCTGTCCAGATCCAAAGTGACGGTTTGTCCTGCGCGATGACAGGCCACAACGGCTGTGGTTTTTGCTCAGAGTTACAGGATCCGAAGGCAATGCGCGATAGTGTCGAAGTGGTGATTAAGTCATCGGCTTGGGTTACTTGCGGTAGGTTCATCAGACTGATGAACGTCGCAACTAACAGAGCATTGATGTGGCTGAACAAATGCATGAGAGATTGCCTCAAAAACAGAAGTGTCCCGAACGATAGTCGAGCTTTATGACAGAATCGGCAGCGCTGCCGGTCTTGATGCGCGCCCCACATACTTTGACGCCCGCAGTGATAGGTGCTGCTGCAAAGAGTGAAGCCGCGTATTAATCTCTACTTAATCTTGACGAGCAAAAGACAGGGTGAACCGCAGCTGTGTGCAGGTTGCCGCTCTCTGTAGGTTAGTCCTCTTAGAGGACAGCGCCCGCGTTCGAGTTATTGAAAAATATCGCTGCTTAGCAAGAGATTGAAAAAAGGGGGAATAGTATCCCCCTGGATTTGTCGATTACGATGTTAGAGACGGTATTTCGCGGTGAGCAGCCAATTCGCTGGTGTACCCTCGATTAGAGTTGGGTAGCCGAGAGACCCTGCGGTGTTGCCCGCATCAATTAAATACTCTTTGTCGAGGATGTTTTTACCATACAACCCCAGTGTAAGGCTCTTCGACACGTCGTACTCAACACTTGCATTCAACAAGCCGTATCCCTTTTGACGGGTATCTGGATCGTTTGACGCTTCGAAGAACACGTCGTCGATGAAGTTCCAGCTGACGGTAGATCGGAGCTTATCGGTACTGAAACGAACACCCAATGCATATGAAAACTCGGGTGAGAATCGATATTGATTACCCTCGTAGTTGATGATGCCATCAACGTCGTCGTTTTTTCCGTACTCCGCGTCGTTAAAACCATAGGTTAGGTAGGTAGAAAATAACTCGTTAAAAGTGTACTCACCTTGAAACTCAAAGCCGGAGATTGACGCTTCGTCGTAGTTAACGGCGGTCGGTAATCCTGTCACAGGGTCGTCAATGCCAACTTGCAGATTCTTATAGTCATACGTGAAGTATGCCGCCCCAAGACTTAAGTTCGCAGCGACGTAATAGACGCCTACGTCGTGCGAGTCGACTGATTCACGCTCGAGCGATGTGCCGACTAATATGGTTTGACCTGAGGGCGTCTGTCCTTGTGCAAAGTTGTAGTACAGGCTTAAGAAGTCGCTGATGGCGTAATTTGCGCCGAGTTTCCAGAGTACCTCGGACGCTTCGTCAGGCTCACCATTTACCTCGGTTTCCTCGTCTCTAACGCCAAGCGTCAGAGTCAGTTGGTCTGACACGTTTACGTCTAGGCTGGCAAACAAGCCTGACGTCTCGGTTTTGGTTGGCTGCAGGAATGCTGTGTAGTCAGCGAGCAGCCCAACTCCGCCCGGTACGGCCTCACCAGTAAATGGGTTAACCGTCACGGGATTCAACGCGTAGGTGGTATCAGCAACAGCTTGTCTTAAGCTTTGGACTCCTAATGCCTCTGGGAAGACCGTATCGTCACTGAAGCTCTGAAAGCCTGTGGGAGGAATGATGGTACCTTGTGCGAACTCATATGCTAGACGGTGTTGCAGATCACCGTAGAGCTTGAAAAAGGTGAACTCATTCTCCACAGTTAAATCGTTGTAACCAAGGCGAACGGTGAGCAGATCACTGCTGTAGTTTGCAAAAATCTCGTGGCCAGTGAATTCTGACTCATAGCCGTAGTCACGCTCATCAATTCTTAGCGGGCCACCGTCGACTTCGTAGTACTCGTAGAGATCACCCTCGTTCTTGTAGCCGTTGTAATTAAAGCTCAATTGGTCATTCCACTCTAACGCAGTCTTGAGTTGATACAGTGACATGTCACGTTTGATGCTGGTTTCGGC
>CAJYAI010000033.1 GCA_913064725.1 uncultured Alteromonadaceae bacterium | reverse complement strand
CTCGCAAAAAATGATGATCTTCCCATTCGCAGTGATCAGCCTGTCCATTCTGGCAAAGTTAGGTCCGTTTACTGGCTAACAAAAAAAGACAGCCAGAGGCTAATTCAGGCACGTGACTACGATGTTCCGGAAACGGCCGAGCTCGCTGTTATGGTGATTAGTGATCGTTTATCGGCATTTGAATGTATGTGGCGCGCCGAGGGTGGCCTTGATGGCGTGCCGGGTAAGGGTGCTGCACTAAATGCTATCTCTGGGCATTGGTTCGCGGCGTTCAAACGAGAGGGTTTAGCTCGGAGTCATATTCTAGAGACGCCACACCCGTTGGTCTGGGTCGTTCAGCGTGCCAAGCCGGTCATGATTGAAGCCATTGCGAGACAGTACATCACGGGCTCTATGTGGCGTGCCTATAATGAGGGTGAGCGCAGTTTTTGCGGAATACAGTTGCCCGATGGCCTGACTCGCGACCAGCGATTGGCTTCGCTGCTAATCACGCCATCGACTAAAGGTGTGATGCCTGATATCCCGGGCGTACCGGCAGTGGATGATGCGAATGTCAGTCAGGACATACTTAAAGCCAACTGGGCAGCATTTAAGTTTGCCACCGCCTCAGATGTCGATCGCTACGCAAGTCTTCTGACATCGGGTTTTTCCGTTATTGCAGATGCGCTCAGTGCAATCGATCAGATTTTTGTGGATACAAAATTCGAGTTCGGCTACGCCATGAATCGTCATGGTGTTGAAGAATTGATTTACATGGATGAGGTGGGTACGCCCGACTCGTCACGCATTTGGGACGCGGCGGAGTATCGGCGTGGGAACATTGTTGAAAACAGTAAAGAGGGATTCCGCCAAGCGTTGCTTGGCTTTGTCCCCGACGCCGACCTACTGGTAAACAAAAATCGGATGCAGGAGCGCTATCAATTCGCGAGCGATAACCTGTTACCCGCGGAAATGATGTTGGATGTGGCTCATACGTATTCGACCATTGCCGAGAAAATTACTGGCGGGAAGTTGCGGGTCTCAGATCGGCCGCGTGATGATATTATCGATATCTTGAACAACACGCTGGGGCTTATTACGTAATGTTTGCCCCAACTGCATTACACCATCAGCTTAGAGGGTTAAAACGTGATTCCAGTTGCAGAATTAACGGACGTGCTGTCAGTAGCAGGTCAAATTCAACCTGGCGATGTCGCTGATTTAGCGGCGAGTGGCTACACCGCTATTATTTGCAACAGACCAGACGATGAAGAGTCGGGTCAGCCTTCCATGGACGCGGTTGCCGCTGCCTGCGAGCAAGTTGGGGTGACCTTTGTTCGGTATCCGGTTACTGCGTTGAACTTTCCCGGCGATGATCTCACGCTGATGGACGATGCAATGAACAGCGGTGACAAGACGCTTGCTTACTGCCGCTCAGGTGCGCGCTCCGCCAATCTTTGGGTCGCGACGCAAGCGGGCGATGCCCGCACTGCTGCCGTTGAACGGGCCCAGCAATTTGGTATTCCTCTCTCGTTCGTTATGCAGCTGGGGTCTTAATCGACCCCTCAGCGACGAGAGCGGCGCGCAGTGACGCCAAGGCACGCTGTGCTGACGCCTGCAAATGGGGTTCATCTGATACTTCCTCGTGAGTGGGTGGGAAGTGATCAGGGTGGTAGGCCTCAGCGATGACGGCGTAGGGAATTTCTTGATCGCCGTTTTGCGCGAATAAAGCGTAAACCTTGGTATACAGAGGCGCTCCCAACGAGACAGTGTCGGCAGTGAGAGTCAAAAAGGCTTTTCCCGCGGGTGTTTCCGTCTTGATGAGCAATTTTTTATTGATACTAAACCCGGCCGCACGCAGTGTGGCACCGATACTTCCGCCGGCGCGAATAGCCCTATGCTGCTCGGTCAATTGTGGCGACATGGGTAGCACAAATTCGGTGACTGCCAGTGTTCTGCAAATTTTTGACTCGCTGTCGCCACTAAACAAATTGGCGATGCGTGTTGTGTCGTCTTGGCTTAACACTTCCACACCGTAGCTGCCAAATGACTTCTTTATGGCATCACTGTTCAATGTTGGTGTGACCTCCGCCCAGCTTAGGGTTGTGCAGGCGGAAAAGATGACGCTCAAAAAGGCCTTAGTCAAATGCATGTGCCACTTCAAGGCTGACTGACCGTTAAATCTGATGCAGTATTGTCGTAATTCATGCATGCAGGATATGCGCCCTATGAAAAACTACAAGGTCTTAACCCAAGCCGTCTTGGTGACGCTTTTTGTTCTCGCTACCTCAGCGTCGATTGCAGCGTCGCTGTCGGATGACGTGCGCTCTTTATATGACAATAAGCTTAAAGATCTCTTCGTTCATTTCCATCAAAATCCAGAGCTGTCGTTTAAGGAGGACAAGACAGCAAAGCGTCTTGGTGATGAACTCGAGGCGCTCGGCTACACGTTGCATCGCGGTATTGGTGGTACGGGTCTTGTCGCGTTACTTGAAAATGGACCGGGGCCAACTGTTATGTTCCGTGCTGACATGGATGGGCTGCCGGTGGAGGAAAAGTCGGGTTTACCTTACGCCTCGGAAGCGACACAGCTGGATTGGGATGGCAACCGCGTACCCGTTATGCATGCTTGCGGACACGATGTACACATCACAAGTCTCGTTGGCACGGCAAAGCTAATGGCCGATCGCAAGGAGCAATGGTCGGGTACCTTGATGTTGCTGGGTCAGCCCGCAGAGGAGCGAGTCGCTGGTGCGCGCGTCATGATGGAGGATGGCCTTTGGGATCGCGTTGGTCAGCCCGATTTTGCCATGGCATTTCACGTTACGAGCGCACTACCTACGGGCTCCATTGCTGCACCTCCTACCGCAGCCTACTCAGGCGCGGATACTGTGGACATTATGATTAAAGGCATTGGCGCGCATGGTGCGAGTCCACATACGGGGGTAGATCCCATAGTGCTGGGCTCGCAGATTGTTATGGGCTTACAGACGGTAGTCAGCCGCAATCTCGCCCCACGCAGGCCGGGCGTCATCACTGTCGGTTCGTTTCACAGTGGTACAAAACACAACATTATTTCGGATGCAGCGAAGCTACAGCTGACAGTTCGTAGTGAGAGCCCCGAGGATCGTCAGTTGTTACTGGAGGGGATTGAGCGCGTGGCTGTCAATATGGGACGCGTCGCAGGATTACCCGACGACATGCTCCCTGTCGTTATTGTAAATCAGGGGGAGGGTGTGCCTCCAACGGTCAATGACGCTGCCTTTGTTGGTGCCGTGCGAAGCGTCTGGCGGGAATATTTTGGCCCATCTATTTTCAATGACGGAGAGCGCAAGGGTATGGGTGCCGAGGACTTTGGCTATTTTACGACGGACCCGTATATTCCGAGTTTGTACTTTGCGGTCGGGGGAACGCCAAAAGCAGATTTTGAGGCTGCTGCTAATGGTGGTGCGCCCATACCATCGCACCATTCGCCCTTGTTCAAAATTGAGCCCGAGGGTTCAGTCACGCTCGGCGTCGAAGCGTCTGTAAGCGCACTGCTGGACGTCTTGGCTGTCAAATGATGGCGATACCCGTCTGGGACCTGCCTAGTCGTGTCATCCATTGGTGCTTTCCCATCGGTGTTGGCCTAATGTGGTGGACGGGTGAGACTGGCCGTATGCAGCTTCATAGCTATGTGGCATATGTCCTCATCACACTTGTTGTTACGCGATTGATGTGGGGATTGGTAGGAAGCTATCACAGTCGATTTGTCAATTTCATGGTTGGCCCACGCACTGTGCTTCGCTACGTCCGCGAGGGCGGCGATTATGTGGGACACAACCCATTAGGGGCGCTGTCCACTATGGCACTTCTACTCCTTTTGTTATCGCAGGGAGTATCGGGCCTCTTTAGCGTCGATGATGTCTCGTTTGATGGCCCCTTTGCCTACTCATTTGGTGGTCGATTCATCGATCTCGCGACGCAATGGCATGACACCAACTGGGGAATTCTGCGTTCGCTGATTTTCCTTCATCTTGGTGCTATTGCCTGGTATCAGTGGCGCAAGCGGCAGCCACTGATTCAAACTATGTGGCGTGGCTGGCACGCTACGCGGATCGGTGCGGCCCCTCCTATCAGCGGCGTGCTGGCCATAGCCATTGCTCTGGTAATCGGGGCGGTGCTTGCGGCCCTTATTGCTGTCGCACCAGCGGCACCCAGTTACTACTGAGCGCATTTTCGGTGTTATTGCCTGCCTTTGCTCAGAGGCGCTTTGTTCAGAGGTGCTCTCTCGATCCTAGCCGCATGTTCGACGTGAGCTGCATGTCGAAGCTGATTGACTGCTCAGTAGAGGTAGCCTCGGCTTTTATAGTTGTCGTGACAGGCCTTGCAAGTACCGCCGGTCTGCTTGAACTGTGCTATGGCGGCTGACTTATCGCCAGAATTTGCCGCGACAGACAGTGCAGCCGCTTCTCGTCTAAAGTCGGCAAGCTTTGCCGCGAAGTCCTCAGGATTTTCCCAAATAGCCGGTTTGGCGCGTGTTTTTCCTTTATCACTGCCGGGTGCGAAACCTCGCTCTACACTGACAGAGGAGACAGCGGCCAAATCATCGGCCCACGCTGCAAACTGCGCCTCATCCCATTCGATTTCGCCCTTAACCATGTCGCCCATAGGGCCAAATGTCATGCCAACTAAGGCAAAAAACGATTGCCGCAATGACTGTAGTGGCTCGGATCGCTCAATGTGTGCAAAGGCGGGGATGGTGATTCCTACCGACAGGGTTGCTGCGATTAGCATGGACTGAGGGCTGATATTTCGCATGTGGTTAGCTCCTAAGACTGTTGGACTTGGCTCATAGTATTTGGCTCATGGTATAAGGACGTGCTCTTGGATACAGTACGCCAACAGCACACGGATAGATTGGTATTTCCTGAACGTCGGTTGGACGGTTTTAAAAAGGGTGCCAATGGGTGCAAACGGGTGCCAAAGGATGCCGACACGGTTGTAGTGACGTGGTTTTAATAGGATTGTAATAGATGGGTATCCACACCATGTGGGTAACCGCAGAGCCATTGAAAATCAGGACGCAATGCACATGACACTTAGCCTCGATGCTTACTGGATGCCCTACACGGCCAATCGGCAGTTCAAGCGTGATCCTCGAATAATCGAAAGCGCTGAGGGTGTTTGGTTTACTGACGCTCACGGTAGAAAGGTCTTGGATGGTCATTCAGGGTTGTGGACCTCTGGCTTGGGCCATGCGCGGCCCGAGATTACGGAAGCTGTTAGTCAACAAATGGCTAGACTCGATTTTTGTCCCCCGTTTCAGTTTGGGCATCCCAAGGCCTTCGAGTTGGCCACGAAAATCGCAGCGTTGATGCCGGCCGACTTGAATCACGTGTTTTACACCAACTCTGGATCAGAATCGGCCGACACCTCGCTCAAGATGGCGAGAGCCTACTGGCAGCTAAAGGGCGAAACGAGTAAGACCCGGTTCATAGGCCGACAAAAGGGATACCACGGTGTGAACTTTGGTGGCGTCGCGGTAGGGGGGATTCCTGCAAATAAACGCTTATTCGGTGAGGTGCTAGAAACTGATCATCTCGCGCACACCGTACTTCCGGAGAACGTGTTCACCCGTGGGATGCCAAGCCATGGTGCGCACATGGCTGATGAGCTCGAAACGTTGGTGCAAACATACGGCGCTGACACCATAGCGGCGGTGATCGTCGAGCCAATGGGCGGATCAGCAGGCGTATTGCCGCCACCGGTTGGTTATTTGCAACGGCTGCGTCATCTCTGTGATGAGCATAACATCCTGCTCATTTTTGATGAGGTCATAACCGGCTTCGGTCGATGCGGCGCGATGACGGGATCAGATGCATTTGGTGTGGTGCCGGATATTCTCAACGTCGCGAAACAGCTAACAAATGGCGCTGTTCCCATGGGGGCGGTGATTGCATCGACCGAGATCCACGACACGTTTATGACGCACGCAGGCCCTGACTACGTACTCGAATTTGCACACGGTTATACCTATTCTGCGCATCCGGTTGCCTGTGCCGCTGGGCTTGCCGCTCTCGATATTCTAGTCGAGGAGGACTTGCCCGACAGGGTTGCTCGCGAGGCCCCCTATTTTGAAGGCTTACTGCATGATCAGCTGCGCGGGAAGCCATACGTATCGGACATACGAAATTACGGTTTTGCCGGTGCGATAACGCTGGAAGCCAAAGGCGATGAGCCACTGCGTCGCCCCTTTGACGTAGCGATGGCCATGTGGGAGCGAGGCGTCTTAGTACGCTATGGTGGCGACACCATTCAGATGGCGCCGCACTTTGTGATGGAGCGTGCACATATGGATCAGCTAGTGGGTACACTGGCTGACTGTCTCGATACGTTACAGTAAATTCGTCGTGCCGGAGGAGTCCGGAAGCTCTTGTGTGACCGTGATAGTGGGTCGTGGGGCTTGCGGTGTATTTAGGCGGATCACACGTCACAGTTTGGAGTACCAATATGGACCACAGATCGTCATTGCCTGTTTACACAGTGAATGCGTTTACAGATGCCTGTTTCGGCGGTAACCCGGCTGCCGTCGTACCATTGAAGACACAGCTGACAGACGAGTTGATGCAATCTATTGCCGCGCAACACAACTTAAGTGAGACGGCGTTTCTCGAGGCGCTGGGCGAGGATCACTACAAATTACGGTGGTTTAGTCCGACGGCAGAGGTGCCTCTGTGTGGACACGCTACGCTGGCTGCTGCTTATGCTATGGATTATTGCCGCGGGTGGTGCGGTGATGAGCTCAGATTTGAGACGGCGAGCGGTGACCTGTTCGTCACACGGCAAGATGGTCGGCTAACCATAGAATTCCCAGCCGTACTCATGGACTCTATCGATCTAGTGCCGGCGATTCAGGCGGCACTGGGTGTCCCGGTCCTAGGCATGTATCAACCCCAGCAATCGGCATGGCAAATGGTGTGCGAGGTAGAAAGTCAGGCGGTGGTCGAGGCCTGCTCCCCGGACTTTTCGGCGTTAATTGCAGCCACAGAATTGGGGGTGGCTATCACCGCGAGGGGCGAAATCGCTGACTTTGTATCTCGTTTTTTTATCCCACAGTTAGGTATCGATGAGGATCCAGTAACCGGCTCTGCGCACTGCCAACTCACGCCGTTTTGGGCAAAAAGGCTCGATAAAACAACGCTTGCGGCGCAGCAACTTTCCGAACGCGGTGGACAGCTCAGGTGTGAATGGCAGGATAGCCGGGTTCGATTAACAGGGAGTTGCAGCTTATTTGCTGAGGGCAAGCTGTACCTGCCCTCAGATCATTAGCACAAGATTTTAGGCTTTCGGAGCTTGGCGTTGTCAGGCTATGGCTTTCTCGGGCCATGGATTACCCAGACCATGGATTGCCCAGGCCATGGATTGCTCAGACCTTGGGTTGCTCACAGCTTGGCTTTTTCTGCCGCAATCCACCGGTCCATCCGCGCCTCCAGAGCATCTAGTGGGATAGCCCCGGCACCAAGCAACTCGTCGTGAAACGCACGAATATCGAACCTTTCTCCCAGAGTCCTCTCAGCGTTAGCGCGTAATTCCAGCATTTTTAATTGCCCGATTTTGTAGGCTAGCGCTTGACCGGGCCAGCCTATATAGCGGTCAATTTCATTGATGATATCGGCCTCAGTTTTGGCTGCGTTAAACTTGAAATAGTCGATCGCTTCTTGACGTGACCAGCCGAAATAATGAATGCCTGTATCTACAACGAGTCGAACGGCACGCCACATGTCGTAAATGAGCTGTCCGTAACGTGAATAGGGATCCTGATAAAGTCCCATATCGTAGCCGAGGCGCTCGGAGTAAAGTCCCCATCCCTCAATGAAGGCGGTAACGCTACTGTTACGGCGAAACTCAGGGAGGCCATCTATTTCCTGGGCCAGTGCTATTTGCAGATGGTGACCCGGCACACTCTCATGAACAGATAGCACCTCTATTTCATACTTCGGACGAACTTCTGGCTTGTACAAATTGACGTAGTACCAGCCAGGACGACTCCCATCTAACGCTGGTCGCATGTAATAAGCGGTCGTCGTATCGGGTGCCAACTCAGGTGCGATTGGACGAACGCCGTAAGGCATTCGCGGTAATTTACCAAAGAGCTTTACCAGTTCTGGATCGAGTCGCTTCGACACAGCTTGATAAGCCTCCAGTAGCTCTTCTGCAGTCTCATAGTAAAACTGCGGGTCGTTTCGTAGAAAATCGTTAAATGCACTGATATCGCCCTCGAATCCAACTTCGTCGATAACCGCCTGCATCTCACCGCGTATTCGTGCCACCTCAGCTAGACCGAGATTATGAATCTCTTCTGGGGTCATATCGGTCGTTGTGAAGTGACGCGCCAACATGGCGTAGATGGCCTTGCCTCCTGGCAGCGTACCGATGCCGGGATGTTCTCTGGTGTTTGGCAGATACTGCTCTTCAACGAATGTTTTAAACTCAGCGTACGCGGGCGTCACCTGTTCGCTGATAACGCTGCGTGCGCGAGCCTTTATCGCCTGGGCTGCTTGTATGTCGACAGACTCGGGCATAGTGTCGAAAACACCCCAGAACGGGCTGTCCTCCGGGTTATCAACAATGAGTGCGTCGAGTTGCTTTGGGATCCGCTCGATGATAATTCTCGCCTGCGTTCGCTCACGATCGACCCCCTCCGACAAGAGGGCCTGGTACTGTCCTAGTTGCTCGGGTAATTTCTCAAGTCGCGCTAGCCAATCCGTATAATCACTCTCAGTGACCATCGGTAGCCGCTCGACCATGGTGTAACGGTGCTGTGGCCCGCTTCGCATATTAAGAGCGATTAGGTGGAGACCACTGTTGAACGATTCGACTTCTTCTTCGAGTGCTGTTTTTAGCATCCGTTGATTTAATTGACCGATGTCGCTCAAAGCACCTGAATCGATATCATTGAGGTCCGCAATAAAGGCTTGAGTCGCCTCATGTCGCGCCGCAATGGCCTCTGCACTTAAATCGGTCCAGCTCTGGTTGCCGGACATATCGCCGTATTCGCGACGATATTCGGGATACTGCTCAAGAACCCAGTCCCAGTGATTGCTAATAACAGCATCGAGCGACTCGTCTGATGCCGATACGCTTGCCGGAGCTAGCACAACAGAACCGAGGGCAATGGTACCGAGCACGACCGGACCGACTAGAACCGAACGGAATACCGAAAGTGCCGGCACCAAAAGCCGGCAAAGTATTGGATACGTCATGATGTTCGCCTCGCTATCGGGTTACTCGCGCCCCAGTATTGATCGAGCCACCAGTTCGCGCATGATCTCAGATGTGCCGCCGTAGATGGTTTGAATGCGCGCGTCCACGTAAAAGCGTGAGATGGGATACTCAGTCGTGTAGCCATAGCCACCAAATAGTTGTAAGCACTGATCCGCAACATCGCACTGCATTTCACAGCTAGCTAGTTTGAGCATGGCCGCTTCCTCGGTGCTCAAATCATCGGTAGCGTACTTATTGGCACATTGTTCATAAAACGCTCGGTTTACGGCGACTTGTGTTTTCACGTCCGCCAGCTTGAACCGCGTATTTTGAAATTGTCCCACCTTCTTGCCAAAGGCTTCGCGTTCTTTGACGTATTCAATGGTGATATCGAGGGCGCCCTCTGATGCCGCCACGGCTTGCGCAGCAATGCCCAGACGCTCTCGAGGAAGTTCGTCCATCAAAATGGCGAAGCCTTTATTTACCTCGCCCAAGAGCGCCTCCGCTGGCAGTCTGACGTCAGTAAAAAACAGCAGCGCGGTATCAGACGTGTGCTGACCAATCTTTTCGATCTTTTTGGACTTCTCAAAGCCCGGGGCGTGAGCATCGACTAAAAAAAGTGATGTGCCTTTGGCGCCTTTGCCCGGATCAGTAATGGCGGCGACAATAACGAGGTCAGCATGAATACCATTGGTGATGAAGATCTTTGAACCATTAAGCACCCACTCATCGCCGTCGCGAACTGCGCTGGTACGAATGCCCTGTACGTTTGAGCCCGCGCCCGGTTCGGTCATGGCCAGCGCACCCACGACATCGCCCGTAACCATGCGGGGTAACCAGTGCGCTTTTTGTGCTTCCGTGCCGTGTCGGCTTAAATACGGCGCGATGATATTTGAATGAATACCGTATCCCGAGGCGAAGCCACCAAACCCCATGCGCGATAGCTCTTCGATCATGGCGAGTGTGACGTGGGCGGTGGTACCTGCGCCGCCATAGGCTTCATCAACATCGGGACACAGGAGGCCAGCTTGCCCCAGCGTGTTCCAGAGAGTCCGGGGTACCATGTGATCGTGTTCCCACTCTTCATAGAAGGGGGCGATTTCTTTTTCGAAGGCTCTGCGTGCCATATCGCGAAAGAGTGTCAATTCATCTAAGTCTACAGCTTGATTCACTTTGAAAGCCTCAGTATGTTCAGTGTCCCTAAGTATGAATCAATCCTGGATGTTGCACCAACTCGAGACAGCCAAATGACGTTAAGTACTGATATCGCTTTTAACTCTTGTGCGCCCAGTGAGCCGAGTAATACCCATCTCGCAGCAGTATCACCGTGGTTGTCAAAGACTGAATTTTGTCAGGCGCTTAACGACGTGTATGACCGAGGCTATGTGATTATTGAGGGCGCGATATCCGAGGACGAGTGCCAATTGTACCGCGCTGTGTTGGAGCGTCACATGCAGCGATCGCCATCGGGTCGCAATGTGTTTGAGGGGACTCATAGTCAGCGTCTGTACGCGCTGTTAGCCAAGTCATCCAAGTTTGCTGACATGATTCAGCATCCATTGGCCCTAGCCTTTGCAGAGCATTATTTGGGCGAGAGTTGTCTGCTGTCTGCCTGTCTATCAATCAACTTGCACCCTGGCGAGACCGTTCAACCTTGGCACACTGACGATGGGCATATTTCGGTGCCACAACCGCATGGGATTTTTGGTGTGTCTGCATTTTGGGCACTGGACGATACTACGGGAAATAACGGTGCAACTGAGGTTATTCCCTACAGTCACCAATGGGAGAGTCACGATATTGAGGGCAAGCTGGACGACGCCCATTTTGATCAGAGAGAGGCTTTAACCGTCTCCTCAGAGGGCTCCGTCGCTTCGATAAAGGCAACGATGCCGGCAGGGTCGGTAATGATTATGCGCAGTGACGTCTGGCATAGAGGTGGCGCCAACAATAGTCAGAGCAATCGGTTAATCGTTACGCCACAATATTGCGCGGGCTGGGCAAGACCCTTGGAGAGCATGCTTCTCGCCGTGCCGCCCGACGCCGCTGTTGCCTTACCAGAGCGAACGCGAGCGCTTTTAGGGTACTCCATTCACTCGCCGTTTATGGGTTATGTTGATGGGATGCATCCCAGTCGCGTTCTGCAGTAGAGTTACGGTATAACACTAACGATATACAACGATGGTTCGTCGTTTTAAACACCGGAGAAATACAATGCGTGAGTACACTAAGTTTTACATTAATGGAGCGTGGGTAGAGCCCTCGGCTACCACCACACTGGCCGTTGAGAATCCAGCAACACTCGAGCAGTGCGCGACTATTGCCGTTGGCAACGAAGCGGACGTGGACAGCGCTGTCGCAGCCGCGAAGGCCGCATTTGAAACCTTCAGCCAAACGTCGGTCGAAGAACGTGCCGCTTTACTCGACAAGATTGCGGAGATTTATCTGTCGCGTATCGGTGATATCGCCGAGGCGATTCGCGAAGAGATGGGCGCACCGATCTCGCTGGCCTCGACAGCGCAAGCTTACGCTGGACTCGCCCACATCACAGAAGCGGCAAAGGTTCTGAGGAATTTTGCGTTCTCTGAGGACTTGGGTGCGCATCGTGTTGTTAAAGAACCCATTGGTGTATGTGGATTGATCACCCCTTGGAACTGGCCGATGAATCAGGTGACATGTAAGGTTGCGCCGGCACTTGCGGTGGGCTGCACTATGGTCTTAAAGCCCAGTGAAGTAGCGCCTTTGTCGTCATACATTTTTACTGAGATCATGCACGAGGCAGGTGTGCCTGCAGGTGTCTACAACATGGTCAATGGCGACGGTCCAGGCGTTGGTACCGCGCTATCAAAGCACCCGGACGTCGATATGATGTCGTTTACTGGATCCACTCGTGCAGGGTCCTTGGTCGCGCAAAATGCAGCGCCCACAGTGAAGCGCGTGACACAGGAACTCGGGGGCAAGTCGCCCAATATCATCTTAGATGATGCTGACCTTCAAACAGCCGTTACCGGCGGTGTCCTTCATATGTACAACAACACGGGACAGTCCTGTAACGCACCCTCGCGCATGCTCGTGCCTCGAAACAGGCTTGCCGAGGCAGAGCAAATTGCAGCCGCTGTCTCAGAATCCGTGGTGGTGGGCGATACGACCAGTAAAGAGACGACCATGGGACCCGTTGTTTCGAAGGTGCAGTGGGACAAAATACAAGGTCTAATCCAGGCTGGTATTGATGAGGGCGCCAAACTCGTTTGCGGTGGCACCGGTCTTCCTGATGGTGTTGACTCAGGCCATTATGTTAAGCCAACGATCTTCTCGGAAGCTACCAACGATATGACCATTGCACGAGAGGAAATCTTCGGTCCTGTACTAACAATGATCCCCTACGACAGTGAAGACGAGGCGATTCGGATTGCCAATGACACACCATATGGCTTGGCTGGTTATGTGCAGAGCGGTGATATCGACCATGCGCGTGCTGTGGCTTCAAAAATTCGGGCGGGCAATATCCACATCAATGGAGCTAGTGGCGGAGCGGATATTCCCTTTGGCGGCTTTAAGCAGTCTGGCAACGGCCGAGAGTGGGGCGCCCATGGCTTTACCGATTACCTCGAAATTAAAGCAATCGAGGGTTATACCGCCGCCTAATGTGATGGGCAAAAAGAGGAGGCTGTGGTGTGACTGAGGTCATCTTAGCTATCGATCAGGGCACCACGGGCTCCACCATTGCACTCATGGATACTGAGGGGAGACTGTTAACCTCAGTAAATCACGAATTCCAACAACTATTTCCTCAGCCGGGCTGGGTGGAACACGATCCCGAGGACATTTGGCAATCGGTTCTGCAGGGACTCACTGCCGTGTTTGCATCGCGGCAATATGATGCCTCGGACGTTTTAGCCATCGGTATCACAAATCAACGCGAGACTGCTGTGCTATGGGACGCGTTGACAGGACAGGCGGTTCACAATGCCGTCGTATGGCAATGTCGCCGGACCACCGATGTCTGCGAGAGGTTGAAGACTGCCGGTCACGAGGCCCTGATCAAAGCCCGAAGTGGCTTAGTGCTCGACCCGTACTTCTCTGCGACTAAGTTCAGGTGGCTACTCGATCATTCGCCGTCAGCCGAGAACTTGCTTGCTGAGGGCCGCTTGAGAGCAGGCACAATCGATACCTACCTCATGTGGCGCCTAAGCAACGGTAAGACTCATAAGACGGATGTTTCCAATGCGTCTCGGACGTCGCTGATGGCGTTAGAAACCCTCGATTGGGATGATGATCTGCTCTCCATTTTCGGGGTTCCTCGCGCAATTTTGCCTGAGATATGTCCGTCGAGCGGTCGGTTTACGGTCACTGAAGCAGTGCCAGGATTGCCCGACGGTGTGCCGGTCTCGGGTGTTGCGGGCGATCAACAGTCGGCGCTATTTGGTCAGGCTTGTTTTCAACCTGGAGATGCCAAGTGCACCTTTGGGACCGGCTCCTTTATCTTAATGAATGCGGGCGATACACCTGTCGGATCTGACCATGGTCTGCTGAGTACCGTGGCTTGGCAATTGGAAGGGGAGACCGCTACTTACGCACTCGAGGGCGGCGCATTCGTTTGTGGCGCAGCAGTCCAGTGGCTGCGAGACCAGCTAGGCATGATTGAAAATGCGGCTGACATTGAAGCACTCGCTGCCAGTGTCGATGACGCTGGCGGCGTTGAGTTTGTGCCGGCACTCGCAGGATTGGGCGCACCCTACTGGGCACCGGAGGCCCGAGGTACTCTTACCGGCCTCACGCGCGGCTCTGGTAAAGGCGAAATCGCCCGCGCCACGCTCGATGCCATGGCCTTGCAGAATGTCGATATTCTCAAGGTGATGGAGTCAGATAGCGGGCAAGCGATGCAGGTGCTTAAAGTAGACGGCGGCGCATCTGCCAACGATTTACTGATGCAGTTGCAGGCAGATTATCTAGGTCGTCCGATAACCCGCCCGGAAGTCATCGAGACCACCGTTGCAGGCGCTTGTTTTCTGGCTGGTCTGGGTGAACGTATCTGGGACTCCCCCGAGGCCTTGAGTAACGTGTGGCGAGCGGAGAAAGTATTTGAGGTGGGTTTGGGTCCGGAGCAACGACAGCAGCGACTGGCCTCCTGGCAGTCGGCTGTATCAAAAACACTCCACACCTAACGCGTTTCGATGACGCAAAAAGGTCTGTCCTCATGCGCGCGTGGACGCCATAAATGGCGACAGGTGAAACCAGACAGTCTCGCATTACTGCGCGGGGAGCACCTTCTACGTCAGCGCTGCGAACGCTGCGGTAAGGAACGCAAAAAGGCGCGTTAGACAGATCTTGTAGTCGGCGAGGTGCAGTGAGTGCCGGTGAGAACACCTGTCTACCATCGGTTAAATTGATTTGCTTGAATGGGCCTCACTGCAACGTACTTCATACAATAAGGTCGGGTCATACAAGAAGGTCTAATCGAGGGGGCTTGCCTTGACTGGTATCACTTCGCGGCCGTCTGTTCATTGGGACAAAACCAACCCTAGCGTGTACTATTTTTAACTGTAAAAACTGCGTGAGAATGACAGTCAGATTACAACTGACTTTTCAGGGGGCTGTTATGACATCCATGTTATATCCGACAACAAATCCATCGGCGGCGGAGCAGATGGTGGTTGCACGAGGCGAGGGACCGTATATCTTCGATCGCTCGGGTAAGCGTTACCTTGAGGGTATGGCGGGCCTGTGGTGTACATCGCTGGGTTACGGAAACGAGGAAATCATTGAGACGGCGACCCGCCAAATGCGTGAGTTGAGTTTTAGTCACATGTTTGGCGGCAAAACACACGACAGTGCCATGATGCTGGCTGACAAGCTCGCTTCGATGGTACCTATGAAAAGCGCACGGGTTTTTCTGGGGAACAGTGGCTCGGACGCGAACGACACACTGGTAAAGATGATTCGGTATCACGCGACCGCGACCGGTCAGCCTCAGCGCACGAAAATTATCGCCCGCGACAAGGGTTATCACGGTGTGACGGTGGCGTCTGCCTCTCTTACTGGGATACCCACGAACCACAATCATTTTCAGCTGCCATTTGATGCACTGGGCGTTATCAGAACCGGGTCGCCTCACTTTTATCGATCTGCGAACCCGGGTGAAAGCGAGACCGAATTCGTAGCGCGACGAGCAAGCGAGTTAGAGGATCAAATTATTGCAGCCGGGCCCGAGACCGTGGCAGCTATGATCGCTGAGCCGGTATCAGGTGCGGGTGGTGTGCTGATACCGCCGCCCGGTTACTACGAAGTGATCCAAGCGGTTCTCGATAAGTATGGAATTGCCCTTTGGGACGATGAAGTCATCTGTGGTTTTGGTCGCCTCGGTACTGATTTTGGTGCTAACGCCATGGGCATGCGTCCCGAGATGATGGTTTTTGCCAAGGCGCTGAGTTCGGCTTACGTGCCAGTCAGTGCTGCAGTGGTCAGTGGTGATTTCGTGGAGGCGGTTGAGAGTGCTGCGTCTGACATGGGGGTCTTTGGTCACGGTTACACCTACAGCGGCCACCCATTAGGCTGTGCGGTTGCTCACAAAGTGCTGGAAATTTATGAGCGCGATCATATTTTTGCGCATGCGGCGAAGATCGGCGACTACCTGCAAGAGCGGTTGGCAATCTTTAAGGAACACCCATTGGTCGGTGAGGTGTCGGGAAAAGGCATGATTGCTGCGCTTGAATTAGTTGCCAATAAGTCCACAGGCCAGGCATTCGAGGGCATGGCCGTGGGTCAATACTGTGCGAAAGCCGCCGAAGCTGCGGGGCTCATTGTTCGGCCGCTCGGTGGTAATCGCGTCGCTCTCTGCCCACCGCTGATTTTGCAGCGTGAGCATGTGGACGAGCTGATTAGTAAACTGACGATTGCCGTCAATGCGACCCTTGATTTTGCGAAGCAAGAGCAATTGCTGACTTAGGTGAGTAAGTGACTCAGTGAAAGTACTTCATGTCGAAGCAGGGCGTTATCTTTACGGTGGTGCTCAGCAAGTTGTCTGGCTCAATGAAGGACTAGCCCGTCGTGGTGTGGAGAATGTTCTCGTTTGTCCTGACAGATCTGATATCGCCGCCGCGGTGGGCGACAACGCATGCGTCTACGAAGTCGGCATGTCCGGTGATCTCGACGTTGGGGTGGTGCCAAGGCTCATACGCATCCTAAAAAAGGAACAACCCGATATCGTCCACATTCACAGCCGACGGGGTGCGGACATCTACGGCGGGCTCGCCGCTCGCTTCATGGGTATCCCCGCCATTCTCTCTCGGCGCGTTGATAATCGGGAGTCTCGACTGCTCGCACCATTGAAATACGCACTGTACTGCCGTGTTATTGTTATTTCCAAGGCTATTGGCAGTGTATTGGTGTCAGGAGGCATAGATGCGTCAAAGATCGAAACAGTGCGAAGCGCGGTCGACGCGGATGCTTACAACAATGAGGCCGACAATCACTGGTTCGAGACCGAGTTTTCGCTACCGAGCAATGCAAAAACGCTTGGGGTTATTGCGCAGCTTATTCCGCGTAAAGGCCACAAGTACCTGTTGAATAGCCTGCCTAAATTGTTACAGGCGCACCCGGAGCTTCAGGTGCTAATTTTCGGACAGGGTCCGCTCAAGGCAGAGCTAACGAATCGAGTAGCGCTAACCGAATTTCAGGGTCGAGTAAAAATGGCCGGCTTTCGGGACGATTTGGCGCGTATCTTTCCCAATCTTTACGCTGTGGTGCACCCAGCGGAGCGCGAGGGCTTAGGCGTTGCCTTATTGCAGGCCTCTGCCTCTGGTGTGCCCGTGGTGGCGGCGCGAGCGGGCGGTATTCCTGAGATCGTCCTGGACGACGTGAATGGGATCACGTTTGACATAGGCGATGAGCCGGGGCTCTTGGGGGCACTAGACGCCTTACTCGCCAATCAAGAGCTCCGCAATACGCTCGGCGCAGGTGGCAGAACTCTGGCTCGTTCGGAGTTCTCTATTGATGCCATGGTCGAGGGGAATTTGAGGGTTTATCAGTCCGTTCTGGGTAGCTAAGAGCGGAGTGAACGGCTTCGTAGCCCGTGTTTTCGCATGAGGCCTCTGATTTGGTCGTAGCTCAATCCCAGCAATGCTGACGCTTGCTTTTGGTTATTGCCCGTTTGGTCTAGCGCTTGCTCCAACCATGACGCTTCCTGTTGCTCTAGTGCTGCTCGCAGATCCCTAGGTAGTTCCGAGTTCGACTCGTTTTTTGATGATGTGTCTGGGAGCGGAGCATCATAGGCTCCGGTGTGTCTATCTGGCCACGGATTGATAACGAGATCAGTAATTTGCTCTCCGTCTTCACCTTGTCGGTACAGGGAACGCTCGATGACGTTTCGAAGTTCACGAACGTTGCCCGGCCATTCGTGACGATACAGCTCGCTTTTAGCATTTGGCGAGAATCCCGGGAAATGGTGCCACCCCGACTCGGCGGCGAACCGAACCGCAAAATGCTCTGCGAGCAGTGCGATGTCTCCCCCTCGCTCGCGCAGGGGGGGCATGTCCACCACGTCGAACGTAAGTCTATCCAGTAGGTCCCAGCGAAATTTACCGCCGGCGGCCATCGATGGAAGATCCGCATTGGTCGCAGCTACGATGCGAACATCTACTCTTATTGTCTCACTTCCGCCGATGCGCTCTAACTCGCCGTATTCAATGACCCGAAGTAACTTTTCTTGAAGCGCCAGTGGCATCGTGCCCAACTCATCAAGGAAAAGGGTCCCCTGGTCAGCGCGCTCAAACCTGCCTTCATGACTGCGGCGAGCGCCGGTAAAGGCGCCAGGTTCATACCCAAAAAGTTCGCTATCAAGCAGGTTTTCGGGCAGCGAAGCGCAGTTTAATTTAATGAAAGGTCCCTGCCACCGGGGGGATAAAAAGTGGAGTCTATTGGCCGCGATTTCTTTACCTGTGCCGCGCTCGCCTGTGACCAGGACAGACCGATCAATACCCGCGAGATTTGAAACATGATCAAGCGCTCTGTTCAGCGCATGACTCTCTCCAATGACGGTTTGCATCGTTTCCATGAGGTAATTATAGGCTAATAATACTTTTTAATTGGGTTTTTATTGCCCTTTAAAGAGTGAAATTTACCTTTATTGCGAGCGCTACGAACCCTTAAATTTACATAATTTTTGCTTAAAGTGTTGTTTTTAAACACTTTTATTGAAATGGCGCGTAAATGGCAATAACGACGCAGGATTAACGAAACAGTAGGAAAAGAGACATGGGTATTTTTTCGAGGCTATCGGACATCGTGAATTCGAATCTGAATGCAATGTGTGACAGTGCAGAAGATCCGGAGAAGATGATTCGCCTGATTATCCAAGAGATGGAGGACACGCTGGTTGAAGTACGATCTGCCTCTGCACGCATCTTGGCTGACAAAAAGACGCAGGAGCGACAGTTACGTTCGATGAAAGCTCAGGCCACGACTTGGGAAGAAAAAGCGAAGTTAGCGTTATCCAAGGACCGTGAGGATCTTGCCAGGGCTGCACTTCATGAAAAGCGTCGTCTCGAGTCAGATGTTGCAGCACTTGAGGGCGAGCTGGTGTTGGCCGATGAACACATCGAGCAGCTATATCACGAGGTAGCTCAGCTTCAGTCAAAGCTTGACGACGCCCGTGCAAAGCGCAAGGCGATCTTGATGCGTGCAGATTCTGTTTCCCAGCGCCGCAAAACACAGACCCAGATTCATCGTAACCAACTCGATGATGCATTCGAGCGTTTCGAGCGATTCGAGCGTCGCGTCGATGGAATGGAAGGCGAGCTTGAAGCAATGAACTTGGGTCGAGGCAAGCCAAGCCTCGCAGATGAAATCGACGCACTGGCCACAGAGGACATGCTGAGCGAGGAACTTGAGGTGCTCAAGCAATCAATGGAGGTGCAGGAGCAGTCAACAGGGCTTGAAAAAGGCGTTTGAGATCTCAGCAATTGTCTTGCGCTCACTTGCCACTTCTTTGCCACTATTGTCTCGCGCCTTGGTTTGCAAGGGTGCCCGCACCTAGGAGAAAAAATTGAAACACACCATGAGAATGCTCACGATCGGCGTTATTACGATGTTGCTAGCCCTCTCTGCCGTGGCACAAGAAGACGAACTGAAGACCATGCCAGGATACGTGGCCTTCGAAAGTCTAGACGAAGTCTATGGTGAGCCGAAGGTGCGGGTGAACGTTGGGGGATTCCTGCTTAGTCTCATGTCAAAGCCAGCGAAGAATGATCCTGAGGCGGCTGCTGTTTTGGAGGGTCTCGAGGGCGTGCGCATTAATGTGTACTCGACGGGAGGCGAAGTCTTACCGGCCATAGACCAGCTACAGAATGCGAAAAATATGCTCTCAAACCAGAACTGGGAGCCAATAATTCAGGTAAACGAGGACCGTCAGAACGTTCAGGTCTTCATCAAGGCCAATGGCGAGGGCGTGCAGGGTCTGACAGTCATGGCCGTTGACGCGGACGACGCAGTATTCGTAAACATTCTCGGCTCCATCGATCCCGAAAATCTGGGCGCGATCATGGATCAGTTCGACGTCGATTTACTGTAGAGAAACCGGTAAATAAGAGGGGTAAATGTATGGATGCTAGAAATGCTTTGAAGGGTCTGGCGACTGGTTTGATGTCAGTGGGTATCATCGCTACGGTGCCAAGCGTATGGGCTGCAGACAAGGTCTTCGAATTGGATAACTTTAATGGGGTCGCGGCCGTGCAAGGACTCGATGTTGGAGTTGTCGTGGGTAAGCAGTTTTTGGTGACTGCGAGTTCGGAGAGTGCCGAGCAACTCGAGAATTTAAAGATTCGCGTTGAAGATGATGTCCTGGTGGTTGGACGAGAATATCGCTCAGGTGGCTTTTGGGACTGGTGGAAGCACTCTGCAGACGTTTCAGTGATGATTCAAATGCCTAGCCTTAGCGTTTTGAAGGCTAGCTCCGGTGCTGAGCTACTGGTTGAGGGAGTGAATTGCGAAACACTCTCGATAGACGCGTCTAGTGGCAGCGATATCGAGGTTATTGGGCGCTGTCAGACCGCGACCATTGATGCCTCGAGTGGGGCGGGCGTCGATCTGAAGCGTTTAGAACTCAAAACAGCTACAGCCGATGCGTCGAGTGGCGCCGATATCAACATCAACGTGAGTGATGCCTTTTACGGCGATGCCTCTAGCGGGGCTGATATTGACGTCTACGGTCAACCTACCGTCGCTGAATCGGATACGTCTTCAGGTGCGGATATCGACTTCAGAGGTGCCGAATGAAGCGTTTATCGATAGCTAATCGGTCACGGACGATTTGGCTGCTGCTCGTTGGAATCCTCGTCCTACCCGGTTGTATCACTGTGAGTAGCTCCGATCGAGTTGAGGTCAGCGATTTCGTTTTTTGCGTCAATAAGATGCAAGAGGGAGGTAAAGCTTCTGATGACGCCGCTATGTTTTGTGCTGAACAGGTGGGTGCGTCTGATCGAAGACAGGCAAAGCCAGTCAGTTCTACTCGGTAATATAAGGAGGTTGTTATGTCAGAAGGAATGTTAGCGATCGCAACGGGTCATGTAGCGATTTTATCTCTGGCCTTTATTATATACATGGTGGTGAGGGCGCGGCGCATTAGTGCGGAAAAGCGTTTGGATGCACTGGTGCAGATTTCTAGGATTACGGGAGATGCAGTCGGCAGCGAGGAAATACGACATGCTCTCGGAGCAGATGTTGATCTCCAACGACTCAGTCGATGGGGTACCGTGCTCGCAGTTTTCGCTATTGGTCCAATCGCCGTTGGCTTGTTCAGCGATATGCCGTGGTTATTACAAGGTGGTTTGGTCATTGAGATGCTGGGCTGGGGCATGATCATTGGGGGGAAAATGTATCCTGGTGATCAGTGCGTGACAGACAGTGCGTAAGCTATTGAATTTAACGATTCAGATGCTTTTTGGAGAAGTAAGTGAATTTTTTAGAATTTATGTTTGTCCCCATGATCTTGCTACTGGTCGTCGTAGCGCCGATCTGGATTACGCTACATTACCGTAGCCTGAAGAACTCAAGTCGTGTTCTGTCCGACGATGACCGCGAGGCACTCGATGAGATGCTGGAATCTGTCGATCGGATGACGGATCGAATCACTAATCTGGAAGCCATCTTGGATGCAGATCATCCCGATTGGCGCAATGACAAGGAAACGAATCGATGAGTAAACAAGACCGAAATCGCTATCACAATTTTGATCATGGTCGAAAGAATGGTTGGGGAATAGGTTTGTATCGACACCCATCCGATGGCTGGTTTGGTGGCGTGTGCGCCGGATTGGCGGACTATTGGGAAGTGCCCACCTGGGTAACACGCCTGTCCGCATTTGCGTTATTCCTCTTCACGGGTTCGATCATGTTCTGGTTTTACATTGCTGCCTGGGTTCTGATCAGTAAGCGGTCGTCGCGTTGGCAAGGTGGTCGCTATGACAGCGAGGTTGTCAGGGAGTACGACGAGGACCGCCGGGAGTATCGACCGCGTTCCGCTTTTCGTTATTCCGAGGCGCCGTCAACACGGATGGCTAAGGCGCGGGATCGCGTGCGAGAGGCTGAGCGGAAAATTGCAGCTATGGAGCGCTATGTGACCTCCAGCCGCTACGATCTGGACAAAGAATTTTCGAAACTTTAAGGAAAAAGCCAAAAAACATAGACGTTATCAATACGTGACTGCGCAGCTGATGTTGTGCTGAAGAAAGCTAGTCTGAAAGAGGGGTTAACAGGTGTTTTCCCGGATACCTACCCTCAACCTGCTTACCGTTGGTGACTACGGGTCTCCCGGCCACTAGGACATGTGAGATCCCGATCGAAGACTGATAGGGGTCCCCGTACTCAGCCTGTGCCGCGATCGTGTCTGGATTGAAAATAACCAGATCGGCATCAACGCCTTCCTGAAGTCGTCCTTTGGAATTAAAGGCATCAGAAGCCAAGCTTAACCAATCAGCTGGAAGGAGCGTTATCCGCCGCAGTCCCTCCATGAGCGACATTAAGCGCAGATCTCTCACATAGCGACCGAGAAAATGAGCATAGGTGCCTGCAATATTGGGGTTGGTTTTTACGTCAAGGTCGAAGGCCGGAAGCGCATCCGTCGATACCATCATCCCGGGCCAAGCAAGTGCTCTTAGTAGCCATTCTTCTTTAACGTAGTGGTGATTGATCGAGCTTGTTGGATATTCGTTTTGATACCGCAAGAAACGCTCTTCATCGAGCCATTCTCCGGTCGGGACCCATTGCACATCCTCATAATCGATATCAAAAATTGCGCGCCAGTCGCGATTAACGAAGACATCAGCGGCGATCGATGTTCCACCGGCCAGATAAGACAGCGTTTCGGTAGTGATTCGTGCACCGCGGGCATTGGCAGCATCGATCTTGGCCAGCCATACCCCGATACCTCCCATTGCGGAGTGAGTAATGTGACAAATCAATGTGGCCACATTGTGCGTCTCGGCTAGTGCCAGCACCTCATCGAGCCCTGTTGGATCACCCGGCATACCTCGCCTGACATGCACGTACACGGGTTTGTCATACTCGGCGGCCGTCTCAAAGATCATGCTTAATTCGCTTTCGGTTACCGCTTCCGTCATGTAATCCAAAAGGACACCGATGCCCAGTCCGCCAAGTTCAAGGCCGTGTCTTAGGTGTTTACGCATTTCCTCGACTTGCTCCGGTGAGGCGGCTTGGCGCCACATACCACCGCTCAGCGAAATGAAGCCGTCTTCTGAGAAGAAGTAACTTTGGGTGGAGTCGTCCATGACTAGGCCGCGAATCGCGAAGTGTCCCACCGATGAGCCGTAATGAAGCTGCGCACCGCCTTTGAACTGGTAGCCATACTCTGTGGGTGGGTACGAGCCCGCCTCGAGATCGAGTTGCGTTGTGATGCCGTCTAAGATGCTCAAATGCTCTCCGAGGCGGGTGGGCGTGTGCGAATGAATATCGATAAATCCAGGTGCGACAACCAAGCCATTGGCATCAATTCGGCGTTTTCCTTTTAAAGGCTGGTTCGTGATGCGCTTTATTTTTCCACGTCGTATCCCAATATTAGCTATCGCATCGAAATTCGTCTCAGGATCCATGACCCGACCCCCCTCGATAACCGTATCGAATAGTTCAGACGTATATGTTTTAGCATCTGCGTGTACGCCAGATATGCTAATGACCGCAGCCATGAAGAAGAGTCGAGTTGATTTTGTGATGCTCATTCTCTGGTCTCGCTTTGCTGTCTTTTATGTGCTCTTTTTTATGTGCTCTGCACTTGGGTTAATTAGCCTCGTTTCAGAGCTCTACGCGCTGTCATCATAGACACTGCGTTGTTGTTTGTCTTGGAGAGGCGTCATGCAAACACTATCGAAATTTAATGACTCACCCGATCCAAAAGAGCACCTTGTCTTTTTACATGCGAATGGATTTCCCCCTGATACTTACACAACATTCCTCAGTTGCATCAGTCCTCTTGGACAGATATCAACGATCGAGCATCGCCCCCTGTGGCAAACAGAAGCCCCGCAGTTTTTAGATTGGGGGGTTTATGCATCGGATGCTATTGCCACCTTAAGGCGGGAGGCAAAGACACCTGTTTGGCTGGTTGGGCATTCCATGGGTGGTGCCATTAGCTTGCTTATCGCCAAAGCGGCACCTGACTTAGTCAAAGGGGTCGTAGCTCTCGATCCGGTTACCATCGACTCCTCGTTCCTTGCGTTTTCACGACTGGCCTTTAGGTTGTGGCCGGACAGGCCGAAGATGATCAGGGGAGCTATCGGCAGACCACACCGTTTTAGCGACCATGGAGCAGCATTTAATTTCTATCGAGGTAAGCGCGCGTTTACCGACGTATCAGATAAAGAGCTCATGGACTATGTTTTGGCGGCTCATGTAGCCACTACCGAGGGCGTTGAATTGCGCTTCTCAGGCGCCTGGGAGGCCTGCGTCTATCGATCACCGCCTAATTTATGGCGGACACTCAAAACCACCAAAGTACCTGTCCACGTGTTGGGAGGAGAGCGCTCCTATGTGATTACCCCTAAGGTGGCTAATCGCTTACGCTCCATTAAACAGATAGACTTTCACACCCTTGATGCCGGGCACTTATTACCGATGGAAAAGCCCCAAGAGACTGCCGGGTTTGTGATAAATTGCTTGGGTCAACACTCGGATTCAGAGCTGTGCTGATTCCCTGTGACTGATAGCCAGTAGTGGAGGATATCAATCTCATGATTAATCCGATCGAGGGTCGACTAGCCGATCTTGACGAGCGTTTATTCATGCCTCGTGAACTGAGCTGGCTTTCGTTTAATGCGCGCGTGCTGCAAGAGGCTGCAGACGAGTCAGTACCGGTGATTCAGCGGCTGCGGTATCTGGGTATTTTTTCGAGTAATCTCGACGAGTTCTTCCGTGTCCGGGTGGCTGAAGTTCGGCGTCTGATTACGGTGTCGACGGGGGGCAAACGCCAGCGCGCAAAAGAGCTTTTGGAGACCATCCAAGAGCGTGTGTCTGCCTTGCAAAAGGAGTTTGATAGAACTCAAGTTAGGGTATTGGCGGAGCTGAGAAAGCGTCACATATATATCATCGACGAGACTGAACTCAGCAAGCAGCAAATGGCGTACGTCGAGTCTTACTTTACCCAGGCTGTTTTACCCGCACTAGAACCTATTTTGTTGAGCGATGAAGTTGCTATTCCCGCTCTTGCGGATGAGTCTCTGTATCTCGCCGTCGATATGACCACGCCCGAGGGCAGTCGGTATGCCGTGATGGAAGTGCCTTCTGACGCGCTGGGCAGATTCGTTGCCATTCCTCGGGGACGAGATAAACAGGGCAAGGTCTTTATTTTACTTGACGATGTAATCCGGGCCTGCCTCCCCAAGGTGTTTCGAGGGGTGTTTACCGTTGAGGCCGCTAGTGCGTACTGTTTTAAGTTTTCTCGTGACGCCGAGTTGGAAATTGAAACGACAATCAATGAAAGCTTGATCGAAAAAATGGCCTCGAGCTTAAAGCAGCGGCGCAAGGCAGATGCTGTGCGTTTTGTATACGACGCTACCATGCCAGAAACACTGTTGGAGCATTTACGAAAGCGCCTGGGTTTTGGGCGATATGACAGCCTGATTCCAGGGGGCAGATACCACAACTCGAAGGATTACATTGGCTTTCCCAATGCCGGTCCAAAATATCTCGAATTCAAACCCATGCAGCCTGTTCGTATTCGCGAGCTTGATCAGACAGATAATATTTTTGACGCATTGAAGTTGAAGGATTACCTGCTTTATTACCCATACCACCCGTTTGATTATGTAGTGGATATCTTAAAAACAGCAGCGATTGATCCTGCCGTCACCGCTATCAAAGTCTGTCTTTACCGAGTTGCTAAAAACTCTCAAATTGTCGATGCGCTTATTAACGCGCAGTACAACGGGAAACGCGTTCGCGTGGTCGTTGAGCTCGCAGCGCGTTTCGATGAACAGGCCAACATAGCCTGGTCTGAGCGTCTGACCGAGGCGGGTATTGAGGTCATTTTCGGGATTCCTGGACTGAAAGTGCACAGCAAGCTATTTGTAATTGATCGGATGGAAGCGGGGTCAGTAGTGCGCTATGCCCATATCGGTACTGGTAACCTAAACGAAAAAACAGCGCGCCTGTATACAGACTTCACACTGCTAACGGCTGATTCTGAGATTTGCGAGGATGTGCACCAAGTCTTCGAGTTTTTAAAATACAATTATCGACGCCCCGACTACAAACATCTCTTGGTGTCACCGCATACGTCTCGTAACGGTCTCACCCGGCTGATTGACGATGAGATTGCCAACGCCCGCCAGGGTTTCAGAGCGCAGTTATTTTTGAAGTGCAACAATCTTGTCGATCGACAATTGACGTTAAAACTCTACGAAGCCAGTCAGGCTGGTGTCGAAATCAAACTCATTATACGCGGTATGTGCTCGCTACTACCGGGGGTCAGTGGTATCTCTGAGAATATCAACGCCATCAGTATTGTGGATCGCTATCTTGAGCACCCACGGATCTACGTTGCTCACAACCGCGGCAAGCCAAAATACTATATCAGTTCCGCTGACCTAATGACGCGTAATATCGACTATCGGGTTGAGGTCATTTGTCCGGTCAAAGATGAGCAGGCTCAGATTGTGTTGCAGGACATCCTTGACCAGCAATGGCATGACAACAGCAAGGCCCGCATACTCGATGCGCAGCAGACGAATCGAATGGTCGACTCGGCAGGAAAGGCAACTTTGCTTCGCTCGCAGGAGACGATTCATCGCTATGTTGAGACAGGTAAGCTACCGCGAATGCCAAAGTCGTCCATGCGCAAACCGTCCATCCGTAGGCGAAAGACCCAATAGCAAAGAGGGTGACTGTGACTACGAGCCCAAGTTTGAGGGTAAAGTTGTAAAGAGCCAGAAGCGCCAACGCATAGGTGTGTCTGACCCAGGTTGGTTCTGAGAAACATCGTTTTAAAAAGGGGATCGGCTAAGGTTTTAGCTCAGATCTTCTGTGCGAACATTGAAGAAGGGTCTGGTCGTGCCATCAGTTTCCAGCATTAAAAACTCACTGCCGTCGGGGTTCGATAAAATTACCTCTATGGGTTGAAACAGCGGTCTACGCACGAACTTAACGAACCAGCCGAATTGCTGCTTTTGATGAAGCGAGATCTTCTGTTCATACGACATGAGGCTTGCAAAATCATCAGGAATAGGCGCCATGCGCATCCTGCGCTCTGCCACCGAATTGGATTGTGATGAGTTGATTGATTGAGCTGCATTCATGACCGAGACTCTATCCGTGATCGCCGTTCATCTAACCTTACGCTTACAATAGCAAGGTTGATTCGGGTGCCAATGGTATGAATGAGCAAAGCGTGAGCTAAATCACAAATTTTGATTAGGTCTTTCAGGCTTTTCCTATATTAGATTAGCCAATCATTAACGGCGCGATGATTCGTCAGTATCAGCTGCTGTGCCTTGGGGTCGTCATGTAAGCGACCCGTATTTACATTGAGTAGTTGGAGTAAGTAAGGTGCGAGCTTGGCTCGAACAGTCAGATAGAGCTTGCTATCTGTCATGTTGAAGTCGTTAGCAACCACTTCCTGTTGCTGGGGTGTTAGTCGGGCGTCAGGCTCTATTTCGAGCGTTACTATGTGTTGCCAGTCTTTGTCACCCGTAGCATTACGGTCACTGATGTCCATGAGGTCGGCCTCGCCACGAAACCGACTTAGTACGAAGTCTCGATAGTCTTTGTTCTTTTCACACCAGGCGCGGACATGCCATCGATAGCCAGTCCAAACTAAGGTATGCGGAACAATAATACGCCCCTCTCGATCAGGGTTGTTTAGCGAAACATAGTCAACATCGATTCGGCGACCTTCAGTCATAGCCCGAATGATCGGTCGAAGGAGGTCTGCTGGTAGTTCTCTTGATGGCGCGCTAACGACTTCAACACTCGTAGCAGCGACGGGTAGCTGACCCAAAATCTGTTGCACATCACTTTGCTGAGCTGCGAGTTGCAGATATTCCGAGGCCAATCCCTGCGTCAAGACCGGCTTGAAGTTATCCGAGGGGGCATAACACTTTGCAACTGCGTCGTATTCTAAAGAACCATGGTTTAGGGCTCGACGGTAGTTGGTGAGGTCCTTGTTGGCTTGTTGTCGACCAATGCTAAATGTCTCGCAAAGATGTCGCGTTGTCAGCTTGCCTTCCCACAACACCACCAACTCGATATACCGATAGCGGAGCAACTGCTCCCAGCGTTGATGTGTTTGAGTGCTGACGTCGTTAGCGGTCATAAGGTTGCCTAGAGGCTCGCAAGAATTTCCTCAATATGTTGCACGGTAGTTCGTGGGTTTACGATACAGAACCGAAGCACAGTTTCCCCCTTGTGTTTGGTAGGCGTGACGAAGGACTGGCCGGTTTCGAGCTGTTTATCGCTCCACCGGCTGTAGTCGACAGGCGTCCAGTTTTTGCGCCTAAATACACAAATCGACAGATTTTGTTCTGTCACCAGCTCGAGGTCTGGGTGCTTCTCTATACGAATCGCAGCCTCTGTCGCCACGGCAAGTGTTTGCTCGACGGCTTCTGCATAGGCCTCCGTACCATGAGTCGCGAGGCTAAACCAGAGGGGCAGACCACGAGCACGTCGAGACAGGTGGTGTGCGTAGTCTGCCGAGTTCCAAACACCGTCGTATATAACCTCTAAATATGCGCCTTGCTGCTGGTGTGCCTCGCGCGCAATGGTGGGATCTTGGTAGATGAGTGCACAGCAATCAAATGGCGCAAATAACCATTTGTGTGGATCTACAATAAAACTGTGCGCCAGTTCAATGCCATCAAACGCGTGCCTGATACTCGGCGCGGCGAGACCGGCGCCACCATAGGCACCATCAACGTGCATCCACACTCCGACCTCGTGGCTCGCCTCACCAATGCCCTGCATGTCGTCGATAATGCCCAAGTTGGTAGTGCCCGCAGTACATGCGATCGCAAAGAGACGTTCCCTCTCATCCTCCGATAGGGCTGCAACGGCGTCGCGCACATCCTCACCGGTCAAGCGATCACCACCGACCTCCAGCAGATCGACATCCATGACGTAGGTCGCTTGTTTTATGGAAGCGTGCGCACCTTTTGATGAGATGATCAGCCCTCTCAGGGCCTCCCTTTCAGGTTTTGTCTTGCGCCACTGATGTCTTGCCGCTACGAGCGCGGACAAGTTTCCCGCGGTACCACCGCTGACAAAGGTGCCGCCGGCTGCATCGCCGAAACCCGCAAGGTCGGCTATCCAGCGCAAAGCCTGATTTTCCGCGTAGGTTGCGCCAGCCGACTCGAGCCAAGTACTGCCGCAGACACTTGATGCGCCAACGATCAAGTCAAACAGCGT
>CAJYAI010000032.1 GCA_913064725.1 uncultured Alteromonadaceae bacterium | reverse complement strand
TGTCGTCTAACTACGGCACTAAGGCACTCAGTAAAACGCGCTTACCGGCTTTGCAAGCATCAGCCAAGTTGCCGCCAGTAGTGGAAGAGTGCTGATGAGTCCCCAAATTAGCCATTGGCGTGAGAGTTTCCGGTACTCGTCTCCAACATCGCTTCCGGCAAAACTTCTAGCCAACCGTGCTTGTCGAACTTGTATTGGGACAAGCAGAAAAAGCCAGATAAGGCCGGCTACGAGAAACAATAGTTGGCTCGCAAGCAACCAATATAATGTGAGCGGCCACTGCGCGAAAAAAACCATAAAATAGCCGCCCCCCATTATTAACACTGCGCCCCAAAGGGTCATCGACCAATCTGTATAAGTCACTAGTTTTTGGGCAAAACTAAGCACTTCAGGCTGTCCGGTGCGGTCTGCAAAGTATTTCCAAATGGCGGTAACCGTAATGTTTCCCATGAGCATGACCACACCTGTTAGGTGCAGAAACTTTGCGATTTCGTATGCCACAGCGCGAATGACCTTAGAGAGACGCCCCTAGTGTAGTCTTTTCAAAGCATTTCGGGCGGTGAGCCATGCTGAGACCGTGGCCGCATAATTTCAATCACGCGAGTGAGCTATCTCGAACAAAAGCACAACAGGTCCGTAAATGCGCTTGTGTAACAAGTTCCGGGGGAGGGCATATACGGAGGTGACGTCGATTTAGGTATTGCCAATGCCTGGTCTTTTCTCGACACCTGCTCACTGGCGCACAGTGAAGCGAGAGACGATTGAGCTGATACGCGAGGCCTGGACGAAACATTCAGTGGTCTTGGTTGACTATTAATAAGTCGACGGTCACCAACGAAATCAGTTGCTCGAGTTTCGCAACTTTTACTTGGTGAGAGCTATAGCTGTGCCCTTTGGTACCCGCGACAACAATGTCGGCCTTTAAGCTTTTGGCGACGGACGCCACAACCTGTGTCGAATCTCCTTGAAGCAGATGCGCATTTGCATTCGGCACGTCTGCTTGCGCCAACAATGCGCCTCTATTGGGGTGGGACATAGAGTCCTTGTAGGCATTTACAACGTGCAGTTGGCTGCCGGTTTGGGCTGCAACAGCTTGAGCTTGTCGCAGAATTTTAGCATTCAGTATTTTTTGTTCTTCGTTGTGTGTCTGCCATTTGACTGCAGCCAGTACTACGCCGGAGTGCGGCCTCTCCTCACTTCTGACCAAGAGAACGGGACATTTTGATTCTTTGAAGACCCGCCATTTGGCGTTATTGAAAGTAAACTTGGGCCCAACGTTGGGTTCCGTTCTGAGTAAAATCAGCGACGCATCACATTCGGAAGCAGAGTGAACTATCGAATTTGCCCAGTGGCTGCACCAGGAGTAGATGACTGTGCTGGTCAGGTTGTGTTGCCGGAGCGGCGCATGAATGTGCTCTTCAACCCATTGATCTCTTCTAAATAGCGCAGCGTTCGCAGGGTTGTCATCGATTCTAGTCGAGTCGACGCCAATAAAAGTGACGATGTGGGGTTTGATCGACCGACTGTTTGCAATCGAGATGGCGCGCTCGAAGGCGACGTGTTTTTGTAGCGTGGGGTTTATGACGACAAACAACGTTTCCCGGTTCAACATGAGTAGGCTCTGCTGAAAATGTGGAGCCACGTTAGGGCAAAGTTGCTACGTAAATTAGACGTTTAGATTACAAAATGATAACAGTCAAATAGCTAGCCGAGTGACCGGTCCGAGCCAATATATGCTCAGCGTCGGACGCGTTAATTTTGAGGGTAAGTGGTTTGGCAAAACTAGTTCAGGGTCAGCCCCGAGGTGCGACTCGGCGCAGTCGCTCAAACTAACAGTCAATCAAATTAACAGTCACTCAAAAAACTGTCGCTTGAAAACATAGTCACGCAAGAAACAGTGCCATAACAGATTATATCGACATAATTTGCGGCGGCCGGGAATGCTCTTAGGCCACTATTTGCGCGGGCTCCGAGTGAAATTACGCAAACAGTTGCTAACTGATACACTTGCGTGCAGATGAGCGCCATAATATGAATAAGAAGTTGCTTGATGCACCGACAGGTACATATCGTTTTTGCGAGGTCATTGTTGTTGTTTTTATCCTCCTTGCTACCGTTCACACGCTGCTTTTAAGGCAGCTGGGTGGTCCCGCGCTTACGACAGAGGACGCATTGTTTTTGTCACAGACGCTCATGGGGCATCGCGCTTGGTTAACTATGGCGTTGGGTTTGTTCTACGCTTACTGCCGAATCACAGCGAAAGATTGCTCACAGTTGTTGACCGTCAGCTGTGTGCTGGCCTGGTTTATTTTCATCGAGGATACGTTGGCGCTCGACAATGTGCTTTTTGTACCTGAGATGCTTTCTGGTCAGTTGACCCAGTTTTCTCGCCCATTCCTTCTCGTCGCGCTCACGTACATGGCGGTGGAGTCGCGCAGAAGGCGCAGTGATGGTTGAGCGTCACGATGAAGAGAAAGCGCTTGTGACGGACGAGGAGTTAGATGCGCTGCTGCAACCGAGAACGGTTTTGCAGTTGAGCAGTTACGAAAAGGTATTTGCGACCAAAACACCATTGTTCAAGCTTTATTTTTACCTCATTTCTATGCTTGGCGCGCTGTACGTCGGGAGCTTTATGATTGGTGCTCTGGACAACCACTTGGCGTTTGGCTGGAGTGAGCTACGTGAGCACCACGATTTGTCGCGACTGCGGTTTGTTGCGGGCTTTATTATGCTGGCAATCGTGCACGTTGGACTCTTGGCTGGCCAGCGTCTCGAGACCTTATTCATGTGTTTCATCGGTTTGCTGACTTACATATTAGTGTCGGGAACCAGCAATCTTATTGCGTTGGACGGCGCGATAAATGATCCTTGGTTTATGGGCATTTACGTGTCGATACAGTCGCTATTCATATTGCTTCTACTGCTTCTCATCAGAGAGGAGCGCCGCTCTATAGTGCGGCTCTGGCAGTTGCAGGATGTGTAGGTCGCTCAGACCCGCGGGAAGTGGAGCAGTGAGACATCTTTCGGCTGACAAGACTTTGTTTGTTGCTCAATTAAGTCAGTGATCAATGTTGTTTAGTGCGATTTAGGAATCCCCTCGCGGTCGTGAGGTTACGCGTACCCCACGCGATGGATTCTTCGCTAACGATAGTGGGCCGAGTCATAAGCGCTTGGTCACTCCCAGAGCTAGAGAATTAGAGTTAGGTAAAGGAGTGGATTTTGAGAGTCATAATTAGTTTGGGTTTACTTTTCGGATTGACAGGCTGCGCCGTAATAGGCGCCACGTCAGCCGTAGTCTCTACGACAGCGAAAGTTATTACGTTGCCAGTAAAGGCTGCGGGGGCAGCTGTTGACGCCATTACACCTGGAGATGATGCTGATGATGAGACGTCTGAGGACGGTGATGACAAGTAGGGTCGTTTGAGTAGCGCTCTGATGTCATGGTAAGCGTGAGGTTTATCGAAGTCGGTAAGTGGCATTGGAGATAGGTATAGACCAATGCTCCGTCAGTTTTAATAATGGTAATGTCAACATTAGGGACATAGATGAGCGTCTTTAATTTCTCTTAAAAGGAAAAAATCATGAAAGCGGAACTTCAAGACGTGATGGATATGCTTCGTAAGTTACAGGGAGCGATCGATTTTGGTGGCGCGCCTCCCGATGAGCGCGAGGAATTGGCAGGCGACGTGGCCGATATTATGGATGCTTTGTTCGATGTGATGAAAAAGTGTCCGGACGCTGAGTAAACAGTAGTGCGGAAATAATTCGCCGGTTTGGTCAATTGGCACGCTAGCAACTGCTGCTAGCGTTTTTGTGCAGTGAAAATTCGGTTGCTAAGGAGCCATGCTAGTGCGCGTGTTAACAGAGTAAAGGGCCAGTGTCATACGATCGTCATCAAGACTGTGAGAGGTTAGGTACGCCAATTCAGGCTGTTACTTAGGAGATTCCTATGAAAAATATAGCATTGCTTGTCGCGTTAGCATTTCTAGCCTCTCTGCCCATGGCGGCTTCAGCTGATGACCACGCGCCCGCATCCACCTCGGCAGTGGAACTTTGGGTTTGTAAATATAAAGATGGAAAGTCCATCGAAGACCTTCGCGCCTGGTATAAAGATTTCAATGTGTTATCTGACAACATGGCAAACGGAAACTTTCGATCTTGGCTGTGGACTCCTTATTTTGTCAGCGACTTAGACAGTGCCGATGTCGTTGTGGCAACAGCCTTTCCAAATTTAGAGTCCATGGGGCAGTCGATGATGGAGTTTTTCGGTGGTGAAGACACCGGCGCTTTGTTTGCACGATATGAAACCATTGTCGATTGTGATGGGCGCGAGTTGTGGATGGTGGAGCAGACACGAGATTAATCGTGAGCGTCGAGCCTCGCAGCACATGCGAGGCTCTAATAGAGAAGGGTTCGTTGTAGCAACGACATCACCGAGGCATTTAAGGCCAGGATAAATAGGGCATTAAACGTATAGGCAGCGCGTAAGTTCGCCATGCCCTTTTCGCTATGGTGCTATTAAGGTGTCTGTCAGGGTGTCAGGTCCCTGATGTAACCAAATTTGCTCTCGTAGTGTACTGTCGGTGTGCCGGTTGATCGAAGCAGATTGACCGCCTCCTCGGAAACATCGCCGTAAAGTTCGACGGTAAACGAATCCAGCAGCGGGCTCACTTCACCAAGGTATTGCTGAAGCGGCGGATTTTCGAGGTGAAAAATCAACGCGGCACTATTTTCGTAAACCTCTGTCCATACAAAGCCAAGCGGATCGCCGGGGTCTTGATCAAAGGTGTGAAGTAACATGCCGGGCTCGCTTGATTTCACGGCTATATCGGCCGCTTTGGAGAGTCGCAACACCTCAGCGCTCTTACTAGGCAGTGAATGAAGCCGAGCTATTAACACAAAGGGTTTTTGACCGGAGACGACTGCCTCCTCATGGTGTCCTGCAACCGCGGTCAGCGGGGCCAAAAAGGCAGCGAAGAAAGCGAGGTACGCGAAAAGTGGTCTCATGTTTTTGGGCTCCAAGTGGTTAGTGAATCGTGAGAAGTATAGACACAATGACTGCGGGCGATGTTTTTTATTGCGAATAACGTTCCTATAGACTCAGCTCATCATTTATTCATGTGACATCACCTATCTTAGGCTATGGTTTTGACATTGAAGTATGAGAACGGGTTCCGTGCAGAGCATTAGCATCTGCCATGATAAAAAGAGGATTGTAGTCATGAAGTACGTCATTACAGCAGTGTTGAGTTTTTGTTCGTTTTCCGCGGCTGTCGGCGCGCAGGAGATCGGCGAAGCGGCGCAAAGTGGTCAGTTAATGGTGGTGTATCACTGGCCATGCGAAGATCTTGAGGCTGGCTTGACCCTTTTAGATGAAATGAATACCTATGAGGGTGGGGCCTCGCCGATCCCATATTCTGCTATTTCTGCTGTCCATGACGACGGTGCCTTAGCATCTATCGATGTGCACAGTTCGCAGCAGGCTTTTGAAAAAGCTGCGGCATGGCAGGACGCGGACGCCGAATGGCAGCGTATATTTGCCGCTATGGTCGATGCATGCGGGTCTGCAGATGATTTATCGTTTAAGTCCTTGCGTATTCGATAACGGCTGCTTGGTCATCGAATGTCTTAAGGGCTCCAGTCAAAGTTGAGGAGAATACAATGGATCTATCCAATCCAGATGGCAGAGGTTCGGTTGGCATCACGGGTGTCACTATCAATGAAGATTGCACGACCTACAATTTTGAAGGTCCGGTTGAGGGTTACGGTACCGCGTTTATAACCCAGCACTGGCGTGCCATCGATGCGGAAAAGACCCGCGGAACCATGTCTGGCGAGGCGCGGATATTGGGCGATGATGGCACCCTTGCGGCTTCGCCGCTACGTGGCACCTTTAGGCGAATGGGCTCAACGGCAGAGCTCTTTTTTACTGACTGTGTCAGTAACGGTGACATGAACTTCGTCAAATGGGATGTCAATTTTGCGGATAAGTCGGTTGAAATTGCCTACTTTTCGTTGAACACCTGATTCACAGAAATATTATCAGCGGTTAAGTGGTCCTGACATGGGACAGACCTAGGCCTGAGAAAGGGCCTGAAGCAGGCCTCAAAAAAGTCTGAAACCGGACGCGTGCGTCTGGCACGATTCTGACATGGCTCGAATAAGCAACGTCTGCCGTTGTATTGCTTACTACATCCGAGGGTAGGAGTGGTGTGTCGCAAAAGGCAATCACGGCTCCCAAGCGCCTCCGGCTTAGCACCAGCCCATTACCCTTTGGTCGATTATTGTGATGCCTACTCCCCAGAGGCAGGGGGTATTAACTGCATTTTTTATGATGCTGCCCACAAATCATACTAAAGCCCACTACCGTCTGCTGTAGCCGCCAATTGAAGCTCTAAACTCCAATGGTAAGCCGATGGCTTCTAAGCTATCGACCAGTGCGCTCGATGGATTTCCGTATATTGCGATCTTTTCAATCACAAAGTGATCCGTGAAGTCTCCAAACTCCTTTTCTTGAATGCCACCCGGCGATATGTTTTTCACGTGCTGCAATGCGGCCATCGAATTTTCGTAGCGCTCCATTAAGTGAACTTTTCCATCAGGTCCACTATAGAAATGCCATGCTAATGTTGAGGGCTCATTACCTTCGACTAGGGCTTGATAGAATGCAGAGAAGTTCCTTATCGCTTCGTCACTTTTGTTATTAACCTTCATCGTAACGAGATAGGTGATCTCCTTCGGATTGAAGCCGTTGTTCTGAGTTTCTGCGTGATGCGCTGCCCATACGGTAGAAGACGTCAAAAAAACTAAACTTAATAGAAGATGTCTTATAGCTGTTGTCATGACGTACTCCCGAAAATGTGTGAGATTAAAGTAACAGACATCAAAGTATCCGACTATTCCGATATTTTTATGACAGGTGCTATTGCAGGTTCTGGGACAAACGAACAGCTAATGAGCTTCAAGTTGTGCTCCTAGTCTGCCTTTACCAAACCCAGTTTGAAACGCGCTGGGCTATCATGGGTAAACTTGGGTTATTTTGACTAATTCGTCATACGCGAGGAGGCGCTTACATGAATAGCGAAGCAATTATTTTGGGAGTGCAGGTAATAGCCGCGCTGGGCGTAGTTGTCTCTGTCGTCTATTTGGGAGTCCAAATCCGGCAGCAGAACGTCATCACAAAAGCGCAGTTCGGACATCATCTCACGGAAAGGTTGTATGAGCGGTACTTCGAGACTGCAAAAGACGCTGAATTTGCGCAGTTTCTGTCTCGTGACTGGGATTCAAAGGATCTAAATGTGGCTGACTCGTATCGGGTCATGCACTTCGTCATGATGTGTTTGGTAGATGTCTTCGATACGTACGAGAAAGTAAACGCGGGGATGGTTGAAGAAAAACACCTCAGGCTTCGGATGCGAAATTTAAAGCTGGGTCTTATGAAAACTAAGATGGGAGCCGGCGTTTGGGGGCATTATAAGGGTAATCAGACCCCTGAGTTTGTGAGCTGGTTTGAAACCGAAATATATGGCGGTTCACCCGATGAGATCGAGGTGGATGGTGAACGTCGCAAGTCCTTTAACATGTGGCGGGATTGAAGCTGTCTAAGTCGCAACGGGCGGCTATAGGATGGTGTTCTATGCGTCAATTGCGAAGAAAAAAAGCGCCTAATGAGGCGCTTTTGGACATGAATCCACCAGCTGTTATTTGAGCGGAGCAACTTTAAATTTCATTGTTTTATTGACGAGATCGAGCTCACCCGTTGCGACATTAATGACGCCATTGGAGACGGCATCAAAGGTGTACATGTCGAATACCGCACCATTTTTCTTCCAGACGCCCTGTAGGGTCGCCGTCACAATGTCTTCCCCATTTTGAGTCCAAGCGTAGCCTGTAAATTCGCCCATTTCATTCAACGAAAGCTTATTTGAAAAAGTGTAGCTTAAGTAAACGCGGCCGTATTCACTCGCCTCGCCGGACGCGGCAATTTGATAGTTTGATCCATCCATAGTGTGCATGGCGTCGACATTGAAGTTACCCTCAAAAGATTCGCCCATTTTCAAATCTTGGCTTATGGCCAAGGGAGCGAAAACGATGGTTGCGACCAAAATGAGCAGTGAGCTGACTAATTTCATGTGTGTCTCCTAGTGACGTTTGGTTGTTTGGTGTTGCTACATAACGATAGAACAGGCTGAAAATTTCACCCAGTTTTTTGATGGTTGTAGATCGATCTCAATTGGATAACACGCTGCGCTAATTGGTTTTCTCGGGCGCGGTGCGATGGGAAGGTGGGGTGTGCAATGGTGCGGTCTGTGCCAACTTGTTCCGACGCAAGCACCTGAGCTATCGCGCCTAGACCTGAATTAAGTTAGGAATAACATGGTGCGGTGGATGAAAGGTGCTATGTTGTAAGCATATTCTTCAAAAGTGCAGTGCGGGTAGCTTATGATTCATTCAGTGCTAGGCACAAAAATGCTCAAAGCAGAGCGTTCTTCCCTCGAGAGCAGCATTATTGTTTTTCTTAGCAAATGGCGTCTGCATGGCGACCGAGGTGACTTTAAGAAAGCCATGCACTCGCTCGATGAGTTAGTTGCGCTGACCCCTTAGTGGTTTACTCGGGTTAGGGTAATGCTCAGGGTAGTAAGGAAAGCACATTCTCCGGCGGTCTCCCAAGGGCCGCTTTATTGGCCGCGATGACTACGGGCCTCTCTATGAGAATCGGATTGTTGGTCATTGCCGTGATCAAGGCGTCTTCTGATGAAGCAGTCGACAAATTGAGCTCTTTGTAGACAGTCTCGCCGCGTCGAACAAGCTCGCTCGCAGTCATGCCCAGAGCCGACAAAACATGTTTGATTTCGTCCGCAGAGGGCGGTTCTTCAAGATACTTTCTTTGTGCTGGGGCAATACCATTCTCTTGAAGCAGATGGAGTGTTGCTCTTGATTTAGAGCATCGGGGGTTGTGCCAAATAGTAATGTCAGTCATATCTTGGTCCAGTCAAATTCCCGTTGGTAGTGATCAGCAGCGACTATTTTAGCTGCCATGATACGAAACTGATAATCACTCTGACAGGCAAGGGTTCAATGTGCATTGCTCGTATTGGGTGTTTTTGGGTACTGTGTTCCGAGAGTAATGGGTGTGAGAAACCATTGTGGCCATTTTGATTGATCATGAGTTCGCCGTCGCCCCAGCGGTTCTGTGGGGTATTTTAGGGACGCCGGATCGCGTTGATTGGGTTCCCGGCGTTACCAGTTGTTCATTTGATGGTGAGGTTCGGTCACTTGATTTACCCGGTGCGGGTGCGATCAAAGAACGTATCCTTCGCCACGACAATGAGAAGCGCATTCTCGAATACGCGTGCTTTGAGAGCCCAGGAGGACTTGATTCTCACCACGCGCGAATGGAGATCATTGAGTCAGAGACAGGGTGCCGATTGTATTGGGAAACGACGGTCGCGCCGGTGGCCATTGAACCGTTCATCAAAGGAAGTATGGATGGGTGCATTTCTCGCTTGGAAGAGTTACTTGGCCTCTGATCTAATTCGGCACTGGGCTCACGAGGTAGCAATGATCGCGCGCCACGTTGTTATGAAGGACAAAAAAAACACAGTTTAGGAGCACGCTCCGAAACAAGTATGGCTGCGGCGAGTTGGGAGAAGCACAACAATGAAGTTTGAGACGATTCTTTACGAGGTGGACGAGGGGATCCTAACGATCACACTCAATCGTCCCGAACGACTAAACGCGTTTAATAACCGGATGCGCGATGAGGTCATCTCTGCGCTCGACGCTGCAGATGCTGACGATAATGTGAAAGCAATTATTTTCACGGGCTCGGGTCGCGCCTTTTGCGCCGGTGCGGATCTGGGCGGCGGTGGCGATACGTTCAACTATAAGCCCAAGACCGAGGGTATTCCCCGGGATGGTGGCGGTATGCTCACCTTGCGCATTTTCGAGTGTTTAAAGCCCGTTATTTCCGCATGTAATGGCCCAGCTGTGGGTATTGGCGCCACCATGCAGTGTGCTATGGATATCCGGCTGGCCAGTGAAAACGCGAAGTATGGTTTTGTTTTTTCAAAGCGCGGGATAGTACCTGAGGCGGCTTCGAGTTGGTTTTTACCGCGCGTTGTAGGAATAAGCACGGCATTGGAATGGACGTTCTCGGGTCGGATCTTCAAAGCTGACGAGGCACTAGAGCGAGGGTTCGTTCGATCCATTCACGCTGCAGATGAGCTTCTCCCCGCTGCTCGAGCCTTGGCGGCAGAGTTTTGTAACGAAACCTCCGCCGTATCAGTCGCGATGGCTCGTCAAATGATGTGGAAAATGTTGGGTGCCGATCATCCCATGGAGGCGCATCAAATTGACTCTCGAGGTGTCTACTTCACTGGGAAGTCAGAGGATGCTCAAGAGGGTGTTAAGTCGTTCTTGGAAAAACGGTCCGCAAGTTACCCCGGTAAAGTGAGTGCCGATATGCCCGAATTTTTCCCCTGGTGGGAGGAGCGAGATTTTAAGTAGCGTCGGTAAATGTAGCGTCGGCAAATGGAATGCCAGTTTCGGTGATGTGACCGAAACGATATACCGTTCTCTGATGGTAAAGCTGCCCCGGTGCCAGTTCTATAGTGGGCGCCACTGTGTCATTAGGTGCATCGGGAAACCCTTGAGCTTCCAGACAGACGCCTGCGCGCGGTTGAAAGGGGGCCGACAGACCATCACCGGTGTAGATTTGCAGCGCTGGCTGACTCGTAAATAGATCAAGTTGAAGGTCTGAGGATGCAAGGCGCAGACTAGCAGCATGCCGCAAGGCTGAGTCCGCATTCAGGACAAAGCTTTGATCGATAGCTACGCCATCGAGCCTTCGCCAGTCCATGAAGTCCAGTGGCGATTCGATCACTGAATGCAAGGCACCTGTCGGTAAGAGACGTTCATCAACCTCGCTGAACATGTCAGCGTTTACTTTGAGTTCGTGATCGCTGAGTGCACCGCCTAGGTTGAAATACGCGTGATTGGCTAAGTTCATGATCGTGGTGCGGTCACTCTTAGCAATAAAATCGATCTGTAAACTCAAGGTGTCGGTGAGCGTATAACGCACGGTCAGAGTCCGATCACCGGGAAAACCGTCCTCTAGATGAGAAAGCGTGAGCGAAAATTCAATTGAACGATAGTCACGGCTGGTCGAGGCTTGAAAGCCTCGTTGATGGAGTCCATTTCTTCCGCCATGAAGTACGTTGGACCGCTCAATCTCATTGATGTCGATGGCGAATGATTCCCCTGCGATTGAAAATCGTCCATTGCGCAACCGGTTTGCCACAGGTCCTACGGTTGAACCCATGTAAAACGGATCCGACACATAGTCTGTTGCTGAAGGATAGCCCAGGACGACCTCTCTTTCGACGTCTCCTCGGTGCAGTGAAATGCCAGCGATGGAAGCGCCTCGCGGTAATAAGCTGACGGTCAGCCCTACATTGTCAGGTTGGGTTTTTGTTGAAATGTCGTACTGCGAGGCCATACGTCAGCATACCCGAGTTAGCGGCGTTTTTAGCGTGGTGACGGTGGGCCAAGATGCGGCTACTCTTAGCGATCTGCGATTAAAAAAAGAGCGGTTTATGCCAACCAGTGAGCAGCGCATCATTCGCCGGATCTCCGAACTTGTTGCGGCTGACTCCGTGAGTTCGCCAGACCCGAGCTGGGACAGCAGTAATCGAAAGGTGATTCACCATCTTACTGACTACGCTAAAAGGGATGGCTGGGCGGTAGAACTTCAAGAGCTGGGTTCAGACGCAAAGACAAAGGCCAATCTCATAGCCACTCTGGGCGATTGCGGTGAGACCGCAGATCAGCCCAGAGGCTTGGTATTGTCCGGCCATACGGATACGGTTCCATTTGACGCCGGAGGTTGGGATTCGGATCCGCTGATACTGGATGAGCGGGATGGCCGCTTGTATGGTTTGGGCAGTGCGGATATGAAAGGATTTTTTGCTGTGGCGCTGGAAGCCGCGGCAGCATTCGATCCGAAAGAGTTTAAATCGCCTCTTTATTTGCTCGCGACGGCAGACGAAGAAAGCACTATGCGGGGCGCGCGATCTCTGACCAAAGACTATCTACCCAAGGCGCGAGCGGCGATTGTAGGTGAGCCTACTGGTCTCAGGCCGATGCGAATGCACAAGGGTATTATGATGCAAGGTGTCACGATGCGCGGGCGCAGCGGCCACTCTTCTGATCCTGATTTGGGTAATAACGTCATTGACGCGTTGCCTACCTTATTGTCGGTTTTATCCCGCTATCGGGAGGAGTTGGCGCAGACGTTTCGGTGTGAGCTTATGGCCGTGCCGACCCCAACAGTCAATTTTGGCTGTGTTCACGGCGGTGATAGCCCGAATCGGATTTGTGGGGAGCTGGACTTCAGTTTTGATGTGCGCATGTTGCCGGGACTCGAATACCAAGAGGTAGAGCGTGAGCTGAACTTGCGCTTAATGGAGATAACTGCCCAGCATGGCATTGATATCGACATGCGCCGACTCGTTGAGCCAGTCCCCGCATTCGAGCAGGCCGTGGACAGCGAGCTCGTTGTTGCCTGTGAACATGTGTCGGGTCACCAGGCTGACGCAGTCAACTTCGCTACAGAAGCCCCATTTTTGCAGTCACTGGGTCTGGAAACCATTGTCATGGGGCCGGGGTCGATTGATGTGGCACACCAACCCAACGAGTACATGTCGTTGGACCAGATACAACCCGCGGTGGCGTCCTTGCGCGAGTTGATACGGCGTTATTGCCTCTGAGAAATCGACATTTAAACGTTCAGAACGTGGCAAGACAGGGTTGCGCGCAGGGCGTGAGAGAGCGTTTAGAAAGAAACGAGGAGTTATCAGATGAATACAATGAGAGCAGTAAGAGTTGAGTCTTGTGGTGGACCGGAACAGATGTCTGTTCAGGTTGTACCAAGGCCAGAGCCGGGCCCGGGAGAGATTCGTATTCGCTTGAGCGCCTGCGGTATCAACCTAATCGACACCTATCATCGCTCCGGGCTCTATCCGTTATCAATGCCTACAGGTTTGGGTTGCGAGGGTGCCGGTATTGTAGAGGTCGTCGGAGATGGCGTTGACGATTTGATTGTCGGGGATCGAGTAGGCTTTGCGATGGCCATGGGTGCATACGCTGAGGCGATCGTTTTAGCGCGTGGCGCGGTGGTTAAAATCCCAGAAGGTGTGACCGACGAAGAGGTTGCTGCGGGGTTATTAAAAGCGATGACCGTGGACTATCTCTTTAACGACACATTTGCACTCAGCGGTGGTGAGACCGTCCTTTTTCACGCAGCAGCGGGAGGTGTTGGCTTGATCGCCTGTCAATGGGCCAAAACGATAGGGGTTCGTTTAATTGGTACAGCAAGCACGGAGGCGAAGTGTGAGCTCGCATTGAGTCACGGAGCGACGGAATGTTTTGTCAGTGGTTCAGTCGATGTCGAGGACCGCTTGCGGGCCTGCGCACCCGCTGGCTATCCGGTTGTGTACGACAGTGTCGGCAAGGCTACCTACCGCATGAGTCTAGGACTGCTGGCGCCACTGGGTACCTTTGTCAGCTTTGGAAATGCCTCGGGGCCCATTGATGCTGTCGTGCCGAGCGAATTGGCGCTAGGTGGATCGCTCTATTTCACGCGTCCGACATTGGCTACACACATGGCGAGAGTGGGGTGGATGCAAGCATCCGCCGATCGTATTTTTGAACTCATGCAAACGGGGGGCTTAAAGGTGGACATCAACCAGCGCTACGCCCTTGATGACGTTGTCCGAGCTCACCGTGATCTCGAGGGACGGCGCACAACTGGCAGTTCGTTACTGATCCCCTAGCGCTTTGGAGCTCAGGTATTGAGTCAACCCATGTTACGGGTTACAACATCGCTAAAACGTTTTTAGGGACAGGCCATGCAAGCACGCTATAAGGCAATGCAACCGTTCATGACTCCGGAAGAAGCTGATCAGATGTTGCGTATAGCTGAAGCACGCCGTGTTTTTCGGACGTATGCCGATGAGGCACTGAATGAAGGTATAGGAGAGGACCTGCCACAACGCTTTGATGCCGCCTTTAACTACATTCAGCATGGAATTGATGGTCACGGTAACAGCGACGATGTCACTACTGCGTCGCAACGAACAAATTATTTCCGAGAGACCTATGCCTACGCTGACGATATCGAGGCCCCCGGGATCGAGTCTTTTTTCAGTCATCCAGACTTATTGTCTGTAGCTAGAGAAGTGATGGACCGTTCGATAGTGGTGCCTGCTATTGTCTATGCCAACATTCTCACCCCCGGCCAAGAGTTGGCAATCCATACCGATGTGCCCGAGTTTCGTGGCGCTGACCGAAAAAAGATGCCGCAGTGGTTGCTAGTAACCATGCTCCACTCCGGTTTGTTTAACGACTACCGGGTACCCATTGCCACCTGCGTGTCGTGGTTTGGAGCCAATCCGGGTGGCGCGTTTACGTATTATCCACTGGGTCCCACGGCGGCTCGAGAGTCAATGGCAGCGACGCACAATACCGCACTTTTAATTGACACCGATTCGGTGTTTCACGGCGTAGAGCGTGTGACACCAAAAGGGCTGTTCCCCACTATAGATAAGGGGGCTACGCTCTCGTTCGAGGGCGAGGATCAATGGTCGTTGGCATCGGCCCAGGGCGATGAAGTCGCCCGGTACAGTTGGACGGATCTCCGCTATTCAATTTCTTGGAAAGCCTATTGCTTCAGAAATGAAGCGGAGAGGGCCAAGTGGGCAGATCGGTCCGATGACCTCACCTTAGACTTCATTCTTGACACCCTCGATACTGATCTGCGGGTACGAGGTGTTTTGACAGGGGAACGACCTGAACCAACCGCGTTCGCACGACTGTTAGTCAACGAATACATCCGCTTTCCGGCTGCTATCGCGGCCTAGAAAATGTCAGTCTTGGGCGCGATCAATGCCCTTGTAGATTAATCGCTGAACCACAGCAGGCAGCAATACATGGTCTACTAACCAGCGCGAAAGCCGCATTCGCTTACCGGTCTCCTGATGCAGTGTTAGCCCGTCATATTGTGGGCCGACTATGGATCCCCAGCGGTGCGTAGGCGGACTGTAGATTTTATCGGCGGCTTTCCCTGTGGCTTTTCGTTTCAGGTTGTGAACAAGAATGCCGTATGCCCAGTTTCTGGCAGACGATCGTTCGGGGTCTGTTGATGCGACATCGCCAATGGCAAACATCGTGTCATCACCCGCGACCTCAAGTGTTGGTAAGGTGTTAACGAAGCCATCCTCATCAAGATAATCTGACGGCAAAAATCCGGTGTGTGGCTTGCGGTTACCGATAGTCCAGATGATGGCATCCGCTGAGGTAGTATCACCGGATTCAAAATCGACGTTGCCCGCTCTGGGGGGTACGTCGGTAATAACGGCGCGATGGTTCTTGAGCACCTCCACTCCGGCGGTGACCAGCTCATTTTCGTAATAATGTTGCGCTTGCTCGTGGTAACCCGGCAATGGCGCTGTCCCCGACAAATAGAGGGAGACCCTCTTTTTCGGATAGGCACGCTGAATGTTAAGCGCGCTGCTAACCCCGCAGGGTCCACCACCAATGACGGCAACCGTATTCGCGGACTCAATGTGTGCAGCGTCAGCGGTCAGTAGATCACTAATCTGCGTCGATGAACGTACAACGTCGTCGCGCCAAAATCCATTGGATGTACCTGACGCAACAACAAGGTAGTCATAGGACAGGGTTTGCTGGCTGTTATCGGGAGCGCAGACTGTGACGGTCTTAGTGGGTGGGTCGACGCTATGGGCCCTGCCATGGACCAACGCCACATCGTTTAAGGCCTTAAAACGGTTAAGCGGCATGTTGTAGTGGTGTTGCCACCAGCTGAGGTCAGTTAAGCGTTTCCCGAGTTCCTGACCACTGACTAAGTTGGGCTTAGTCGCGATACCGATGACCCGAAAGTGCTTGCTGAGGCGCGCAGCCACCAAAACGCCCGTATCGCCCATGCCGATAATGACGACGGTTTGTGTCTTCCTTGTGCGTCCGAACATGTGGTGGCCTTTGCGTTGCTATTTATGAAGCGATTTTTTTGTTTGGATTAGACGACTAGTTCCGATGTACGCTTTCCCGCATGGGATTTCTCTTAATGAGGGAATAGGTAATGAGTGTACGACGCGCGTCTCTCAGTGATGCGGACCTCATCGCACCGCTCTTCGATGCTTACCGAGTGTTCTACGAAGAGACGAGCGATTTGGACGCGGCGCGTGCGTGTATAAGGGAAAACTTGACGCTTGGGCGCTCGACTATTTTTATTTTTATTGACGGTCGTGAGGTCTTGGGATTTACGCAGCTTTATCCCGCGTTCTGTTCCGTCGCTATGAAGCCCTTTTATATTCTTTACGATATCTACGTTTTAGCTGAGGCTCGGGAGCGTGGTATTGGCTGCACACTGTTGCAGCATGCGCATACATGGGCGAGAGAACAGGGCGCGTTTCGTATTGATCTGGAGACCGCGCACACAAATATTCGCGCTCAATCCATTTATGAAAAACTAGGCTATGAATTAGATACGACCTTTCGGAAATACAGTTTGGATGTCGTCTCCACGTAACCACATGCGCGCGCTACTGTTGGCGCGGTAAACAGAAATGACTAAAAGCAACGGCTTGCAGATATCATTAAGGAAATACTATTGAATACGTCTATTTGTTTTCGATTGAAAAATGTCTCTATCTTTTTCCTCGCTTTGACCTGTTGTGTTACACAGCCTTCGCTTGCGGATACGGTGGTTCCGGGTGAAGAGGGGCCGGCTTCCTTTGAAGCTCTGGGTATCGTTATCCCCGAGCCCGCGCCTGACAGAAATGAGACTGAGGGCGAGGGGCCTTTCGACCGTCTGGTCATAGAGAACGTGATGTTAGTGAATGGACTTGGTGCGCCGCCCCGAGGTCCCGTTTCTATTGTGATCGCAGGTGACACTATTGAGGCCATTTCGAGCTATCCGCCCAAACCCCGGGTGGGCGAGCGCCGGCTCAATGGCCTAGGCATGACCGCTTTGCCTGGGTTTATCGATGCGCATGTGCATATAGGCAATCCCTACGAGGGCGTTGTGGGTCCGATTACACCACCTGAGTACGTGTTCAAACTGTGGCTTGGACACGGTATCACCACGGTCCGAGATACGGGGTCTGTGATGGGGCTTGAGTGGACGGTGGATCATGCTGAGCGTGCGGCTAAAAACGAGATTGCTGCCCCTGATATTATTCCTTACGCCATGTTTCCGGGTACTGCAGTGGCGCAATTTGAAATCAGCTCGGAAGCGGGTGCGCGCGAGTGGGTTCGTGCAGTGAAAAAACGGGGCGCAAAGGGCGTAAAATTACGCGGTGGCACGGCAGAGGCTTTGGCAGCAGTCTATGACGAAGCCCAGAAGTTGGGTCTGGGTACCGCCAGTCATCACGATCAGAACGGCGTATATGAGATGAACGCATTGGACAGTGCACGCCTTGGTCTCGATAGTATGGAGCATTGGTATGGTCTTCCAGAAGCGATGTTCATTGAGAGAACTATTCAGGACTATCCCGCAGACTACAATTATTCGGATGAGCAATGGCGCTTTAAAGAGGCCGGTAATCTTTGGAAGCAAGCTGCAGCACGCGGCAGTGTGACCTGGCGGTCCACTATTGACGAGTTGCTTGAGCGCGACTTCACTTTGGTGCCTACCTTTACAATTTATGAGGCGAATCGCGACGTCATGCGCGAGCGCAATGCTGACTGGCATGAGGATTACACATTGCCTGCGTTGATGCGGTTTTTTGAGCCAGATCCGCGCTTACACGGCTCTTATCACTTTGATTGGACAACGGGCATGGAAGTCGCCTGGCGTGATAATTTTCGGCGGTGGATGAGCTTTGTAAACGACTTTAAAAACGCAGGTGGGCGTGTTGCTGCCGGCTCAGACTCGGGCTTCATCTACAAACTCTTCGGTTTTGGCTATATTCGTGAGCTTGAAATGCTCCAGGAAGCTGGCTTTCATCCGCTTGAAGTTATTCAGGCAGCCACGCGCAATGGCGCTGAGCTTCTAGGGATGGAAGACGAGATTGGTGCTATTTCGCCGGGAAAGCAGGCAGACATTGTGCTGGTAAAGGGCAATCCGGTATCTAACTTCAAACTCCTTTACGGAACAGGCCATATGAAACTGAATCGCCAAAAGGGCGAGATCGAGCGCGTAGGTGGCGTGTCATACACAGTAAAAGACGGCGTTGTCTATGACGCTAAGGCACTGTTAACCGATGTGCGTGAGATGGTTATCGCTGCGCGTGACTCTGAGGCAAGGCAGGGTTCGGCTCAGTGAGCTAGGACTTTGCTTTGCCTGGCGCCAGCAACCTACAGCTGTCGGAATGGGTATGCGGCTGCGGTCCGCCCAGGACTGAAGTCAAACACCACAAGTTCAGTGATTAGTTGTTTAGTCCAAGCCCGCAAATCAGCAGGCTGTGTTGATTTCCACTTGGAAGATCAGAGTTTGGCGAAGGTTTTTTCTTCGCCTTCTAGACCTAAATTTTCGTCGAGCACAGCTACTTTACGCGCAATACGCTCTCTTAATCCTTCGCCCATACGTCGGCGCAGGTAGATAGCTGAAACGGCCCCTGAGGTACCAATTACCGCAAGCGTCGTGAAGAGGTAGCGATAGCCCGTATCGCCCGGGAAGGTATCGAGTAAGAGCCCCCAGACCAAATAGCCAAATGAAGAGGGCGCATAGACGACAAATGCGGCTACCGCGATAACCGAGCCCGAGAATCGCGGAGGCAGTCCCATCTCGCCGTAGGGTGCAAAGTAGAGTGCACGCATGAAGAAAATAACAAAGACGAGAGGCATGAGTAAGCTCATTGCCACCCAAACCAATGATTGGGTCGTGGGTATTAACGCAAGAGCTGTGCCTAAAAAAGCGATGAGAACTAAGCCTGCCTGCATGCCGCCGGCAGAGCTGCCAAATATTCGATTCGTTACAAAGCCTGCGACAAACGCTGAGCTGATGCGGCCTACCGAGGTCGATAAAATCGCGAATATTGACACGGCGAGCGCAGGTAGCGCATAGCTCTCATCGAGATAAGTGACATAGTAGGGGAGGCTGGTATATGCGAAGTAGATAAAGAATCCACTGACGCCTGCTAGCCATACCTCGGGCATCGCTAGCGTAATCTTCATACCCTCGCGTACCTCTTGCATCATATCGCCAGAGGACTCGCTTGACTTAAGAAGCGGCTCGCTAGGCAGCGCGAACCAGCAAATAACACCCAACAGCACCATAACGCCGCCGTTCAGCATAAAGGCCACTTCGAGCCCGAGTACGCTGTTTCCGAGCCATGCGTAAAGGCCTAGGGTTATGGCGTTTTGTAAAAACTCAATCAGGCCTCGACCACCTTCGAGAATGCCAAACACTTTTGGCTGATTCTGGTCTGAGGATGACTTTCTCACCGATGACAAAATCGCGGGCCAAAAGGCGCCCTCGCAGCAAATAGCCAGCACTAACAACAGACTTAACAAGGTATAGAAATCTGAGGTCTTGCCCAAGAACGAGGTGGTAATCCCGCCAATGATCATCGTGATGGATATGAGTTGGCGTGGCGCGTATCGGTCTTGCGCCCAACTCAGTAAAACGTACATGAAGTTACTGGCCAGCCCGTAAATGGAGAGAAGTAAGCCAAACTGCGTTTTCGAGACGTCCCATAACTCAAGAATTTGCGGCAAAAGCACGCCCTTCATTGCCAGTAATGCAAAGGTGAATTGCGAGCACAGTGTGATCAACACGAAATTCAAAAGAATGCGTCGTGACGCAAATATGGGTTGGTTTTGAGTTTCGGTGGTGCTGTTCATCACGAGCGTATTCCAGGAAGCAGTTGACCGACTATAACAGTGATCACGGACTTCGAATCTTTCTTTTTTGACGGTTAATTTGGACTATTTCGGAACTGTGATGTTTCAAGATACCCTTTGGACTTCCGCGGTGCGTTTACTGCGCGTCCGATAATAAAGGACTTTCTATTTGTGACTGAACACGCCGATACACCGGAAACAGCGTCGCCGCACTCGCTCTATTCAAATCGTTACCGCTACTACGTCTTGGCACTGTTGACGCTCGGCTATGTTTTCAATTTTGTTGATAGACAGGTCATGACAATTTTGATCGAGCCAATCAAAACTGAATTCGGTGCAACCGATACTCAAATGGGACTCTTGTCGGGGCTGGCCTTCGCGCTCTTTTACGCGACCCTCGGCATTCCCGTCGCGCGTCTCGCAGATCGGTGGTCTCGCCGAAATGTCCTAGCTATTTCTATGACCACGTGGAGTGCAATCACCGCCTTGTGCGCGACTGCCACCGGATTTTGGCATCTTTTGCTACTTCGCATAGGTGTAGGCATCGGTGAGGCCGGCGGAACGCCACCCTCGCAATCGTTACTAGCCGACTACTTTCCGCCGGAAAAACGGGCTTTTGCGCAGGGAGTTCTCGCGACTGCCCCTAATATCGGTATTTTGGTTGGATTGTTTGGCGGTGCTTTGATTGCTGAAGCCTATGGGTGGCGCTCAGTTTTTCTTATCTTCGGTATCCCAGGCGTGCTCCTAGCCGTGCTGATTCAGCTTACTATCAAAGAACCACCAAAGGTGAGAGAAGCACAGTCACAGGTTGATCAAGGGCTGTTTTCTGCACTCGGTCGCATTGTCAGGCTCCCGTCCTTTACGCACATTATGGTCGGTGTTGGTTTTACGGGAATAGCGGGTTACGGGCTCGGCGTGTGGTCTCCCAGTTTTTTGGTGAGAGTGCATGGTATGAGTTTGGTGGATGCAGGTTTGTACTTGGGGCTAATAGGGGTGTTCGGTGGTGGTTTCGGAACTATTTTCAGCGGTCTTTTGGTAGATGCACTCGCCCGACGCGATGCCCGTTGGCAGCTATGGGTACCGGCCATTGGCATTTTCATCGCTTTGCCAACCCAGCTTGCCTTCCTACTTTGGCCAGTCGATCACCGGTTGGTGGTAGGTGGCGCCATTGATATTCCATTCGCGCTCATATTCATGGGGCTGTCTGCGATTTTTGCCAGTTTTTGGATCGCACCGAGCTATGCTGCCGTACAAAATCTAGTGCCGCAGTACTGGCGAACACAGGCCTCTGCGCTTATGTTGCTTGCGATTAACTTACTGGGAATGGGCTTAGGCCCCTTGCTGGTGGGTCTTTTAAGCGATGCATTGATCGGATATGGCACTGAATCTGTTCGCTACGCGCTGGCCATAGGGGTGAGCTTCAGTGTCGTAGGTGGAATCGCCTACGTCAGGGGAAGTCGCGCTTACGCTCAGGAGGTGGGTGCCGTGCGAGTCGCGACGCCTTAAAGACTGGGTGGAGTTGGAATTGAACCACAAACATGCTCAATGTTGACGAAGACAGATCCGTGCGGCCAGCGGCCACGCCCGCTTGGTCAAATAAATAAAGAGCCGAGTCAGTCAGCTGACTTCCTGGGAGTTGAAAATGGGTTTTTTTAGTTGGCACCGCCGGCAAACACAATGGTGGCTTGATCAATTGGGCATGTCGCCTTATGCAGGCCTTTGGTTTGCTTATTTCAAAGGTATTGCGACGGCTTTGATCGGCGTGTGGTTGCTCGAGGGCTTGTGAGTACTGTGAAAGCCCGGAGCGACGCTCCGGGCCTGTAAAAAAAGCAGTTAGTCGCCTGAAGGCATGACTGCGTCTTTGACTGCCAGTAAGAAGTTAGCAACGACCATGCCGGCAATCATGATAGCGATGTTGTCAATGATCGCATTGATGGGTGCACCCACCGCAGGTATAGCATCGAGTGAGTTGGCGAGTGTAGGCATGGCCACTGCAGCCACCGTGTACGCCATCCGACTGGCCGCATCGGCCATTGGGTTCATAAACCCACTCACCAGTCCCAAAACCACAAGAATCAGGGCTGAGTAGGCAGCAACTTGATCGACGAAGACGGCGGCAACGGCAACGACAACACCCAAGGCTGTCAACAGTTTACTCATGTTCATATTTATTATCCTTATTGTAACTTTATTTTAGTTGCTCTCTGTCGCACCTAGCTTGTATAGCCAAACACCCAGAAACAACAGCATCACCCTATCAGCAAGTGCCCTTGGAAAGGAAATCTAGTCGCATGAAGGTACTCTGGTCACATGAAGCCACTCTGGTCACATGAAGGTACTCTGGTCAACTGAAGGTGCTCTGGTCACATGAAGGCACTCTGGTCACATGGTGGTACTCTGTCGGCAGCTCTTACGGTCGTCGCTTAGCGGCTTTCCACGTCCCTCCATATTGGTAGAGTGTGCCGGCGGTTTCCTTCATTTTGACAAGGCAGGGTTCGCATCTGAATTCCCAGGTGTTCGCTGGAGCGCCACGACACCGGTACAAGACGTCTGATAGCGACTGGCAACTCGAACAGGCTTTTCGTCTTATTGAGTTCTTAGTCACGGTAAGTCGCCACTTGCTCTGTTCTATGCCCAGTGAAATGCCCAGTGAAATGCCCAGTGAAATGCCCAGTGAAATGCCCAGTGAAATGCCTAATAAAATGCCCGGTGAATTTCATGGATGACCTCTCGCTATGATATGCCTTGTATAGTCATACGGTACCAGCGGTAACTGAAAGGGTTATACGACGTGTGCTCCCCTCTACGCCAGCGCTTTTCAGTGGAGGCTTTTAGCAGGGTCTGCCCCAGCGTTTACTCGCGCTTTTCATATTTTTTTGGCGGCCCTATGGCGCGCGGTTGGTGTAATATATGCCGAGCGGGCTCAATGATCATTGGGGCTGTGATTAAGTGGGGAGGAGCGCCCAACATGGTTGAAAAAACAGACGCTAATATTATCCCTACTGTCAATGTAGGCAGTGGTGAAAAATTCGTCACAGCCTCGGGTGTGCACGCGATTAAAGACGGTATCAAGTCAGCAAAAGCGACACAGCCGCGTGCGAAAAAACCTGATTTTCTTCGAATGAGAGTTCGCCATTCCCCTAAATATGAATCGGTGAAGGACATCGTGAAGCAACACCGGTTAGCAACCGTCTGTGAGGAAGCGAAGTGTCCCAATATCAGTGAGTGTTGGAGTGCAGGGACTGCGACAATCATGCTCATGGGAGATGTATGCACGCGAGCTTGCCGATTTTGTTCAGTTAATACTGGAAATCCAAAGGGTTGGTTGGACGCCGAGGAACCGCTAAATACGGCCAAAGCCGTTCAGCTGATGGGGCTGTCGTATGTGGTGCTCACCTCCGTTAACCGAGATGACCTAGATGATGGGGGCGCGGGTCACTATGCCGAGACAGTCCGTGCAGTAAAGCAGCTGAACCCCAATACGGGTGTAGAGGCTTTGACTCCCGACTTTTTGGGTCTGGAGTCTGCCATTGATGTGTTGTTGGACTCGGGCCTTGACGTATTCGCACAGAATATTGAGACGGTTCGGCGCCTCACTCACCCAGTGAGGGATCCGAGGGCGGGTTATGAGCAGACGCTGAACGTACTGAGATACGCGTCACAAAACTCGGAAGTAATCACTAAAACATCCTTGATGCTGGGTCTCGGTGAGACCGATGATGAGCTCTTGGAGTGCATGGACGATCTACGTAAAGTAGACGTCGATGTTTTAACCCTTGGCCAATACCTGCAGCCAACATCGAACCATTTGCCTGTTGAGCGGTTTGTGACACCGGAAGAATTTGCGCGTTATCGAGATATTGGTTTGGAAAAGGGCTTTAAAGAGGTGGTTTCCGGAGTATTTGTCAGATCGAGTTACCGGGCCGAGCGTGTTCTCGAGTTTAATAACGTGGGGTTGCAAGCAACCTAGGTGACAGCGGTGGTAAAACGCAAGCTCCTTTACATTACCGCCGTTCAAGAGCACCAAAGCGCGACGTTTATCGCTGAAGCTACGCAGGCCGTTATCAGTATTTTGAAGCGGGATTTCGATGTATCGCTCGCAGTAGTAGGTGCCGTTAGCACGGACGAATTAAATGCCCTGCGAGCCCATCTAAGTATTACCCGCGTTACTGGCGGTTTCGACCATGAGCCAACTGACTCGGCCATCGAGGAACCCCTCAAGTCGCTTTATAAATGTTGGAATGTTACTCCCTTGGTGAGTGGCCGGTTGAAGTCAGCTATTCAGCGTCGCGCTGCTGATTTTGAATCAGTGGTCATCGATAATTTGCTAGCCATACCGTACCTGCCACTGGGTGTTCAGGGTAAGACTGTATTTTTCGCTCACAAAGTTGCCTCCGACTCTCGCGACGTGTCGCAAGGGATGCTCGGGGGACGCAGAGTGGCGCGTCTTAGGCCCTATGAGCGAGAGGCAATGCTGCGCTGCGATCGCGTCTTTTCGACAACTGATACAGCTTCATCTCTACTAGAACTAGGCTTGCCGTTGGGCAAACTGGTCGACGAAGCGACGAGGCCTAGCGCTGCAAGGCCCAGCGCAATCGTCTCCGGATTTTCATCGACACGCATGCGAATAGGGTACTCAGGATACTTGGGGGATGACCAAAATACCGCGAGTCTGAGGTGGTTTTTGGAAAATGTGTGGGGCGCTATTCGAGAAGCTGTGCCGGGACTTGAGTTTCACGTCATCGGTGGCGGTGTCAGTGAGGAAGTGGCATCGTTCATAGTCGCGCAAAGCGACGTAATACTGCACCGCGATAATAATGATCGAAAGGTTACCGAGCTCGGTATCAGAGTCATGGTGGAGCCGTTATTGCATGAGCTTCATGTCGAAGCGAAGCTGGTAAACGCGATGGTTCGAGCTGTTCCGCTTGCTACAACACGAGAAGCAGTAACGCGGGCTGGTCTTAATCTTATGGATGCTGTGTCTGTTGCCGATAGTCCAGCGCACATGGTTTTGAATTTACGCCGCATATTGTCGGAGGCGACACTCTGGGAAGCGCTGAGTGCGCGATCGGAGCAGATCGGAACGCGACTTTTAGCGTATCATGAGGTAGCGCACTCAATGCGCCGTTTACTGATACAGGTTTAGTCGTACGTTTTCTTCTGGTTGAGAGAGATGTCGGATAGTGAGTGAGTTCAAGCGAGTAGGGCTTCTAGGTCGTCGTGAGCATCCGGGTGTTGCTAATGTCGTATCTGAGCTTCTCGACCTATTAGATGGCCGTGGCATCGATGTTGTCTTGGAGGATCGGCTTGCCACGCTGGTACATTTTGAAACGCGTGCCATGCAGCCTCGAGACGCCATCGGTGCCAATGTTGATCTAGCGGTGGTCATCGGTGGCGACGGCAGTTTGCTGAGTGCCGCCCGCACCCTCGTCAAACACGATTGTCCGGTAATCGGTGTTAATAGAGGCAGACTGGGCTTTCTGACTGATGTGAGTCCAGATGATGAGTTGGTCGCACACGTCTCAAACGTCTTAGACGGGAAATATGCCACTGATAAACGGTTTCTTTTGGATGTTGAGGTCTTCAGTGGAGGCAGTCAGATAGGCCAAGCGGAGGCGCTTAACGACGTTGTGGTGAATTCCGGTACGTCAGCGCAAATGATCGAATTTCAGCTTCATGTGGACGACGAATTTGTATACCGAATGAACGCAGACGGACTGATCATCGCTACGCCAACAGGGTCTACAGCTTACTCCATGTCCGCAGGTGGCCCAATTATGAACCCAAAGCTCGATGCCGTAGCGCTGGTGCCCATGTTCCCCCATTCGCTCAACAGCCGCCCTATGGTGGTCCACGGTGACAGCCAGATTCGTATCGATACGCTTGCGCGTAATAAAAACAATCCGCTCGTTACCTGCGATGGTCAGGTGTCGTTGACCTTGAGTCCCGGTGACTCGGTTGTCGTGCGTAAAAAGGAGCGGGCGCTACGTTTACTGCACCCCCCGGGGTACAGTTTCTATGCCAGTTGTCGAGATAAGCTTAGATGGTCTGATGCCCTCACGACCTGATATCACCGTTCAATGGCGGCAGGCGCCGGTCACTATCGCCATACTTGTTGTTTCGGTCATGGTTTTTGGATTAATGGGATTGCTGGGCGACGCCGCTGTCTTGGATTGGTTGGCATTTAACAAGGTTGAGTTCAATGGTCGTCGCTTCGAATTAGTGAGCCCGGGTGCGGAGTATTGGCGCTACGTTTCGCCGGCGCTGATTCACTTCGGCTTGATGCATATCCTTTTCAACGGACTTTGGATCTGGGAGTTTGGCAGTCGATTGGAACTCCGGCTGGGTTCGGTCTTCATGTTAAACCTCTTTATCGCAGGTGCGGTCGGGGGCAACCTCCTGCAAAGCTGGTGGAGTGGTCCATCCATATTCGGTGGGTTGTCGGGCGTTGTTTACGCTTTAATGGGATGCCTGTGGGTGCTTTGGCGATGGCGGCCCGGTTTCGTGCCGATAGCCACACCGGCTATTTTCACTTTTATGTGGATTTGGTTGGTGGTTGGATTTACCGGCATATTAAAATGGGTTGGTTTAGGTTCAATTGCCAATGGAGCTCATCTGGGCGGCTTATTGGTGGGCATAGCAACGGGTATCATTATCGCCCGATTATTTTCTGTTCGAGGCTAGTTCCGTGTCGAAAAACTACGAAGAAGCGATAAAGGCGATGCCTGTTGAGCTATACCAACGGATGGTCGACGCCCTGGCACTCGGGAAGTGGCCCGACGGTCGCGAGCTGACAGAGCAGCAGCGAACGCAAACCATGGATGCGGTCATTCTATGGGGTCAGTTACACCTGCCTGAGGACCAACGTATTGGCTACATTGACAAAGGATCAAAGGCCGGAAGTAGCTGCGATGATCCACTTCCGCTGAAGTGGACGTGAGAGGACATAAAAGGCCATGACAGTGACTGGGAATTTGCGAAAAATGGTAACCGAGCTAAATAGTGAGGTTCAGTACCATTTGCCGATTGGCGAGCACAGAGTTCACCTGAATCCGTTACTCGGAAAAGTGCTATCACTGGAGTTTAGCGGGCAGATCAACTGTATCCACTGTGATCGCAAGACGAATAAAAGTTTCAGCCAAGGGTTCTGCTACCCGTGCTTCAGACGCTTGGCCGCCTGTGATAGTTGCATCGTGAGTCCGGAAAAATGCCATTTTGACGCAGGTACCTGCCGTGAACCAGATTGGGCCGAGTCCAATTGTTTTGTAGACCACATTGTGTATCTTGCGAATACATCGGGTGTAAAAGTGGGCATAACCCGTCATTCTCAAGTGCCGACCCGCTGGATGGATCAGGGCGCAACGCAGGCTCAACCCATAGCTCGGGTTCAACATCGCCAACTATCAGGCCTACTCGAAACCGCACTTGCAAAGCATGTCAAAGATAAGACAGCGTGGCAGACCATGCTCAAGGGCAACGGGCCTGATGTCTCTTTGGAAGAAAAGCGACAAGAACTAATGGAACTTTGTGAGGCTGATGTAGAGGCGTTGCAGGATCGCTTTGGCCTCCAGTCGCTACAAATTCTGGAGGCACAGCCAACGGTCGCGATTGCCTACCCTGTTACCGAATTTCCTAGCAAAGTGAGTGCGCATAATTTCGATAAGCAGGCGCGTGTTGAAGGCCGACTCATGGGTATAAAGGGACAATATTTATTACTTGATACTGGCGTGCTAAACATCAGAAAGTTTGGTGGTTATCACGTGGAGCTAGAGACACAATGATGATGCGAGATGCTGCACCGAAGACGATTCACCGACAAGATTATCAAGAGCCAGATTTTCACATTTCACATGTGGATTTGGCATTCGAGATATCAGATGGCAAGACGCGTGTAACCAGCAGTTTGCGCATTGACAGGCGGGGTCAGCACAATCGGCCGTTAGTACTGGATGGTGAGCAGCTCGAACTTGAGGCCATAACGATTGACGGTAACGATCTCGACAGCGAAGCCTATGCTTACAGCAGTGGCAAACTCACGGTAAAAGAAGTTCCAAATTCATTTGTTTTTGGTGCAGTGGTCACGATTCAGCCAGAGCAGAACACATCTTTAGAAGGCCTCTATCGCTCTAGAACCATGTATTGCACGCAGTGTGAGGCTGAGGGGTATCGGAAAATCACCTTCGGTCTTGATCGGCCCGATGTCTTGTCAATCTACACGGTCCGTTTGGTTGCCGATAAGGCGACCTGTCCCGTGCTGTTGAGCAACGGTAACGAAGTATCAAGAGCTGATCTGGATGACGGTCGTCATCAAGTTGTGTGGCACGACCCTCATCCAAAGCCGAGTTATTTATTCGCGCTTGTTGCCGGTGACCTAGAGCTTGTCTCGGACAGCTTTACGACGCGATCGGGTAAGCATGTCGATCTGCGTATTTGGGTTGAGGCAAAGGACACGGAGTATTGCGACCACGCTATGGCGTCACTAAAGGCCTCTATGCGATGGGACGAGCAGCGGTATAACTTGGAGTACGACTTAGACCTTTTCAATATCGTTGCGGTAGATGATTTCAATATGGGCGCGATGGAGAATAAGAGCCTAAATATTTTTAACACTTCCTGTGTTTTGGCACACCCGGATATCACGACAGACATGGGTTATCAGCGAGTTGAATCCGTTGTGGCTCACGAGTATTTCCACAACTACTCTGGTAACCGTGTCACCTGTAGAGACTGGTTTCAGCTGAGTTTAAAGGAAGGATTTACAGTGTTTAGAGATGCTGAGTTCTCGGCAGATATGAATTCTAGGGGGGTCAAGCGCATCGAAGACGTTGCGTTCCTTAGAACGCATCAGTTCGCCGAGGATTCGGGCCCGATGGCGCACCCCGTTAGACCCGACTCTTTCATCGAAATTTCTAACTTTTATACGATGACCGTTTACGAAAAAGGCGCTGAAGTCGTTCGAATGCTGAATACATTGCTCGGGGACGATGCGTTCTATGCGGGCGCCGAGCTGTATTTCAATCGTTTTGACGGCATGGCAGTGACCTGTGACGACTTCGTCGATGCGATGCAGGAGGCGTCAGGTAAAGACCTTACGCAGTTCAGGCGCTGGTACGAACAAGCGGGAACGCCGGTCGTGACGGTTGAAAAAGCATTTGACAAGGCGACAGGTAAACTTGAACTGACCTTCTTGCAGGCCAATCCACCCACGCCGGGTCAGGATGACAAGCCGCCACTGCACATTCCGCTGCGTCTTGCTTTAATTGACGCTGGCCATCACTGCGATCTTGGGAACGGTGAGAGATCCCGCGTAATCGAGCTCACTCAATCGCGTCAAACGAT
>CAJYAI010000031.1 GCA_913064725.1 uncultured Alteromonadaceae bacterium | reverse complement strand
GGGAAGCTGGAAGTCAGAGCGACCACACCTCTTGAGACACAGGCTGACCTATCGATGGCTTATTCGCCCGGCGTTGCGCACGCCTGCGAATACATTGTTGAAGACCCTCTCAACGCATCAAAAGTAACCGCTCGCGGAAACCTCGTTGCAGTCATCAGTAATGGAACCGCTGTTCTGGGGCTAGGCGCCATTGGTGCGCTGGCATCCAAACCTGTCATGGAAGGCAAAGCGGTTCTGATGAAAAAGTTCTCAGACATCGACACCTTCGATCTAGAGATCGAGGAGCGCGATCCTGAAAAGCTAGTCAATATCATTGCCTCGCTCGAACCAACCTTCGGCGGTATCGTTCTCGAGGATATCAAGGCGCCTGAGTGTTTTTACGTGGAACGCCAACTGCGTGAGCGAATGAATATTCCGGTTTTTCACGATGATCAACACGGCACAGCCGTCGTATCGACAGCGGCAGTCATTTCTTGGCTGAAGCTCACTGGTAAGAAAATGGAAGAGGTCAAACTCGTGATCTCTGGCGCAGGGTCAGCCAGCATGTCCTGTGCAGACCTGATCGTAAGCCTGGGACTTAAACGCGACAACGTCTTCATGTGTGACAGCAAAGGCCTTATCTATGAAGGTCGTGAAGAAGGCATGAACGAGTTTAAAGCGCGCTACGCGCGCAAGACCGATAAGCGAACATTAGCCGAGGCAATGGAAGGCGCCGATATCTTCTTTGGCCTGTCTACCGGCGACTGCGTGACGCAAGATATGGTCAAGCAGATGGCGCCTACCCCTCTGGTGTTGGCCATGGCAAATCCAAACCCTGAAATTCACCCCGACCTCACTCGCGAGGTGCGCCCCGATGCGATCATTGGCACCGGGCGCTCTGACTTCCCCAATCAAGTGAACAATGTTCTGTGCTTTCCGTTCCTCTTTCGCGGTGCACTGGATTGCGGTGCAACCACGATTAATGACGAAATGAAAATCGCCTGTGCCTATGGCTTAGTTGACCTCGCACAGCAAGAAGCATCGGAAGAAGTAGCACTGGCCTATGATGGCCAGTCACTCAAATTTGGCCCGGACTACATCATTCCTAAGCCATTCGATCCCCGACTATTTGAGCGCGTCCCGGTGGCAGTCGTGGAAGCCGCGATGAAGACCGGTGTCGCGACACGCCCCATTGAGGATCTCGAAGAGTACCGGCGAACACTAAGTAAACATGTCACGCGCTCAGGCATGTTCATGCAGCCCGTCGTTAATGCCGCGATGAATAGCGGACTCAACATCATTTACTCCGATGCGGAAAATGAGACCGTGCTTCGCGCCGTCCAAACTGTCGTCGACGAGTCAATTGCACGTCCAATTCTGGTCGGTCGCCCCGACGCCATTAACGCGGTCATTGACGACCTCGGCCTGCGGATAAGGCTTGGCGAAGATGTCGATGTCATCAACCCCAGAAGTTATGACAAGTACGATACGTATTCGCATGACTACCACCAAATCGCCGGTCGCAGTGGTGTATCGGTTGAGCGCAGTGGCGTTCTTCTGAGGACAGACAGCACGGTCATTGCTGCGATGGCACTTCGCAATGGCGATGCCGACGGTATGATTTGCGGCAAGGTAGGTAGTTTCACTGATCACTTCCAAACCTTGCGTTCGGTCATTGGCATTCAAGGCAAGGACGTACGTGCCTCGACGCTCACAACACTCTTGTTCGACGACGGCCCACTCTTCTTGACGGATTGCTTTATCGACCTTGATCCGACAGTCGACCAGATTGTCTCAAAAACGCTGCTGGGCATTGAGCAAGTGAGGCAGTTCGGCATCACACCGCGCGTCGCACTACTGTCACATTCAAACTTTGGTTCATCAGACGCACCCTCCGCCAGAAAGATGCGACAGGCCAGTGAGATTCTCCGTGCCCGACTTCCCGATGTGGAGATAGACGGTGAAATGCATTCTTTGACCGCTCTTGATGCCACCTATCGACAAACAATCTTTGCTGACAGTCAACTGCAAGGCAAGGCCAATCTCTTGGTCTTCCCGGGTCTTGATGCGGCAAATATTGCCTTGGGACTGCTGCGGCAAAAGGCAAATGGACTGTTAATTGGGCCGTATATGTCAGGACTTAAGCGACCAGCTCACATCATGGTGAACTCGGCTACACCGCGTGCCATGTACAACGTTACAGCGTTGGCCGTCGCTGAGATTCTATCGAAGCAGGATTGATGAGCGCGCGTCAGGACTCAGGGTTTAGGCCTCATCAGCATCGAGGTCGGATTCACACTCATCCACAATAAAGCTTTGCGTACGGTCCCGATCAAACAGTCGTTCTTCATCCGCGGCCAGCTCTTGTTGGGCGGGCTCACTGCTCATATCCGCCATAGCGGCTTCCATCGCGTAGTAGTTGTCAAACCACACCTCCATCATGACATCAAAGCCGGGCGTATCGGCGCCATCACCCGCGAGAATCGGGTAGCGACGGACATACTTGAGTGCATGAGGACTGAGGTACTTCTCACCCAGCAATCGGTGGTGTGACTCGTAATAGTCGCGAAAAGCCTCAAGTGACAGGTCAGGTCGTTTAAATAATAACGTCACCACTTTAATCACGAGCGCGCTCCTTTGTCAGTTTTATGCCTACCATCTGCATCTCGCAGCATCACTTCATGGATGAGGAAACAACATGCTCAGCGCCCTCAATAGCGCCAAACCGCTCGATGCGCTCACTAAAAAGGTGTTCCGGACTCACTGACTCGTACTTCATCGAATCATCATCCGGATTGGAATAAAAACCCAGTACATAACCGCCTTTGGCGTAACCGATGAGTGCGCGAAGCTCGGGACTCAACTTGCTCGCATGATGGGGTGGACATGACAGGTACTGGTTCTCCTCCTGACGAAGCCAGCCGAGTGCGTAATGCATGAACACGCCCGTTCGCACCTCATCAGCGGTAACGTTGGCACCACCACCATGCAATACCGTGCCCGTGTAACACAGCACCGAACCCGCGTTCATTTCGGCATAGGCTATTTCGTGCGGCTCCGGGTATCTGTCCTTTTCCCAATGGTGCGAGCCTGGTACCACCTGCGTCGCTCCGTTGTCTCTTGTGAACGGGGTTAGGGCCCATATCGTGCTGAACAGCGGCTCAACCTTACGCGGTAAATAACCACCCCAAATGCCGCGATCGCGGTGCAGGATTTGCGCGCTTTCGCCGGGAGCTATGGCAACTGCCGATGTGAAGTGCAACTGAATATCATCGCAAAAGTCCTTGAGATACTGCCGTGCCGACGCAAGCATCAGGGGATGCAGTGCGACATCACCACAAGCCTCAGACCGCGCGATAAGTGCTCCTATGCGCTGCGTTTTAAAACCCGTGAACTCATCTTGACCATAAACCGATTGTGCTAAATAAGGGGACAGCTCTGCTTTCAGCCGGTCCAGCTCATCAGAACCCATGACATTATCGAGAATGACCGCGCCATCTCTGACGAGCACATCAGTGATATCGCCGGTCGTTGCGGTCGCCTCTAAGTGTTGAATCTCCGCCATAATGCCCTCTATTTTTTTACGTTATAAACAGGCTCTCTTAAAAACGTCATAGTAAATGACTGATATGCCATGTCTACATCGAACGATTTCGACTGCAGCCATAACTGATCTACAGGTGCTCAACAGACAGGGATTTGACGACGTGGTGGCCCACTCAAAGAGATGACATGGGTCTCGGTCTTTGCCAACACGTGTCATGACCTACGAACAGCAACGAGTTCTCATAAAAACTCATAAAAGACCGTCATCCCGGCATGATATTGTCATTCACAGTGATCTTATTGATCTTGTCGAGTCCACTGTTGCGTAAGATCACCACGATAAACGCGCAGCCACCCATACGAGGTAAGCCACATGTTCAATGCATTACTCGCCACCAAAGAAGACGGACAGCAGAGCGTCGACGTTACTCAAATTGATCATGCTAGCCTGGCCGAGACAGGTGTGTTGATAAAGATCGACTACAGCACCATCAACTATAAAGATGCGTTAGCAATCACAGGCGCCGCGCCGATTATTAGGCAGCATCCCCTGGTGCCCGGTATCGACCTTGCAGGCACCATCGAAGACAGTGACGATCCCGCTTGGCAAGTCGGTGACAAAGTCATCGTGAATGGCTGGGGGATGGGCGAGGCGCACTCGGGTGGCTTAGCACAATATGCCCGTGTGCCCAGTAGCTTTTTAGTTAAGCTGCCACAAAACATGACGACCCGTCATGCCATGTGCATTGGCACGGCAGGCTACACTGCAGCGCTGTGTGTAGATGCACTGGAGGCGCAGGGTGTCACGCCGACGCAGGGCGAGATCCTAGTGACCGGCGCCAGTGGAGGTGTCGGTAGTGTCGCGGTCGCCCTTTTGTCAGCGCGCGAGTTCTCGGTCGGTGCGTCAACCGGAAAACCGGGCGCCGCAGCTTACTTAACGCACCTTGGAGCCTCATCAATTATCGATCGACACACACTTTCGGAGGCAGGCAAGCCCTTGCAGGCCGAGCGTTGGGCGGGCGTAGTCGATGCTGTCGGCGGGAACAGTTTAGCTAATGCATGCGCGCAGACTCGCTACGGTGGCGTGGTCACCGCCTGTGGTCTGGCTGAGAGCGCCGCACTTCCCGCTACCGTGATGCCCTTCATCCTGCGCGGCGTTATCCTGCACGGCGTGGACAGCGTTATGGCGCCGCATGCCTCAAGGCTATCCGCTTGGGCAAGACTAGCCCGCGATATGGATCTGAATCTGCTAGAGACCATGGTCACCGAGATTGGACTGTCTGACGTGACTACCATGGCACCAGACGTGCTCGCTGGGAAGATAACAGGCCGACTGTTAGTGGACGTCAATCGCTAGGCTCAGGTAGCGACTCCAATGCCTCATAGATTTGAGTGAATGGTGCAGCGAGGCCCACGGCAGACTCATCTAGCGTCAATCCCAGCCTTACCATGACAAGCTCAGCCTCCGGGACCACAACTACAAATTGGCCAGAGTTACCGCCAGCGTGGAAGGTATTGACTGGCAGATCAGGAAAATCGTAGCGGCGCGTATTTAACCAAAAGCTCAGGCCGTAGAAGTCGGCGGTATCACTGGGTGTGACCGCCAGACGTTGCCACTCCCGTGACAATAATTCGTCGCGCCCGTGCCAAGCATCGAGCCACCACTGCCCATAAAGGCTCCAGTCGCGAGCGGTAAGATAGGCGAAGCTCGATCCCACTTGGATGCCGCTCACATCAGGCTCAAGCACTGGTGCACCCAGATTCAATCGGTCGTTAACTTCACGGTCTATCCAATCAACATAGGGCTCACCTGCTAAGGATGATTGCCATAAATACGAGACAACGTTGGTGTCACCGCTCGAGTAAACAAATTCTGTGCCTGGGTCGATACGATGCCCATTCATGAGCGGCACCTGCCACATGGGACCATGACCATAAAGCATCTCTGTAACGTCGTCCCCTGGGAAATAGCGCTCGTCGAAGTCGAGCCCGCTGGCCATCGATAATAAATGCCGTAGCGTTAACTCGTCGTCGAGCTGAGATACGGCGGACTCTGGCGAATCCAGCGCAGCTAATTGGTCTTTAACTCCGCTCGACAGGGACATAACACCGCGCCCCACTTGCACACCCACAAAGGAAGCCATAAGACTTTTGTTCATGGACCATCCTTGCAAGCGTGTACTGGGACCCACGGGTGCTGCATATCGCTCAGCGACAATCTCGCCCCTGTGCATGATCAACACAGCAAGCGTATTACGGCCACCTTCATAGGGTTCTTCAAACAGCGCATCAATAGCCGTCTCTATCGCCGAATTAGTCGACCGCACTGGCGAGACATCCGAGCTCTGCTCAGCGCGCTGACGCGCAGTATCTGCTGGCAGAGCCGGCTCATTACTATGGAGCGTACAGCCGTATCGATCTCGGTAACTAGCCGTCGCTGAGGCCGTCAGTAGGTTCGCCGTCACAAAGCTCTCACCGGTCTCTACATCGACGAATCGATCCATACCCAGCACCGTGGCCAAGCGGGGTAAAACGTCTTTATCAAGGGTGAATTCAACTGGGAGATGACTGATAAATACCCCGGAGCACACCTGCTTTGCAGCGTATCCAACGCCAATCTTGGCCGCACCATGGAGCAGCCACATGACAGCACTTCCGATAACAAAAGAAACCACTAAAACGATTCTTAACATGGAACTCCCTACTGTGTATCAACCAACTCACAGTGTGGCTGATCATGTGCAAGCGCCTGTCTAGACAGGCTCGGACTGTGCAGTAGCAACAAGAATTCAATCAACAATGGTGTGATTCGCGTCCCGAATCTCGCTAAGCAGCGTCAACGCCGCAGATAGCATAAGGAGGAGAGCACCAGACATCCAACAAAGCAGGAGTTCGATACTGCCACTGCGCCATACCGCCTCAAGTACGTTGTCGCTGCTGGCGACAGAGACAACTAATACCCAGAGGAAGCCAACAACACAAAGCCCGTAACCGAGCCACCTAACGAGTGCCTGCAAACCCCTCTTGGGCTTCACAATGACACCCTCGAGGTTGATATCGTCAGACATCAGACAATTTCATATTCATATTGATTGAGAAACATTTTCCCTATGCTATCAAATTAGGGCTCAAGCCGAGCAAAGTAGTCTCGCGCTGCGGCCATGACCTTGGGCGCCAAAATGATTGTGCTGACCATCGTTGGCAGTGCCATGAGACCATAGCTTCCCGAGATCAAATTGAAGACAACATCGACACTGACGCTGGCTCCAAAAACCACTGCGGCGATAAAAAACCAGCGAAAATAGGGTTGCCACTCAGCCCCGGCAAGAAAGCCAAAACACTTGGCACCAAAATACCATCCGGTAAACATGGTCGTCGTACTCAGCACCAGTGCAACGAAACCCAGTGCCACCAAACCGATCGTGCCCATCTCATTTTGAACTGCATTAGCGGTCAGCGTAATGCCAGAAAGATTTCCCGGATTTTGCCACTCGCCCGCCAATAAGATGACCAAAGCCGTACACGTACAGACCAGTAAAGTGTCAAAAATAGGACCCAAGGTCGCGACAACACCCTCGCGAATGGGCTCATTCGTTTTAGCCGCGCCATGGGCCATGACCTCGGTACCCACGCCCGCTTCATTTGAAAAGACACCACGACTGACTCCGATGAGCATGATGCCAACAAAACCACCACCGACAGCCGTGGGGTTAAAGGCTTCGGACACGATAAGCCAGAGCAGCGCTGGCACTTCAGTGATGTGCGTAATGACGACATACAGCGTCATCGTTGTATAAACCACGACCATGGTGGGCAAGGACCGAACCGCTACCATCGCCACTCTGGGAAGTCCCCCAAAAATAACGGTAGCCACCAAAACAGCCAAGACCAAACCCGTGGCCAAACCTGCCCACACCGGGGGGGCGCCAGCAAACACTGTTTGACCAATTAGCGCCGTCAATTGATTCGCTTGGAACATGGGGAGCGTGCCGATCAGACCGGCGAGGGAAAATAGGACCGCTAGGGGGTAAAACGTTCGCGGTAACGCTTCTCTAATGACGTACATGGGGCCGCCTTGAAGGTTTCCGGCACTGTCGAGACCACGGTACATGACGCCGAGTGAGCAGGTAAAAAACTTCGTCGCGATGCCGAGAACAGCCGACATCCACATCCAAAAGATCGCCCCTGGCCCTCCCGCCACAATCGCCAAGGCAACACCCGCAATGTTGCCGAGCCCCATCGTATTCGACAGGGCCGCAGCCAGCGCCTGGAAGTGCGATAGCTCACCCTGCTCATCGGGCGTATCGAAGCGACCCGCCATGACCGCAAATGCATGGCCTAAGTAGCGGTAAGGCAGTGCCCTCGATATGATCAAAAAGAACGTCCCACCCCCCAGCAGAAGCGCGACCATCGGTAAGCCCCATACGGCATCCGCGAATGCAATGGACCAAGCCTCTAGTTTTTCAAAACTCATATCAAACGCTCGCCGTCGCAATGTAATGGATTGACTCAGGTCCCATTTAAACCTGTCACTGACCTCGTACCATACTACATGGCCTGCAAAGAAGGATTGTCGCCAAAATGACTCGCCCAGCAAGAAAAGAGCAAGCTCACGACTGGTAGGTCTCTAAATCACCTTAGTGAAATCACCTTTGTGAACGGCAAAGATCCCTGACATCATCATGACCAACACAATTCGAGCAAAGGATGGTGACCAGATGACCAATGCTTCATTCACGGGAAAAACAGCGCTTATATCGGGCGGGGCCTCTGGGATAGGTCTTGCTACCGCGCAGCGTCTGATCACGCAAGGTGCAACGGTGTGGATTGCCGATATTCAGGACACACTCGGTCAACAGATTGCTGAGGAGATTGGGGCGAACTACCTTCACTTGGATGTAGCCAAAGAAGAGGAATGGACCTCGGCAGTTGAACTTATCGCAGGCCAAGGTCAGGGGCTGCATCTCTTAATGAATAATGCAGGCATCGCTATCGGAGGCACACTAGAAACTCAAACGACAGCGGAGTTCCTGCAAACGATAAACATTAATTTGCTGGGCGTCTTCTTGGGCTGCAAAGTCTGTGCACCGTTACTAGCATTATCGGGCGGTGGATCGATAGTCAATGTGTCATCGATTTGGGGGATGGTCTCGGACCCGGGAGCGGTTGCGTATTCAGCCTCTAAGGGCGGTGTCAGGACCATGACCAAGGCAATCGCGCTCGATCTCGCCGATCGCAAAACGCAGATCAGAGCTAACTCAATTCATCCAGGCTTTACCGCGACGCCAATGGTTGTCGGAAGCATGGGTGAGATGGAGCCCGAGGAAGCCGCGCAATTTGCTGCACGCACGATCGAGCGAGTACCTCTTGGTCTAGCTGAAGCAGACCAGATCGCAGCCGCCGCAGTTTTTCTTTTCTCGGACGACAGTAGCTTTATGACGGGCTCAGAACTCGTTATCGATGGAGGCTTTACGTCTGCGTAAGCGGCCAGTCACATCCATCTTCGATCCCTCGACGGTCTTGGACAGAGGGCATCGCCGAACCGATGGGGGCTACATCCAGCGCTGCCACTTAAAGTACGCCAGCAAAGCCAACATCATGGCCGCACAAGAGGCTATCAAATAGTTAAAAGCCTGAGGCTCGTCCACGCCTGGCACGCCGGCCACGTTGACGCCCAACAAGCCTGTCAAAAAACCCAGGGGTAGGAACAGCACCGCCACTATCGTGAACACGTAGGTTTTGTGGTTCATCTCATCAGCCAAACGCGCTGCTAACTCTTCTTGAGCCAGTATTGCGCGATCCCGAATTTGATCAAGATCCTCGATGTACCTCATGAGTCGGTCGGCAATATCGCGAAGTCTGACCCGATGATATTCATCTAACCAAGTGGGGGTTTCGGTGCTGAGCCGACTTAATGCTTCACGTTGGGGTGCCATGTAGCGGCGAAATTGAAGCGCGCGCTTTCGAAGCACAACAATAGATTGTCTAGTGGACGTGGGGTCAGCATCGTCGATGGCCGCTTCTGCGGCTGCAACATCGAGTTCGAGACTCGCAATGCTGTCTGCCATGTCATCCACGACATACTCAACCCAGTCAACCAGTAGTCCTGGAATCGTATTGGCTCCCTCCCCTGAAAGAAGCTCATCGACCAATCTGTCGGTCGACTGCAGTGGGCGCAGGCGCGCACTAATTAAGCGGCTACCGTTAGTCCAGATTCTAAGTGACACCATGTCTTCAGCTTCGGCACCCGGGAGTCGATTTACCCCACGCAAGGTGAGAACCAGATTATCGCCGCGGCGAAGTACCCGGGGTCGCGTTTCTTCGGTGGTCAGCGCACCTGCCGCAACCATGTTTAAACCGCCTTCAGAGCGCAACCACTGTGACGTTTCTGGATCAGCTGCGTCAAAGTGCAGCCAAGTCGCGTCTCCATCGGCAGTGAGTTCGACGGCACTGGCCGAGCCTTGTTGAGTAAGTTTAAGCGCATGAATGAGGCCATGCGTAGATGAAGACGACGGGGTGATCACTGCGTATAGCTCTCGTACAACTCGATAGATCGGTTAAAATCGCTCAATTGTCATCGCTTATCAACTGCTTTTCGGTGGCTCTTTTTATACCGATGGGGTGTACGCCGAGAGCGAACAAGGATGCCGTATACGCGATCTAAAAAGCGTAATGACACAATATTAAGACGCGGAAGCGTTGTAGGCTATACCTATGAAACACATGTTAGTGACTCTCGTCGCGTTGTTTATCGCATCAGCGTCATACGCTGATTATTCGCGCGACTACATCGATACCGTGCCGGTTAAATACACTCAGTCGGCCGATACGGCCATTGCATATCGTGTCTTTAATCGGGGAAGCGATCATCCAAAACTGTTGCTTGTCATGGGCTTAGGTGGCGCGGGTGCCGCGTGGGGTGATGACTTTATTCAACGCATTGAAGCTCAGGGCTTTGAGCTTATGGTGATAGACAATAGAGACACCGGCGGCTCCGATCTATTCACCAACTGGGGAACACCCACTATTTGGTGGCAGATCCTCAAGTACGAGCTTGGCTTCTCGGTTGACGCACCCTATACGCTTCGCGATATGGCAAGTGACAGCGTTGCGGTACTTGACGCGGAGGGCCATGACCAAGTGCACGTGATGGGCGTCTCGATGGGCGGAATGATTGCGCAGGTTATCGCGGCCCAACATCCGGAACGAGTTCAGACGCTCACGTCCATTATGTCGACCACCTTTGCTCCGCACCTACCTCCCCCATCCCGAGCGGCGGAAGATGAACTAAGGGACCTTGCTGGTGGCGACGCCGAGTTATCAAGGGAAGCAAAAATGCGTGCGCGAGGTTTTCACCCGGAGTCCATGGAGCGTCATCTCATGGCTATTTTTAAGTCCGGCGATCGGACGAGGGAGGTGCAGACTATATCGGCGCCCACATTGGTGCTTCACGGCTCAGAGGATCCACTTGTGCCACCGGCGCATGGCATGCACACGGCGGAGCAAATTGAGGGGTCACGATTTGTCTTGCTTGACGGCATGGGACACAACCTGCCAGATGAGTTTCATGATCAAATTGTAGGATTGATGTCCGAACACATTTACAGCCAAATAGATGACCAGCAACTTCATCAGCAACAACAGAAGCATGTTTACTACGATGAGATGACGTCGAATGACCACTAACCGAACACAGTTACAATGTTATCGACACCGCGGAGCTGTGACATCTACCACAGCCGCTATTGCAGCCTTGATGATCAGCATGGCGCTACAAATACCAACGGCGCATGCCGATGATTCAGGGGCACTTGATGGACTTATAAGCGGACTGCATCAGGATGCTCACGAGGGGAATTTCGAAACCTACTTTGACCGCTACACCCCGGACGCGGTGTTTTTAGGGACTGATAAGACTGAGCGCTGGACCATTGACGAATTCAAACGCTACGCCGAGCCTGCCTTCGCCGATGGACATGGGTGGACCTACAAAGTGATCGAACGTCATTGGGAAGGATCGGGTGATACCCGCTGGTTCGATGAAGTCTTGCTAAACGCCAAGCTTGGCCACTGCAGAGGCACCGGGGTAGTACGACGCATCGATGGAGAGTGGAAGATCGCCCATTACGCGTTAACCATGCTAGTACCTAATGTAATTGCCGCAGAGGTAGGCTCGCAAACTCGACGCACCGACGGCGTGACGGACACACCATAAAAAAGCGCCCGCACCCCGGCCCGCGAGTTTGTGAATCGCAGTTAGAACGCTGTATTGATTGCCAATCGGACATTGATAGGCGCACCTACCGACACCTGATGTGTACTGTGTGCGTTGGGGAAGTAAAGCTCATCCGTAGCGTTTTCGATATTAAGCTGAATAGTCGTATCGTTCGATAAGTCGTAGCTAACTGCCGCGTCGATGCGAGTATAGCTAGGCAAGACGGCGGTGTTACCGTTGTCGATAAAGCTTTCGCTCTGATGCGTCAGCCCAAGACCTATACTCAGCCGATCATAGACATAAAACTGATTCCAAATAGAAAACATAGAATCAGGTAATTCTCGCGGTGTTAAACCGGTCGGACCCTGACGGTTGACCTGCTCCCCATCGAGCGAACTGTATCCTGCTGACACGCTCCAGGTATCGTTAACGCGGCCTTGTAGCTGTAACTCAAAGCCCTCAATGTCTGACTCGATGACGTCTAGAGTAGACGGGTCATTGTCTGCAACTTGCGGTGACCGCTGTTCAATTTCGAACATCGCTGCCGTAAAACTCAATCCCGAAGCGAAGTCGTACTTCACCCCAATCTCTCGATTACCAAAGGTATTAGGCCCTAACTTGTCGTTGTTGCCGTTAATATTCGCGAATTGCTCACCACTTCTGGGAAGAAACGACTCGCTATAACTCGCGTAAACCGAAATGGCTTCGATGGGCTTGTAAACTAAGCCCAGGCGCGGCGACACCTCGCTGTCCTTGCGAGCGCGACGCTCATTGCTGACAACGTTAAACACGGCAATGTCAAAGCTGTCATACCGCAGCCCCGCAACAAGACGCAACTGATCTGCGAGTTCCAGCTCGTCTTGCAGGTAAAACGATGTGACCTCAATGGATACTCGGGTCTCATCATTAATGTCTTGGTCGAAGCGATTCGTGGCCACGTCGCCCAACGCGTTTATGCCCGAGCCACCCAGAACACCTAAATTACGTGAGATCGAAAAAGTCTCTCTATCATCCTGCGTCGTATCCCAGAAAGTATTCCAGCGGTCTTGGTCACTTGTGGTGTCGATGAATTCAACGCCAGCCAGTAGCGTGTGGTTCAGTCCACCGAGCGTCGATTCGCTGATCAGATTTGCTGAGATGATGGTGTTTTTACGCTGTGTCGTATCCACGTAACCATCCAGAGTTACAACGTCAGGGCTCTCAGCCTGATGGTAAGAGGCGGTATAAAAATTCTGATAAAGTTTGTCAAAGTCACCGTGAAATGCTGAGACATTACCTTTCAAAGAATCGGAAAATGCGTGCTGAAGTCCCAATCGCCACAGATGCGCCTTGAGCTCGGTAGTGTTGATGTCTGCGTCCCCGAAAACAATATTCTCAAATGCCTCAATGGGTCGACCATTGGACCCTGTAGGAATGCCTCGATCGATAAACCGCTGGTGATCGACAAATTCGTAAGACAAATCGATACGACTATCGCCTCTGTCGATGCGTAAAGTGGGGTTAAAACCAAGCCTGTCGCCGTCGTAAAAATCTCTGTGATTGTCGAGACGCTCCAACATGGCGTTAATGCGTAATGCGACAGAATCACTTAACACCTTATTCGTATCGACCTGACCACCTATCTCACCCAAACTGTCGACGCTCAGTTGCGCTGCCATGAAGTCATCATCCAGCTGCGCCTTCTTGGTCACGCGATTCAAGACCCCACCTGTGCCACCGCGGCCAAACAATAAGGCATTGGGGCCTCGCAGCACTTCGACTTGCTCTAGGTTATACAGCGGTCGAAAATACTGAACATCGTCTCGCATGCCATCGATATAAAAATCTGCAGTCGATCGAACCCCCCTGAAGACAACAGCATCTCGATGACCTTCGCCCTGAGACGTGGTCACGCCGGGAAGGTAGTTAATTACCTCGCCAATGCTGTTAAACCCCCTAGCGGTGATCGCGTCAGCTGACACGATGCTCAAGCTCTGGGGGACATCTAGAATTGGGGTGGGCGTCCGAAGCGCGTTGACGGTATCAGAATACAGGTACTGTCCCGATACCAGAACTTCCTCAAGCGGCTGCTGGTCACTATCAGCTTGCTCTTGAGCAAAGGCTACGCCAGACAAAAAGCACAGGAGACTCAGGCTGATAGTGACTGATTTGGCAGAAAACATTTGGGTGCATCTCATTGCTGTTACCGAAAATGATAATGATTCGCATTTTTAATTGCAATAATGAGATCTACTTTTTATTGGACCGGCCGCGGGCCTCAGCACAGGTGTTTTACGATCGCTGTTGTAGGCTCGCCAGGCGACCAAGGCTGGAGGATTTAGTCACTCGAAGCGACACTCTAGGCAGACATACTCTAAGGCAGCCACCTGGCATTGTGAAAAAATGACTGGGGTCAAAGGCGTGAGCGAATCTCTAGGTCGCTTAGTCAACCATAGACGGAATGCAAAATCTGTAGTCGCGGGAGCCGCTGGTAATACAGTATCGGACTACCTGGGGACCGCTGCCATCGTCCCGCACGATTCCAGAAAAAGGCGTAAGTCCGCTGTACCGGCCAATCGCGCCTTTGGAGTCTACGTCGCCGGCAAAGCGGTAGCCGTAGGTGGCTTCAACCCGAGCCACAGGTACCCGCCCCTCGAGACCGCGGTAACATGTCAGATTCTCAAAAATCACAGACTGAGGATCACCCATTTGAGCGGTAATAAAGGGCTTTGCGACCGCTAAACACTCGGCTTCAGTCATCGATAAACCAAAATCAGCAACATCGACTTCCTGCTCAGTGGGTGCCGACGAACATCCAGAAATCATGACCACGATCGCAGTCAAACGCAAAGCCTTCATAATCCACCTGCCGATGTTTAATCTGTCCGAAGAACAGTAGTCTCAGACCTGTGGATAGGCAAGTGCGATCAGTCTAGGAGAAACCCAAGCATGGTATGGTTCAGTAGCGTGGCACTGTCGTTTGCGGTTTTGATCGGGGCTTATATCGCTCCCGCGGCTATCGCTCCCGCGGCTATCGCTCCCGCGGCGTCGGTTGCACTTACGAGTGACTCGCCTCCGGGGTTCCTGCTTTTGTGGACTCGCTACTCTGCTCATCTCGCATTTGCATTTTTACTACTGGCGTTTTCTGCCAGCACTCTAAAGGGTACATGGCCTAATAAGGCAACCCGAGGTCTGATGCGTTATCGACGCCAAATCGGTCTTGGCTTTGCTACAGCCCACGGTTTCCATTTGGTCGCGCTTACATTATTCCTAAGCAATCTTGAGTCATTCTCAGTCGACATTTCATTGGCTGTAGCAGGCTTCGGTTATGCGGTCACAGCGGCACTGGCTGTCACCTCTGACAATCGCAGTGTTAGGCACCTCGGAATAAACCGCTGGCGTCTGCTTCACTCAACCGGCATCAATATTCTGATGCTGTATTTTTTCGTCGCCTTGAGCGCCAGCCTGTTCACGCAGCCCTATACGGTCAACGCGCTCTACGTGCTTATTATCGTCATCGCAGTGGCGAGCAAGCGTCGAATGCACTGGAAAACACTCGCTCTCGCTACTGACTAAAGTAGATATTTCTCACAAAAATGGACCGGTCTGGCGCTTTTTCCTGACTAAAAAAGGCGACGATATTGGTAACGTCGGTCATATCGGTACCACCGTCGATACTTGGAATTGCCAGTTCCACCGCCCGCCATGCATCTCCGATCTCATTCTCTGCATCGGGACCAAAGTCAGCGAAGTTATTGACCTGATCGCCTCTCAAAAAACTGCCCGTTTGAAAGCCCAGACTGAAGTTCACATCGCTACTGCCGCGAATCTCAAAATGCATTCGGCCCTCGCGAAAGTTAGACAGATTTTCTCCAACCTCTGCATCTAGTTCTAAACTCGCACCCCACCAATCACCGGCTCGCGTCTCAACACGAACGACACCGTCCTGAAGTAGCTCAATGTTCGTAGTACCCTCCCACGGCACGAGTTTTAAAGGCGCACTCGGGTAGGTACTGTCATCATTATCGCCCCTCAGCTGGTTATGAACGATAAGGTAGTTCCGTTCCGTAACAGCCTGACCGGGACTTCTATTCGGCTGAGTGGTGTCGATTCGACGCACTGCCATTTGACTCTTGAAAGGTGGCACCATCGCCCGTGAAAGCAGCGCACTTTTGTTGCCATCAAAACTTTTCCGCAAGGGTTGGCCATCTCGGGTTAACCCCTCAAAGGCACCTGCATCGAATGCATCCCACAGTGTGAACTTAACTTCGTTGTTAAGTGCTATGAGACCAAAATGGTTCTCCGAGTCACCGGGAGCGTCCGCTTTTTTCCAGCGCTCATCAAAAGCCTCAAAGTAGAACAAGGTAATACCCGCTTCATCGGTCCATTGACGAAGCAGATCGTGAAATACTTTCTGCTTGTATTCGTCAGCTGCCTTTGAGCCTGAAGCACCATAAGCTGTCTCGTCTAAGCTGGCCCAACCGGTCTCACCAATGTGAATCGGTTTTTTGACACCGACATGCGCCATGTAGTCAACAACCGCTTGATACTGACTTTTGGCATAGTCGATGGCCCTGTGCATCGTCGCTTCTGTCATTGCCTCAAAGGGCAGGGATTCCTCGGCTGGGAGTACGCCCCAAAACGACGGATTGTAAAAAGAATCGTGAAAAGGGTAGGTGTGGACCGAGATGAAATCGACGGCCTGCATCAGTTCTGTCAAAGCCGCTGTGTGATAGATCGGATTACCACCTCCCCAGGACTCATAATTATCAGAGCTCGTGATCCAGACACCCGCCGGCAGCTCACCCGCCGCCTTCGCGTCTTGAAGGTAATTCACCCACTTCAAAATAGTCTTGGGATAGACAAAATAATTGACTGCCCACTGAACCATGGCCTCATTACCGACAGAAATAGCCTTGACGACGTCGGGGTATTCATTGGCCAACTCAATTGCGGCTTCTACTTCACGACTGTTATTTTCAACATCGCCCTGAGTGTGGTCGGGACCCGTCCCCTCCACCCAAGCGTTATTTTCCGCGTCCCAAACCGCCTGCGACCAAGCATTCTTCGCATCTATCCAAACACCCAACATGACAAACATCTCAAAGTCAGGTCGGGTGCTCTTGACCCGTCTGATGGCCTCTAATAATCGCTCTGCCTGTGGAAATTGCGCCGTGTTATACGTGCGTAATAATCTAATACCCATGGCGTCAAGAAGAAGCACATCGTCGACTAACTGCTCAACCGTCGGCGACTCCTCACGACTTAGCCCACGATAACCTCCGAATGAGATCGCACGGTATTCAGGGTTGCCAAAGATATCTGCCGCAGATGGACTGACGCCGTCAGTTGCAGCGGGCAGGCAGCCCACCGTCAGGACAGCTATGACTGCGACGGTAAAAATTCGATGGTGGATGGCATGAAACACAGCGAGCACTCGTAAAAATCAACGGTCTATTATGAAACGACCATAGCGCCTGATCACCATTGTATCTAAGCTCCTGTCTTATCATTCGCCCGCTTCGGCGTGGCTTTAGTTTGGTTTAGTCTGGTTTGGTTTTGGTCTCGCGTTGGTGTGGCTTCGGTGTGGCTTCGGTGTGGCTTCGGTGTGGCTTCGGTGTGAAAAGTACCGTACATAACAACGGCCCCATCTATTACACCCCGTTTATTTTTAGATAGCATATCGGTCGCTCGTTAACGCTCACCGCTCGAGCAGCGTTAACCCAAAACCACATTCACCCAACGAACCTAACGAACCTAACGAACCTAACGAACCTAACGCATTAATACCTTATGTCTCCAGTTGTAAATCCCACTGCGTTGCTAAGCGCGTGCACCGCTTGCTTGTTAGCCCTAGTAACCCTTTTGACCAGTTCTTTGGCTCTGAGTAATACCGCAGGTGTTTTTCCACCCGACGTGCAGGAGGGGCATCGTTCGTTTCAATACCGAGTTGGGTTAGACCCCGACAATGGAACGTGGGGTAGTCGATTGCACTATCAGCAAAGTCTGAACGATAACTTCATGGCGCGCGGCATCATTCAGGGCTCAGAAAGCAGCGCTGGTAACACTAAGGTCGACTTTGCACAGGCTGAGTTATTTTGGGCTCTCAGTAAGAGTCACGACAGACTCCGCCATGGCCTGCGATTTGACGCGCGCGTGCGTGGCCGATCCATGCCGAGTTCGTTCAGCGCAAACTACAGTCTGCTCTATGATTTCAGTGACACGTGGCAGGGGCGATTGGCATTTCTCAACACGCGATCCTTTGGCGATGAGGCGAGCAACGATGTTAAGTTGCAGGTGCGAAGTCAGCTTAGTTACCGCGCATCGCCACGGCTCAATTTTAATATCGAATATTATTCGCAGCTGGGAAGCGTCGATAACGTCTCACCATGGAACAGTCAACAGCATCAAATTGGTCCCAGTGTTAGCTGGCGAACCAATACTGACTGGGTACTGTATGGGGGCATCCTATCCACGTTGAACAATCGCTCACCCGATAGCACCCTGCGCTTTTGGTTGACTAAACATCTCTAAAAAAGGCCTTTGCAATTCGTATCCTGTGCCACTCTGGACCGCGTCGACATAAAAACCGCGTCAATATAAAAACCGAGGCAATATAAAAAAGGGGGACACGGCCCCCTTATTTACGTTTTCGACTACCGATGACCCTCAACACATGGCCCTGCAACGAGAAGCCTTTTAGCAACAGTGACGCTGGCTCACGCCAAAGCGGTCATGATTAACGTTATGGCAATGCATATCATGATGAGCCATGTGCCAATGTTCCCTACCAACCCAAAGGGATTTGGCGTCTTGGCTTGCTGGATACCATAGGCATGACACATGCGCACGACAAAGAGTGTCCCACCGAGAATACTAATAGTTTGCGCACTTGCACCCGTCATGGCTATGAGTCCGAGTCCAATTAAAATAATAGGGACATACTCGGTGTTGTTACCGTGTGCACGAACCGCTTTCTCGAGCGCCACTTGATCTGCCGCCTCACCTTTAAATCGATGGCGCACGACATTGATTGCCAGGGCTAAGGTGAGAAGAAGGTTAAGACCTACATACAACGCCAACGCGCTAGATTGTGCTGTTTCCATGCTGATTGATCTCCGCAACGTAAAAAATGAACCGCCGATCTCTAGGATTATTGATATAGAACCGGCGTCGGGACTCTGCCTTTATTTCAGGGCGCCGTAAACCATACTCTTTAACTGTCCCCGAAAATTAAAGCTCGCGGAGGGTATAAGCTGCGTCATAAAAATGACCGATAAGTCTTCTCGAGGATCAACCCAGAAAAGGGTGGAGGCGCGCCCACCCCAATAAAAGTCACCAGCACCAACAGTGCACGAATCCACTTCGTCCAGCGTCGAGGCGAAGCCCAGTCCAAAGCCAACACCTTGATTGGTAGTCTCAGAGAAGGCACCTAGCGCCATCTGAGCGAGCGATTGACCGCCTTTTAAGTGATTGGCGGTCATAAGCTCGAGCGTTCGCCGACCCAACAATTGGTAACCGTTAAACTGCCCACCTTGGCGTAACATGTCACAAAAAGCCGCGTAGTCCGCGGTGGTGCTGACTAGGCCACCGCCGCCGGAAAAGAAATTACGTTTATGGCGGTAATGACTGGTTTCAGGGTCGTCCTCAAGGAGAAGCTGTTTATCCGCTGAGCGCACATAACAGGCAGCGAAGCGATCCAGCTGCTCATCACTCACCCTGAAGCCAGTATCGGTCATCCCCAACGGCTGAAAAATTCGCTCCTGCAGAAAGGACTCAAAAGACTGACCAGAAATGATTTCGACCAGAGCGCCACAGACATCAGTGGCAAGTGAGTAACACCACTTCTGGCCTGGCTCATAAAGAAGCGGCACTCGGCCCAGCTTGTCAGCAAACTCCATCAAGGTCTCACCATCACCTCGGGCAATACCTTGGCTTTGATACAGTGAGTCAACAGGGCTTTCCAGCCCTGGGAGCAGACCACCGTAAGTTAAGCCTGCGCAATGGCTTAGGATATGTTGCATGGTTGGCCATACTGACGGGCGTCGTGTCACCAGTTGATCGCCGTCACCCTCCTGCCAAATTTGCTGATCTCGCCACGACGGAATAAACCGATGGACTGGGTCTGTCAGCTGGAAGCGCCCCTCTTCCCACAGCATCATTAACGCCACAGACGTAATAGGTTTTGACATGGAGTAGATGCGAAACAGCGTGTCGTGTTGCACGGGTTTCGCGCGCTCACGATCCATTAGCCCAAAAGACTCAAAGTAAGCCGGTATGCCATGGCGCGATACCAGCACTTGGCAACCCGCTATCTTCCCCGGATCGACATAATACTGGCGAAGATGCTCGCCAATTCGTGTTAACTTCGCAGCTTCAAACCCTGCGGCCGCGGCGTCAGTTTCTATTTTCACTCTTTCCCTCGTACCTTTTGGCTGTGACAGTCACTACCTGCCAGCCTAACGCCCCTAGTCGGTAAATACGATAAGTCAGCAACATGCAAAACGCGTTGAGTGCAGTACTAGCCTGTACTAGAGTGCCGCCTTCGCCATCGGGTAACACACCTATGAACCTGCAGCTGCTAATGATCGACGCACTTCGCATCCTTCCTCATGCCATTTTAAAGAGGATTGTGGGATCACCCCTCGTAATAGATGGCAACGCGCTCGATATGAATATGCATGTTTTAGCAAAATTGTCTGGGCGTCGAGTAACGCAAGGCAGCGCGGGACCCTCGGTTGACCAGCTACGTGCGGTTGCGGCATCTTTCGGTGAGTTAAATCTCCCGGCGGCCAAGGGCATTAGCGTTGAGGACACCTCTCTCACGTTACTCGGCAACGATCTTACAGCGCGAGTTTATCGACCCAAAACCAAACGGGGACCGCTGCCCGCGATCTTGTTCTTTCATCAGGGCGGCATGGTCATTATGGACCGACTCACTGACAACCACTTCTGCTCACTGCTCGCTCAGCGCTGCGGTGCAGCGGTCATTTCCCTTGATTACCGATTGTGTCCTGAGCATACCTTCCCAGCACCGATTGATGATGCCAAAGCACTGTGGCAGTACGTGCAAGAAAATTCGGAGCGCCTCAATATCGCAGCTGACCGAGTGGCGCTTGCCGGTGACAGTGCCGGCGGCTTAATCAGCAGCACGCTCGCACTAATCCTTCGTGATGAGGGGGGACAACAGCCTGCAGCGCTCTGTCTCGCCTACCCCTGGGTGACTACGAGCGATGAAGATCAGCCGTCACTGAGTAGTTGCGCCAACACGTTTCCGCTGACGGCCGGTACCATGCAGTTTTTTAACTCACAGGTGTTTCCCGATGACCGCAACAAGGACCATCCATGGGCTAACCCACTGCACGCGGCAAACCTCAGCGACTTGCCACCAACGATCATTGGGACGGCCGGGTTCGATCCGATCCGCGATCAGGGTAATGCCTTTGCTCAGCGCTTGAAAAACTCAGGGAATCAGGTAACTCATCACTGTTTTAAACACTTAACGCATAGCTTCTTGATGTTTGGTCGAGTGAGTCGGGAAGCAGAGACGGCCTGCCTACTACTCGCAGACAATCTGTCACCCTACTTACAGGTCGATGAAGCCTAAGGTACCCGAGTAAAAGCATCAGACATCGGCTGCAAACCTAGCCTCACCGACCCCCCGCGTGTCGTGACCCTGAGTGCCAAGGTGCGTGCTCCGAAGTTGCGCTAACAGATCGCCGAACCCTGACGACATATCAATCTTCGGTGTAGTTAATGGGCCTGATATCGTCTGATGTGTCGAGTACCTACGCCGTTTTATGGCGATCCAAGCACTCGCCACCAATACCACTGGTGCGGGATTTTAGTCGTACCGCTCTGTAGGTAGAAAATTAATCTTTTATCTCGACTAAAAAATACCGATACTGCGTGCCCGTAAACCAACACAAGAACAATAATAGATTTATGGCATGGCCCAAGCTTGGCGACCTAGTCGCGACAAAAAAACGCCCCATTCTTCAATGGGTGGGTCGTTCAATTTATAGACTCATGGGATGGAAAGTCGCGGGCAATCTCCCCAACACCCCAAAGATGGTAGTGGTTGCACTGCCGCACAGCTCCAATATCGACTTCATTTTGGCGCTGTCTATCATTTGGGGCTGGGGTATTAGGGTGAATTTCTTGGGCAAACATACGCTCTTTAAGTTTCCACATGGCGCTTTTTTTAGAGGTGTCGGCGGTATCCCCGTAGATAGGGGATCAGCTCAAGGGCTTGTTGGCAAAATGACGGAAGAGTTCAGTCGACGTAAAGAGCTTATTCTCGGCATAGCACCCGAGGGTAGTCGCAGGAGCGATGGGAGCCTCAAAGAAGGGTTTGCACGTATTGCCCACGCCGCGTCAGTGCCTGTTATCCCAGCCATCGTGAACTACAAGACGCGAACCATCCGTTTTGGAGAGGCCATACACGATGTCTCTAGCGTTGCTGGCATCATCGAAGCGGTCAAAGAGCAGGCGCTAATGGGTGTGAGAAGAGCACCCGTTTAAAGCTAAGCCATTAGCCCGCTGCATGACGACACGGGCAGCCACGAACTGCGTCTTCGCCCAAGCTATTCCCGCCGCACAGCCGTGCTTGCTGAGCAACAATACACTTAGCCGAGACCCTATCTGAGTCGCTCACCCTTGCTAACGCAAATGCCACATCGCTAGTACAGCAAATGTCACATCGCGAGGCCCTTGTATACGCGGGCACGTAATAAGGTAGTGAGCCTTACAGGTGAGCGCTGTTAGGATAGGCAGAGGGTACCTCGTAGGGAGACACATCATGAGAAAAGTTTGTTTGATCATTGGCGCGGGCGCGGGTATTGGCGGGTCGGTAGGTGCGAAATTTGCGGCCCATGGCTACCATGCCGCTCTCTGCCGTCGCAGCGATGCCGACGGACTTCAAACCCTGGTCGAGGGTATTAAGTCGCGAGGCGGCTCTGCGTCCGGACATCTTCTCAATGCGGTCGAAGACGGTGCCATCGAAAAACTGGTCGAGACGGTTGAGCAAATTGGTCCCATCGAAGTGGTGTTGTTCAACCTAGGTGCTCAGATCGGTAATCGCCCACTCGAGCAAACGGCACTAAAAACATTCGAACTCGGTTGGCGAATGGCGTGTATGGGGCTATTTCGCCTCGCCAAAGCAGTCATCCCCGCCATGGAAGCACGCGGCACTGGGACAATCCTTGTGACGTCGGCTACTGCCGCGGTCCGTGGTAATGCAGGCCAGCATTCTCATGCCGCTGCCATGGCCGGACGTCGCATGCTCTGTCAAACACTGAATGCCGAGTATGCCCCCAAGGGCATACATATCGCTCATATCATTGTAGATGGGGCTGTTGACGCACCGGACACCCTCGGAAAAATGCTGGGCGCGGACATGTTCGAGAAACTTCGCGCCGCAAAAGGTGGTGATAAAGATGGTCTGCTGCTTCCCGGAGAAATGGCAGAGACCTACTTCCACATCGCCCATCAACATCGGTCAGCCTGGACTCACGAACTTGATCTAAGGGCCTATTCCGATTTAGCGTGGTGGAATCACGCGCCATAAGCGCGCCGCGTAATAACAATAAGATGGAGAGATGCCCGCCATGAACATGACAGTAACGCCGTCTGGAGAAGCCTGTGGCGCACGCGTTGAGGGACTCGATCTAAGCCAGCACCTCACTGATGCGCAGATAAGCGAACTCAGGTCGGTCTGGTTAACGCACAAGGTTATTGCCCTGCCTAATCAGCACTTGAGGCCCGAGGATCTAGAGCGCGTTGCGCAGTACTTCGGCGAGATTGGCGAGGACCCCTTTTTCGGACACATTGACGGCTATCCGAATATTTGTGCTATTCAACGTGACGCTGATGAAAAGACACCAATCTTTGCGGAGATTTTTCATACTGATTGGAGCTTTATGGAGGTTCCGCCAGCGGGCACAGCGCTGTTTGGTATAACGATTCCACCGCAAGGTGGCGACACCTTATTCGCAGATCAGGTGAAAGCCTATAACGACATGCCCGAGCAACTGCGGCACAAAGTCGATGGGGTGACCGCGATTCATTCAGCAGCCGCTGGCTATGCCCCCGACGGTGCCTACGGGCAAGACGATCAAGACAATGGCCGCAGTATGCAGATTAAACCGAGTGAGAAAGCGCGAGAAACCTGTCCGCACCCCCTCATTAGGACCCACCATGAAACAGGTGAAAAAGCGCTCTTTTCGTCAGCGGCCTATATCCAATGCTTCGAGGGTATGACTCTGGAGGAGTCACAGGCGCTGGCCATGGAGCTTTACGTACATCAAACTCAGGAAAAATTTCAGTACCGGCACAAATGGGAGAAAGACATGCTGGTCATTTGGGACAATCGCTCGTTATTGCACTCGGCGACAGGTGGCTATGACGGCTATGATCGACTTTTGCATAGGGTGACCATTGCTGATACGCGGTGGTAAGACGTCCTGCTTTAGACGTTAATGTATGCGCTGTTTTCTATCGCTCCCATTCCCGTGCTCCCTGCCAAAGCCGCCCAATAAAGCTGCCTTATTGCCATTCTCCCATCGCGCAGGACTGATCAGAAACAAAAAGCCCGCCTTACGCGGGCTCTTTCCGACACAACGACAACACGTCAGTCCGGAGCTTTCGCGAGATCGTCGCGTATGTACCGCGAAGCCAATATATAAAACACACCCGAGAGTGCCATAGCGCTGGGAATGATGTACATCATGGCATAGCGCAGAGAATCAGCCCCATGCTGATCGCTGAATAAATCGCTGACAAAACCCACCGTCGTTGGGCCCAAGCCCAGGCCTATCATGTTCAATATGAAAAAGAGCAGTGCGGAGGAGACCGCACGCATCTTCAAGCCCACCATGCTATGCACACAGGCTATAGTCGCACCGAGATAGGCATTAGAAAGCACCGCAGGAATAATCAATAAGATGAGCGCCAAATAGGCATCATCAACAAGGAACATACTGATTTGGAAAGGAACCGAGATGGCACAGGCACAGACGGCAACCCACATGTACCAACGCTTATCTCGCTTCCCTAGCTTATCCGCAACGACACCCGAGCTAAACACACCGATCGCACCGCCAACGCCGATAATCAAAGCCAGCCAGCTTCCTAATTCGCCGGTCGGCATCTCATGTGTCCGGATCATGAACGATGCAATCCAATTCGAACTACTGTAGCCCGCGAATGCATTCATGGCGGCGCCCAAGGCCATCAAGATGAAAGAGGGTCTGCTCAGTAACAACTTAAAGACACTCAGCATAGAGGGACTATCGCCCGTAGACGCACGATTCTCTGTGAGGCCTCGAATGGGCTCGGGCACCGTGAAGTAGAGCACAGCTGCGAGAAGTACACCGGGAACCCCAACCACGAAAAACGCCACACGCCAGCCAAAAAACTCGTTCAGCCAGCCGCCAAATAAAAAGCCAAAAAGAATACCAATACTGATGCCGGTTGAATAAAACCCGATCGCACTCGCGCGCTTTTCAGGCGGAAAGATGTCAGAGATCATCGAGTGCGAGGGCGGACTGCCCCCTGCTTCGCCGATACCAACACCGACCCGAGCCGCAAGGAGTTGCCCGTAGTTCAGTGCGAGGCCGCTGACGGCTGTCATACCGCTCCAGACAGTAAGCGACAGCGCAACAATGTTGCGTCGGTTACTTCGATCCGCCAGGCTGGCAATAGGTAGACCTGCAAACGTGTAAAAAAGCGCAAATGCAAAACCGGTTAGCAGACCTAACTGGGCATCACTGAGCAGCAGATCAGCCTTGATCGACTCTTGTAAAATAGACAGTAATTGCCTGTCGATAAAATTAATGCTGTAAACGAGGGTGAGGATACAGAGCGCATAGTAGCCGGTGCGCGTTGACGCATAAGGGTTGTTTGCGGCGTCTACCGCAGAACGTGAATCAGTCATGAAATACCACTTTTTATAATTAGCAAGACGGGGGGCGCGCACTCAGACGCCAACCGATTACAAAACTACACCACCAACGACTAAAGGCATAGCGCCGGCGCGTTAAAAGGCTTGTAGGAGTCAATTTCAAATGCCAGGTTGCCGTGAGCAGCAACGATATCCATGCGCGACACATAACGGCAACGCAATGATCGGGTGTGATGATCTATGGATCGCGCCGACAATACTGAAACAGCGGGTAACCCACGGTCACGATCATAGCCGTGACAATAAGCTGTAGCGGGAACTGCAATGCTGTGTAAATGACGGTCCAGCCGGTGACCGCTAGAAATACGATAGCTGGCAACGGGTACCAGGGCATCGTAAATAGCCTTTCCACAGGTGACGCTACGGCGCGTTTATGTCGACTAATAAATACTGAAATGACGGTCGCAAGCGTGTTCGCGGCCATGATGATGCCGGCAAAAAGCAGGATTTGTTCAAATGTCGATGTCCATAGAAAAAGTAAAGCCACGACTCCCATGAAGCCAATGGCATTGGCTGGAAGACCGCTTTTATTGGTCTCGCCCAACCATCGCAACCCCTCATAGTCCTGCCCTATTCGCTGTAGCGCACGCGGACCGGCCATAATCATGGCACTGACCGTCGAAATCAAAATACCCGAGAGCAACAAAGACACGATGAACGCACCTTCCTCTCCTACAACCGCGTCGGCAACAATGTATGCGATCTCCACCTCTCCAGTCAGCGCTGAAACAGATGCTGAGGTGAGAAAAACCGTATTCAGTAGGACATAGATGACTGTGACGAGGGCACAGCCAATAACGAGTGCGCGCGGCAGATCACGCTGGGGGTGCTCTAGCTCACCCAGAATGTACGTCGCCGCATTCCACCCCGAGTACGCGTACGTCACGTAGATGAGCGCAATCGCGCCCGCACCCGACACAACCTCGCTCACGTCGAACAATGAAACCGTTGTCACTTGATCGGCAAAATCACTGCCAGCGAGGACTGCCGTCACAATAAATGCTCCAATTAACAGCAGCTTCAGTAAGGTGAGAGCATATTGCCCGTTTGAGCTATCACGGTAGGTTCGCGTGTGTATGAGCACCATTGAAACGATCAGCGCCGATGCTGTCACTTTCGGCGGCAGACCGGTAAAAGCGGTATTCAAGTAAATGCCAAAGGTGAGTGATGCGAGCGCAATGGGGGCGGCAAAGCCGACGGTTGCAGACACACAGCCAGAGACGAAGCCCGCATAGGGGTGAATTAGCTCGGTCAGAAAGTGGTACTCACCGCCTGAGGCAGTGTGGTGAGCGCCAAGTTCGGCATAACACAGTGCGCCGCAGAGGGCACATAGGCCACCCAAGACCCAGAGCCAGAGGATGGCCGCAGTCGACTCAATTGCCATCAGCTGAAAGCCAAGTGACGTAAATACCCCGGTACCAACCATGTTCGCTACAACGACGGCTGTCGCGACCTTGACTGAATATCCCTGCATAATTTGCCTAGCCATATCGAATGCGGCGCCTAAATAGCAGCCGATTTGGGTGAGACTATCGCATCGCACACGAATACGTTAGCGGTTATGCTCTGCGCTCTGTCTATCCTTTGACGACTCATGCGAATAGCCCTACTTTACAACCGAGACATCTACGCACAGGCGGCGCTGGGTCACTTGATACCGTCTATGCAAGAGCATCGACTCGAGCTGTTTTTTTCCCAGCAAGTGGGTCGGCGGGTAAAACGAGACCCGCGTCTAGACAAGTTATCGCGGGCTGAAACGACCTTTTCAGGTACAGCCACCTTGAGTTTCGAAGAGCTTGCTGTCATCGCCAGCTGTAAAGAGCAGCGAATAGACAATATTAATAGTGAGGGACTAGAACGCGTGGCCGACTGTGAGCCGGACCTTATCGTCAGCATTCGCTTTGGCCAAATTCTTGAGGAGCCCGTCATTGCAGTCCCGCGCATCGGCGTCATCAATCTCCACTCTGGATTGTTGCCTGCTTATAAAGGTGTCATGGCGAGCTTTTGGTCTCTCCTCAATGGCGAGAGACAACTAGGTACCACTTTGCACTGGATAACCGACAGCAAAATTGACTCGGGGGCCATCATATCGACTCAGCAACAGCAGGTAGACACCAGCAAAACGTATCTGCAACAAGTTCTGTCCCTCTACGAACCGGGCGCACGTCAAATTACGGAGGCGGTAAACGACATTGAGGCTCTCGCAGCTCAGCCTCACTACGACCTACCAAAAGGACAGTACTATAGCTTCCCAGAAACGGCTGATATTGATCAGTTCGAAGCTAAGGGATTACGGCTACTGTGATATGTGGTTACAGCGCCGAACTGCATTACATAGGTGCCCAGAACAATAAGCAGAACAACATTCAATCGGGAGAATCGACACCATGCTACTAACAGCAATCCGATGGGCAGTTATCCGATGGGGCCTGCATCGCCTTCATTTCATCATCACCCCGGCCCTCGCACTGTCTTTATCACAGGGCAGCCTCGCACAAAGTCTATTGATGACAGGCACCATTTATACAGCGGACGATAACAATCCTGTCGTCGAAGCAGTTGTCATTAAAGCTGGTCGATTTATACACGTTGGCAGTCTGGACTCTGCTGCCGCAGCATTAGACGAAGATACGGTTAAGATTAAGTTGGGCTCACGCGTCGCTTACCCCGGATTTATCGAAGGCCACGGGCATCTGTCTAGTTTAGGCGAAGCCATTACGAATCTTGATCTCAACGGGGTGGAGAGCTATCAAACCATTATTGGCATGGTCGCCGATGCCGCAGCCAATGCTGCGCCCGGGCAAGTGATAAAGGGTAGGGGCTGGCATCAAAGCAAATGGGCCACAATGCCCAAGGTAATGGTAGACGGCTTCCCCACACACCGCGCCCTGTCGGAAGTAAGCCCAAATAATCCCGTATTTTTGGGCCACGCCAACGGCCACTCTGCCTTACTCAATCAGGCTGCGATGGATGCACTGCGACTGACCTACAACACACCGGTGCCCGAGGGCGGGGTCATCGTCAAAGATCAAAAAGGCGATCTTACCGGCATCTTGCATGAAAACGCAGTCGATCTGGCCTATCCGCTCACCGCATTGACCAAAGAAGTCACTATGCAAAGGATCCTGGCGGCACAAGCGCAGGCATTTCGCTGGGGCATCACAAACTTTCATGATGCCGGTGCTGGAAAGACCGATATTGAGGCACAGCGAGAGCTTGACGAATCCGGGCTGCTCAAACTGCGAGTCTACACAATGATAAGCGCTCAGGATGAGGCGTTGACGGATTACTGGCTTGGGCGGCCGCCCGTGATTGCGGGGGACGACTCCCGGCTGACAATACGATCCTTCAAAGCCGTCATGGATGGCGCCTTAGGCTCACGCACCGCTTGGCTTCACGCGCCTTATAGCGATGATCCCGGCACGTCTGGTGTTCAGACGTTTGACCAACCAAGGCTGGTTGATATTTTGAAACGGTCGGAAAAGTACGGCTGGCAGGTCAATACCCATGCCATCGGTGACAAAGCGAATACGATCGCGCTCGACGCAATCGAGGCCGCCAGCATGCAAAATACCGACCATCGCGCGCGAATTGAGCATTCTCAACACGTGACTCGCGGCGATGTCGCACGATTTGCCGACCTCGGCGTTATAGCCTCGATTCAGACGATTCACATGAGTTCGGATCGACCCTGGGCGATTGACCGACTCGGCGAAACACGAATCAAAAATGAAGCCTACGTATGGCGTGATTTTCTCTCAGCCGGCGTGCGCATCGCCAATGGAACCGACGTGCCAGTTGAACCGATAAACCCGCTCGCTAACTTCTACGCCGCCGTGGCACGAAAGACCCTGTTAGGCATGCCCGAGCAAGGATTTGAAAGCCACCAGCGCTTGACGCGAGCAGAAGCCTTGAAATCGATGACCTTGTGGAATGCCTATGCAGCTTTTGAGGA
>CAJYAI010000030.1 GCA_913064725.1 uncultured Alteromonadaceae bacterium | reverse complement strand
TTTTTACTCATCGCCTATCCATTTTTGGAGTTTTGGTCGTTACTTGAGCTGAGCGCAAGAGTGGGTGCACTCGCGACGCTGATGTACATCGTCGCGATGATTGTCGTCGGCTACTGGCTTTTGCAGTGGGCCGGTCGCTCGGCACTGCTGACGGCAGGCAGATTCCCCTCCGCTGCCGCACTCCGCGGACAGTTGTTTGCCGGCGAAATTAGCGTCGCATTCGGCGCTGTGTTGTTAATGTTGCCAGGTCTCATATCAGACGTCCTGGCATTCTATGTTTTCGCGCGGGCAGCGCTAAAAGCGCTTTTGAGTGCGGTGACAGGCTCTGGTGCGCAGCGCCGGGCCAGTGAACCTGGGCATAGTACAGTTGATAATGATGACCGTGACATACCTCATCGGTCTGCGCCCGGGTCCGACCATGACGGTCCGGTGACGCTTGAAGGTGATTTTTCTCGCGTTAAAGAGGATTGAAACACGGCACTAGTGGTTTTTTTTATCAGATTTAGCACTCTCACTGGCTGAGTGCTAAAAAAGACTTGAAATTGTATTTCGAATCCCCATTATTCCCTCACTCCCAATAGGGAGGAACAACATAATCGTCATTTTGGAGATTGAATCCCATGAATATTCGTCCGTTATACGACCGCGTTGTCGTTCGTCGTAAGGAAGAAGAAGAGACCTCGGCTGGCGGCATCGTCCTGCCAGGCTCTGCTAAAGAAAAGCCAAATCAGGGTGAAGTGATTGCAGTTGGTGCCGGCAAAGTGCTGGACAACGGTGAGCAGCGACCTCTGACCGTTCAGGTTGGCGACAAGATCGTTTTCGGCCAGTACGCAGGCAGCAATACCATCGAAGTGGATGGTGAAGAGCTGATTCTGATGAGCGAAGGCGAAATTTACGCCGTTATCGACTAATTACTCCACTCCAACGCAAGTAAAGGAATTTAGACATGGCAGCTAAAGACGTATTTTTTGGTGACAAAGCACGCCAGCGCATGCTGGTTGGTGTGAATACACTCGCCGATGCCGTTAAAGCAACACTTGGACCGAAGGGTCGTAACGTAATCCTCGAGAAATCATTCGGAGCGCCGACTGTCACCAAAGATGGTGTTTCGGTAGCAAAGGAAATTGAACTAGCAGATCGCTTCGAGAACATGGGCGCACAAATGGTGAAGGAAGTTGCTTCGCAGGCGTCGGATGTAGCGGGTGATGGCACAACGACAGCCACTGTTCTGGCGCAGTCAATTGTGAACGAAGGCCTCAAGGCCGTCGCTGCGGGCATGAACCCAATGGACCTCAAGCGCGGGATTGATAAGGCTGTAGCAGCTGCAGTTGAAGCTGTTTCCGGCATGGCGTCTCCGTGCGAAGACAACAAGGCTATTGCCCAGGTCGGTACTATTTCGGCAAATAGCGACACCGCTGTCGGCGAAATCATTGCTGAAGCAATGGAAAAGGTCGGTAAAGAGGGCGTGATTACCGTCGAAGAGGGCTCAGGCCTCGAAAACGAACTGGACGTCGTTGAAGGCATGCAGTTTGACAGAGGCTACCTCTCGCCTTACTTCATCAACAATCAGGACAACATGTCTGCCGAAGTGGAAGATCCCTTCGTATTGTTGGTGGACAAGAAGATCTCCAACATTCGGGAGCTTCTCCCTGTTCTTGAGCAGGTTGCGAAGGCATCGCGTCCTCTCGTTATCATCGCTGAAGATGTCGAAGGCGAGGCGCTCGCAACATTGGTCGTTAACAACATGCGTGGCATCGTTAAAGTAGCTGCATGTAAGGCGCCCGGTTTTGGAGATCGTCGCAAAGCCATGCTTCAGGATATCGCCATCCTCACTGGCGGTACTGTGATTTCGGAAGAAGTCGGTCTTGATCTGGAAAATACCAGTCTTGAGCACCTCGGTAACGCGAAGCGCATCACCATGGACAAGGACAACACGATTATTGTTGACGGGTCGGGCGATGCTGCGGCGATTCAAGGTCGCGTCAGCGAGGTTCGCGTTCAAATCGAGAATACGTCATCCGACTACGATCGCGAGAAACTCCAAGAGCGTGTTGCAAAGCTTGCCGGTGGTGTTGCCGTTATCAAAGTTGGTGCTGCGACTGAAATCGAGATGAAAGAGAAGAAAGCACGTGTTGAAGACGCGCTTCATGCCACACGAGCGGCGGTCGAGGAAGGTGTTGTTGCAGGTGGTGGTGTTGCACTGATTCGTGCCATTTCGTCTGTTCAAGGGCTGACAGGTGACAACGAAGACCAGAACACGGGCATCGCAGCTGCACTTCGCGCCATGGAAGGTCCATTGCGTCAGATCGTTGACAACGCAGGTGACGAGTCGTCAGTTGTTCTGGATAAAGTGCGTCAGGGCGAGGGTAACTTCGGTTACAACGCGGCGACGGGAGAATACGGTGACATGATCGCCATGGGTATTCTTGATCCCGCGAAAGTGACTCGTACTGCGCTCCAAGCCGCAGGTTCTGTTGCTGGCCTGATGATCACAACCGAAGTGATGATTGCTGAGTCACCAAAAGAAGACAGTGCACCTGCTATGCCGGATATGGGCGGCATGGGTGGAATGGGCGGTATGATGTAAATCGCCTGCACAATTGAAGTGAGAACCCGGCCATGTGCCGGGTTTTTTTTGTCGATCAGATCTGTCATGCACAAAGAGCGAATTCGCTGTTGATAAAGACGCGCGTGTTGCGAGGGATCATTTGCCATTAGACGTCAAACACCGGTCGATACAGAAACGAGTTAGTAAGGAATTCACGAGTCAAGGGTTTCTAGTGGGAACGACATTGTTGATGTCTCAACGGACAGGGAGCCTTACGTGTCTTTAGCGTGCTTGGGATTTTACACTGACCTGACCTGACCTGACCTGACCTGACCCGACCCGACCCGACCTGATCCGACCTGAAGGGTCCGATATCGTACTTGTCCGCGTGCGACCCTGATAATTGAGTGATTAGGTGGTGCTTAATACGACGTCATTGGGTTCTTTTTTTGCTCTGTGGGGCTATACTGCCTGCCGGGCAGGGCGTAGACGACGCCGGTAGACAAAAGAGGAAACAATAAATGGAATACTTAGTCGAATTCATCTTCCGTTACATCCACGTTATCGCAGGCATCACTTGGATCGGCATGTTGTACTACTTCAACTTTGTGCAAACAGAGTACTTCAAAGAAGCTGAAGCAGATGCCAAGAAGGACGCCATGGCCAAGTTGGCACCGCGCGCACTTTGGTGGTTCCGTTGGGGTGCAATGCTCACGTTCATCTCTGGTGCTTATCTTCTGCACAAAGTGGGTGCCTTCGGTGCAACGATGCCGGCTATTTGGGTTGGCGCCTTGGCGGGCACGTTCATGTTCCTGAACGTCTGGTTGATCATCTGGCCGGCACAGCAAGTTGTGCTTGGTATGAAGGAAGGTGACGGCCCATCGAATGCTGCAAAAGCGGGTTTGGCGAGCAGAACAAATACACTGCTTTCAGGTCCTATGTTGCTGGGCATGTTGGCCTCTAAGCACTTGCCATTGGCAGGCTCAGCCACAGGCCTTTATATCGCAATGGGCTTGATTGTTCTGTTAGAAATCAATGCGATCGTGGGTAAGCAAGGTCCAATGACTACTGTGAAAGGGGTTATTCATATGTCTCTGCTTCTCACTGTCGTTACATGGGCGCTCCTGAACTTCGTGTGATTTACATGTGAGTTGAGTGCATGGAAAAGGCGGCTCTGGCCGCCTTTTTTGTGCTTGATTAATCGCCACTAAGACCGCTCGGTCGCGGTATACTGACGGACTCTAGGGGGGAGATTGAAATGGCCCGAGACGAGCTAACCGAAATTCCATCATTTGCCGCACGGCGCGACGAAGCGGTCGATAGCGCACCACGCAATGCTATACCGGGCAGAGGTCGCGATGGCTCGGGTAAGGGTGGGGCCAGCCAAGTGCTGGTGATACTCTCTTTTATCGCTGTCTGCGCTCTGTCTGCGTACGCGTGGTATAGCTATCAGCTTATATCTGAGTTGACTGCAGATCAGTCCAGAACGGGTAAGCAAGTGCAAAGCCTTGAGAACCTGCTCACTGATACTGACGAGACTGTGACCAAGTCTGCCGCGGCCATGGGTGCTCAATTAAATTTATTAGATAGCGAGGTTCGCAAGTTGTGGGATGCCCGCAAAACATCGAACCGCGCATTGTCAGATCTTGAAAAGGCGGATAAGACGACGGACGCCACACTGAAAACCCTTAAGGAAAACGGGTTTCGGCAGAAGAAAACACTCGACGCCCTCACAGCAGATCTGACTGAGCTACAAGCCCTGTCGGCAGATATCGAGCGTTTAGCGGGATCCGCTCGTCAAATTCAGAATGACGTTGAACGACTTGCCGACGATGTTAATCGCGCCAATCTTGAGCGGGCGTCGATAGGTAACCGCGTAACGGCTAATGAGGAGTGGGTGGAATCCATCAATGGCTTTAGGAAACAAGTCAATGCAAACGTTAGCCAGTTGCGCGCCGATATTCGCCAGTTATCTGCACGGGTAGAGGCGGCAGCATCTATGCCGACCGTTACTCCGGCGCAATCTGGCGTTCAATAAATGGGCAAAACAGCAAAAGGTGTCTCATGACAGTGATTAACGACCGCGATGTGATCGATAGCGTAGCCGATGCCTTGCAATTTATTTCTTACTATCACCCAGCTGATTTTGTCCAAGCGGTCAATCGCGCCTACGAAATGGAGCAAAGTGAGGCCGCTAAGGATGCCCTAGCGCAAATTCTCATAAACAGTCGTATGTGTGCCATGGGTAAGCGGCCTATCTGCCAAGATACGGGCATCGTCACTGTTTTCGTCAACATCGGCATGAATGTTCGTTGGGATACATCGCAGCCCTTAGATGACTTGATCAACGAGGGCGTGCGACGGGCTTATTTACATCCCGATAACAAGCTTCGCGCTTCGATTCTTGACGATCCGGCTGGCGCGCGCAGGAACACTAAGGACAATACGCCAGCGGTCATTCACACACGTATGGTCGCCGGAGATACGGTCGATTTTCGTGTCGCAGCAAAGGGCGGAGGTTCTGAGAACAAGTCCAAGATGGTCATGCTCAACCCCTCCGACAGCATTGTAGATTGGGTTGTTAAGACGGTACCGACTATGGGTGCGGGTTGGTGCCCGCCTGGAATGCTCGGGATTGGCATTGGCGGTACCGCAGAAAAGGCGATGGTCATGGCGAAAGAGTCGCTTATGGACCCGGTAGACATCCATGAATTGCGCGACCGTGGACCGGAAAACCGTGCGGAGGAGTTGCGCCTCGAGATTATGGATGCGGTGAATAAGCTGGGGATTGGCGCACAGGGCTTGGGCGGTCTGACGACGGTCCTCGATGTTAAGATCATGGATTACCCGACGCATGCAGCATCGCTGCCAGTGGCTATGATTCCTAACTGTGCGGCAACTCGGCATGCCCACTTTGAGTTAACCGGCAGCGGTCCCGTGTTTCAGCAGGCGCCCAGCCTCGATGTGTGGCCTGATATTACCTGGGAGCCCGGTGATTCCGTCAGACGTGTTGATTTGGACACGGTAACCCGCACTGAAACTTTGAGCTGGCAGCCCGGCGATACACTATTGCTGTCTGGCACCATGTACACAGGTCGTGACGCAGCGCATAAGCGGATGACTCAGATGATCGCAAATGGCGAGGACCTTCCGGTGGATTTGCAGGGCAAGTTCATCTACTACGTGGGCCCTGTTGATCCCGTGCGCGATGAAGTGGTTGGTCCTGCCGGCCCGACCACGTCTACGCGGATGGATAAATTCACCGATAATATTCTGGAGCATACGGGCTTGCTGGGCATGATAGGCAAAGCTGAGCGTGGCCCGGTGGCGATTGACGCCATACGTAAGCATCAGGCTGTTTATCTCATGGCGGTCGGCGGTGCTGCCTATTTGGTGTCTAAGGCCATTACCCATGCCGAGGTGGTGGCGTTTGATGATCTGGGCATGGAGGCTATCTACGCCTTTACCGTAAAAGACATGCCTGTCAGTGTGGCGGTCGATGCGCAGGGCACATCAGTGCATATCACTGGACCCAAGACCTGGCAGGCTGCCATCGAAGAGCAGGCCATTGAGCTGTTTTGACACTGGCGGTGTCACGGTCGTCGCGTTAAGGCGCCTATTGTGCCCGTAGAGACGCTCTACTGGCACGACTATGAGACCTCCGGGGCTTCCCCTGCACATGACAGGCCTTGGCAGTTCGCGGGTGTGCGCACAACCACCGACCTTCAGATTATCGACGAACCGCTGACCCTGTATGCTAAGCCTGCGCTGGATGTGCTACCTCATCCGACCGCGATTCGTGTAACAGGGATGTCTCCCTTTGAAGCCATTGAGAAGGGACTGACAGAGCAGGGCTTCATCTCGCGTATTCACGATGAATTAGCCAAGCCTGGCACCTGCGGTGTGGGTTATAACTCACTGCGATTCGACGATGAGGTGACGCGATTTACACTTTGGCGAAACTTTTACGACCCGTACGCGCGTGAATACAGTCGAGGCAACAGCCGGTGGGATTTGATCGATGTGGTTCGCTGTTTCTTCGCGCTGCGTCCCGATAGCTTGACGTGGCCGCGTCGTCCGGACGGTGCGCCTAGTTTTAAGCTTGAGGCACTAACAGCCGCCAATGGGCTCGAGCATGGCGCCGCACACGACGCTATGTCCGACGTTACGGCAACGCTGGCGCTAGCAAGAGCCTTGCGCGATGCCGACACCGAATTGTTTGATGAGCTGCTATCACTGCGATTTAGGGCACGTATCGAGGCCATGATTGATACCCATGCGATGACGCCGTTGGTTCATGTATCGGGTCTCCTCGGAACCGAGCGCGCCTGTCTCGGTGTAATCGTCCCACTAGCCCCTCATCCAGAGCTAAAATCAGATGTCATTTGTGCTGATCTATCTCGCGAGCCGCGCTTCTTAAGCATGACATCTGAGGAGATTAAGGCCCGCCTATTCGCTAAATCGACTGACCTCGTCTCGCCCGATGACCGACCTAGCCTAATGACGATTAAGGTCAATAAGGCGCCTGTCTTGCTGCCAATGAGTCACATCACACCTGCAATAGCTGCGCGACTTGGGCTTGGTGGAGAGCAACTAAGACAGAACCTGCGCCTGTTGCGAGACACAAAGAAGAATCAGGGTTCGGCATTTACCGAACATCTTCAGACCGTCTATCGGGGACGCACGCCTGTTATAGATTCGAATCCAGATACAGCGCTTTACGGCGCCTTTGTGCCGAATTCGGATCGCAGCTTGGTGCAAGAGGTGCAAAGCAGCTCCCCCGCAGAACTGCGCGATCGGTCTTTTGTTTTTACTGATCCGCGTTTACCGGAGTTGCTCTTTCGTTATCGCGCACGTAACTGGCCTGATCTTTTGACCGAGCGAGAGCAAGCGTTATGGCGCGATTTCTGCAAAGAGCAGTGGTTGCAGGGTGATCATCTTACGATCAGTCAGTTCAATGCGGCGCTAGCCGATGAGCAGGCAAGCGATGAATTGACTGACAAACAACAGTCCGCATTGGCCGATTTGGCGCGTTGGGTAGCAGAAAATGCCAAAGTTTTAGGTCTAAGCGCCGCTTCGGTTTAGACTAAGGTCCCAAGCGCGCAGCCCTATGCGCAAGGAGATAGAAGCGCTGTGAAATTTGCCGGTCATCACATCTTGGGGATCAATCAATTCGAGCGTGCCGATGTTGATCGCGTTTTTGAGGTGGCCGACCGCATGCGCCCCTATGCGCGGCGAGAGCGCAAGACGACGGTGCTTGATGGCGCCATTTTGGGTTCGATGTTCTTTGAGCCCTCCACCCGCACACGCATCAGCTTCGGTAGCGCGTTCAACCTTTTGGGTGGCCATGTTCGAGAGACAACGGGGTTTGAGAGTACCGCTATTGCGAAAGGGGAGTCGCTTTACGACACCGCGCGCGTCTTGAGTGGTTATTCCGATGTCATTGTGATGCGTCATCCAACCTCGGGCTCAGTAAGCGAATTTGCTGCGGCCAGTCGTGTGCCGGTAATCAATGGTGGCGACGGCGCCAATGAGCATCCCAGTCAAGCCCTGCTTGATTTGTTCACCATTCGAAGCGAACTGGCGCAACGGCAGCGAGGTCTTGATGGTTTGCGCATTGCCATGGTGGGTGACCTGCGTTTTGGTCGAACGGTGCATTCCCTATCGCGCCTCTTGACACGATTTACCGATGTTTGCGTCAGTTTAGTATCGCCCGCTGAATTGAAGATGCCCGGTGAGCTGGTTGAGGAAATGCGCAGAAGTGGTATTGAAGTCACTGAGACAGAGCAGCTAGAGGTCGGTATTGCCAACGTGGATATTGTGTACTCAACGCGAATTCAGGAAGAGCGGTTCGAGTCTCAGGCTGACGCAGATCTTTATCGAGGTCGCTTCCGGCTCAATCAGAGCATTTACACCGCGCTGTGTGAGCCCAACACTGTGATCATGCACCCCTTACCGCGAGACTCTCGCGAGGGCGCACAAGAGCTCGATGAAGATCTAAACAACGATCCCAATTTGGCGATTTTTCGCCAGTCGGACAACGGTGTGCTGGTGCGAATGGCTCTTTTTGCATTGATTCTCGATGTGGCGGATCAGGTCGATGACTATGCCCGACCAGTGAACTGGAGTACGGAGCGCAGGTTTTGACTGATCTTGCGCTGACCTACGGCGCAACAGATGTCGAGATAACTCACCGAGAAACGGTTTTTAAAGGTTATTTTCGGATGGACGCGCTGACCCTGAGGCATCGTCAATTTGACGGTGCGTGGACGGACAGTATTCGACGAGAGCTCTTTGAGCGAGGTGACGCGGTTGCGGTACTGCCCTGGGATATAGAAAGCGACAGCGTTATCTTGATCGAGCAGTTCCGACCCGGCGCCATCAGGCATAACGACTCACCATGGATGCTTGAAGCTGTGGCGGGTGTTGTAGAGACCGGCGAGACGGATGACGTGGTAGCCCATCGGGAAGCGTTCGAAGAAGCGGGGTGCGTCATGGACGCCTTGCTCCCCATTGTTTCCTATTACCCAAGTCCGGGCGCGTGTTCCGAGCAAATTCGCTTATTTATTGGGCGAGTCGTGTCTGCGGCCGTGGGCGAAGTCAAGGGTGTTGCGACGGAACACGAGGATATTCTAGTGCACTCGGTCCCGCGGACAGAGGCAATTGCCTTGCTCGATGCAGGCAAGATTAACAATGGACTGACCATCATCGCGCTACATTGGTTGGCAAGACATGGCGATCGTCTAAGGTCTGACTGGCTCGCCTGGTGACGGAGTTAGACGACCAAAGCTCCGATGAGATTCGCGGCGAGCCGGCGGCTCAATCCAAGGCGGCAGCAGGCAAAAGAGGCGGGCTTTTAGGCTCCAGTTTTGTTGTGAGCATGGGGACAATGTTGTCTCGCGTTCTCGGCTTGGTTCGTGACGTGGTACTTGCAAACTTGCTTGGTGCTGCACCTAATGCGGACGCATTTTTCGTTGCCTTTAAGATCCCCAATTTCTTACGGCGTCTCTTTGCGGAGGGCGCGTTCGCTCAGGCATTTGTCCCGGTCCTTACCGAGACGCGTGAGCAGGGTAGCCATGATGCCGTTAAAGCGCTGGTCAATCGTGTGGCGGGTGTTCTAGGAGGCTCCCTTTTTGTATTGACGGCTCTAGCCATGGTCATGGCGCCCTGGGTAGCCTTGATATTTGCCCCCGGATTTAGCCGTGATGTGGCAAAACTCGCCTTAACGGCTGATCTCATCGTGTGGACATTCCCCTACCTATTTTTCATTAGTTTGACCGGGTTCTGCGGCGCTATTTTAAATACCTATGGTCGATTCGCTGTTCCCGCCTACACGCCGGTTTTACTCAATTTATCGCTGATAGCTGCGGCAGTCTTTTGGGCGCCCACGATGCCGGAGCCCGCTCTGGGTCTCGCTATGGGTGTCATGCTGGCTGGCGTCCTGCAATTACTGTTCCAGTTGCCCTCACTGCATGCGCTTAAGCTCACGCCAAAACCGGTGTGGGACACGCAAGATGCGGGTGTTAGAAAAATACTGATGCTCATGGTGCCGGCCCTGTTTGGTGTGTCGGTGAGTCAAATAAATCTCCTGTTTGACACAGTGTTGGCCAGTTTGCTGCCCAACGGCAGTGTGGCGTGGTTGTATTACTCGGACCGCCTCACAGAACTGCCGCTGGGCGTTTTCGCTATTGCCATCGCAACGGTGATTCTCCCTGCGTTGTCTGCACTGAATACGCGTGCAGCGGCCGATGAATTTTCCCAAACACTCACTTGGGCTGTCCGCAACGTCCTCCTGATTGCCGTTCCCGCGACTGTTGCTCTGTGGTTGCTTGCCGAGCCAATTTTGACCGCGCTGTTTCAGTATGGCGCTTTTACCACCAACGATGTGACGATGGCGGCTGCGAGTCTTCGCGCGTATACGCTCGGTTTGGGCGCGTTCATGCTCATCAAAGTGCTGGCGCCGGGTTATTACGCCCGGCAGGACATGAAGACACCCGTGAAGATCGGTATTGTCGCAATGGTCAGCAACATGGTGTTAAACGTGCTGTTTGTCTTCCCCCTCATGTGGTACTTCGACATGGGCCACGTGGGACTGGCCCTCGCGACGAGCGCCTCTGCTTGGATTAATGCAGCGCTGCTTTACAGGGGCTTGCGACGCGGCGGTATCCCATTGACCGGCGTTTTTGACATTCGATATATGGTGAGATTGTTGGTCGCAGTGACCGTTATGGCAGGTGTCATTTACGTTTCTGTACCCGACCTCAGAGACTGGTTTGCTGCAGATATGAGCTGGCGTGTAACACGATTACTGATGATTGTTACAGCGGGCGCGGTTAGCTTTGCGGGCGTGCTCGCCCTGCTAGGGCTTAGGGTCGCTGAGATCAAAGGACCACGGTCCAGCTAGTGGACGATGGACTGTTAAACAAAATGGGCGGCCCCGTGATGGCGTTTGCACAGCAACGAAGAGACAAGAACAGGCGATTGTCAGGCCGCGCTTCTGTATACTTCAGGCCATTATTTGAGCGCGCAAAGGCACCATGAGACTCATTCGAGGGCGGCACAACCTAACCGGATTTACTCCGACTGACAGCGCTGTGACCATTGGTGCCTTTGACGGTGTGCATCGCGGGCATCGTGAGGTGTTGCAACATTTGCGACGCGAGGCAGATGCTCGAGGTTTGTCGACAACTGTGATTACCTTCGAGCCGCTACCGGGCGAGTTTTTTTTTCCAGACAAAGCCCCACCGCGACTGATGACATTCCGAGAGAAATTCAGAGCCTTAGATTCATTGGGTGTCGATAATCTACTCTGCCTTCGATTTAACGATGAGCTCAGAGCAATGTCACCACGTGACTTTGTGGAGCAGATTTTTGTGCTGGGTCTGAGCGCGCGTTATATCGCCTTTGGCGATGATTTTCGGTTCGGTAAAGCGCGTGCGGGCGATCTCAATTTCACCCAATCGCTAGCCAGCGAACTTAATTATGAAGTTGTGCCCACGTCGACATTTGCCATGAACGGCGAGCGTGTGAGTAGCACGCGCATTCGATCGGTGCTGGCGGAGGCGGACTTCGAGCAAGCTGCGGATCTGCTGGGTGGTCCCTTTAAACTTTCGGGAAAAGTCCTCAAAGGTAAGCAGTTGGGCCGTGAAATTGGTTCGCCAACCGCCAATATTGCGTTGAAGCGTGTAAAGTCGCCTCTGCACGGCGTTTACGCGGTTCGCGTAACGGGTGCAGGACTTAAAAACGCCCCGGCTGTAGCCAATGTGGGTGTGCGTCCAACGGTAAATGATGGCACTTTGGCAAATCTCGAAGTGCACTTATTCGATTTTGCTCGCGACATCTACGGCGAGCGTCTCGAGGTGGAGTTCATGACGAAACTCCGCAACGAGAAAAAGTTTGATTCGCTGGATGATCTAAAAGCCGCGATTGCGTTAGACCAAGCGGCTGCGCAAGCCTGGCATACGGCCCACCCAGCCCAATAACCTGAGAACTCAGACGTATCATGAGCGACTACAAAAATACCTTAAACCTTCCTGAGACAGGGTTTCCCATGAAGGCCAACCTGACCCAGCGTGAACCTCAGCGTTTGAAACAATGGGACGATATGGGTCTGTATCAACAGATGCGCGAGGCTGGTAAAGGCAAGCCGACATTCATCCTCCACGATGGCCCGCCCTACGCGAACGGCGAACTTCACGTGGGGCACGCGGTTAACAAGATCCTCAAGGACATCATTGTAAAATCGAAGACGCTATCGGGCTTTGATGCGCCTTACGTACCGGGCTGGGATTGCCATGGGCTACCCATTGAGCTGAACGTAGAGAAAAAGGTTGGCAAACCGGGTCAAAAAATTACGGCGAGTGAGTTCCGCCAAAAGTGCCGCGAGTACGCTGCTAAACAGGTCAGTAATCAGCGCGATGATTTTAAACGCATGGGCGTGCTTGGGGACTGGCAAGACCCCTACCTCACTATGAATTTTTCCTTCGAGGCCAATATTGTTCGAACGCTCGGCAAGATTGTCGACAATGGTCACCTGCAGCAGGGCTTCAAGCCGGTCCACTGGTGTCTTGACTGCGGATCAGCGCTTGCTGAGGCTGAAGTCGAGTACCAAGACAAGGTGTCGTCTGCTGTCGATGTTGCATTTCCATTTGCCGATCAGGATGAGGCTCAACGTCTTTTCGAGGTCAGCGACGTCGGACTGATATCGGTTGCGATTTGGACTACCACTCCATGGACCTTAGCGGCAAATCGCGGCGTGAGTATTGCCGCAGATCTCGATTATGTCTTAGTGAAAGTAGGTGCTCGCGCAGTGCTCGTTGCAGAGGCTTTGGCCGACGCTTGTGCCGACCGCTTCGGTGAGGCGTCCACCGTTATTTTGGCGCGTGTTAAGGGTACTGCTCTCGATCGAGTAACCGTTACTCCACCCTTTTCAGCAACGCCCGTGCCGCTGATGCTGGGAGATCACGTCACGACAGATGCGGGTACCGGTTGCGTCCATACGGCACCGGCGCATGGTCTGGAGGACTTCCAGATTGGAAAATCGTACGATCTTGAGGTGTATAACCCGGTAGGTGGCAACGGAGTCTATTTGCCCGGTACTCCCGTTTTTGAAGGTAAGCATATCTTCAAAGCCAACGATGACATCATTGCCGAGCTTGCGTCACGTGATGCTCTGTTGTGTCACAAACCTTTCAATCACTCCTATCCGCACTGCTGGCGACATAAGACCCCGATCATTTTCCGAGCGACGCCTCAGTGGTTTGTATCGATGCAACAGCAGGGTCTACTGAGCGACGCAAAAGCTGCCGTAGACAGTGTCAATTGGGTGCCAGATTGGGGGCGCGCTCGAATCGACGCCATGTTGGAGAGTCGCCCAGACTGGTGTATCTCCCGTCAGCGTACTTGGGGTGTGCCCATTACGCTGTTTGTGAATAAGGTAGATGGGTCGCTACATCCTAATACGGTGGAGTTAATTGAAGACGTAGCGCAGCGAATCGAAGTCTCGGGCATCGACGCGTGGTTTGATCTCGAAGCGGCGGAGCTTTTGGGAGACGAGGCGGATCAATACGACAAGGTCACAGACACACTCGATGTCTGGTTTGATTCGGGGGTCACGCATGCCTGCGTACTCAGACAACGCGAGGGCTTATCTGCGCCCGCCGATTTATACCTAGAAGGATCGGATCAGCATCGTGGTTGGTTTCAGTCGTCTCTGCTGACCGGTATCGGTGCGTTCAATGAGTCGCCCTATCGTCAGGTTTTAACGCACGGCTTCACAGTCGACGGTGAAGGTCGAAAGATGTCGAAGTCGATCGGCAATATCATCCCCGCCAAGAAGGCTATGAACGACCTGGGCGCCGATATCCTGCGCTTGTGGGTGTCATCGGCGGACTACCGTAATGAAATCGCTGCAAGCGATGAGATTTTCAAGCGAACGTCCGATACCTATCGTCGTATTCGCAATACGGCGCGGTTTTTACTCGCTAACCTCGCGGGATTCGAGCCAACTCGCGACGCGGTCGACAGCGCCGCGCTGCTACCACTCGATAGTTGGATTGTGTCCAGGGCTCACGCGCTGCAATCTGAACTTCGTGAAGCTTACGACACCTATCAGTTCCATCAGGTGTATCACAAGGTGCACAACTTTTGCAGCGGCGAACTCGGCGGCTTCTATCTCGACGTGATTAAGGATCGACAGTACACCACGCAGAGCAACTCCCTAGCCCGTCGCTCCTGCCAGACCGCGCTATATCACCTGGCGGAGGCCTTGAGTCGATGGATTGCGCCTATTCTGAGCTATACCGCAGAAGAGATCTGGGAAAATCTACCGGGCGATCGCGCGCCATCGGTATTCTTGAGTCAGTGGTACGAACTGTCGGTACTCAATGACTCGGATGAGATGGAGGATGATTTCTGGTCAACCTGTCTGGCCGTGCGTCAAGATGTGAATAAGGTGATGGAGTCGGAGCGCGCGGAGGGTCATATTCGAGGGTCGCTCGATGCTAAGGTGACGCTCTACGCCTCTGAGCAACTGAAGGTCACATTGGCCAAGTTGGACGATGAATTGCGTTTTGTGCTCATCACATCGAGCGCTGAATTGGCTGACTTAGCAGATGCGCCGTCAAGTGCAAGCGAGGGTGATATTGAGGGCTTGAAGGTGGTCGTCAGCGCCAGTGAGGCCGAGAAGTGCGAGCGATGCTGGCATCGTCGGGAAGATATCGGCGAGATTGCTGAGCATCCGACATTGTGCGTGCGCTGCGTCACTAACGTCGCGGGCGAGGGTGAGGTGAGGCATTATGCCTAGCGCTACGGGTGGCACTGTCGTGTCACCGCTAACTCGCATCCTCAGAAATCCCTGGATTGGCTTTTTGTTGGCCATCATCGTGGTTGGCTTGGACCAGTACACGAAAATGTTAGCGAGCACGCAGCTGACCTATCGCGTACCTGTTGAAATTACTGCCTGGTTTGATCTTATGTTGGCGCACAATACGGGTGCGGCCTTCAGTTTTTTGGCGAGCGCGGGCGGTTGGCAGCGTTGGTTTCTGGCGGCGGTTGCGGGCGTCGTGAGTGTCGTGGTCGCTGTTTGGCTGACACGACTGGAGCCGAGGCAGCGTATTCTGGGACTATCGCTCGGACTCATTTTGGGTGGTGGTTTGGGCAACCTAATCGATCGAGTGACACTAGGTTATGTCGTTGATTTTATTTCTTGGCACTACCAGGAGTGGTATTGGCCGGCCTTTAATATTGCTGACTCCGCCATCTGTTTGGGCGCCGTGCTCTTGCTGTGGGACAGTGTCTTGGGTGAATCGAGTAAAAATGTATGAGTAACGAGTTGAGTATTTCCGCTAACACCAAGGTCAGTCTTAATTTCTCGATAACGTTGGAAAACGGCCAGGTTGTCGATAGTAACTTTGATCGTGACCCAGTGAGTTTCGTCATGGGCGACGGATCATTATTACCCGGTTTTGAGTCCTGTCTTATGGGGTTGAAAGCAGGTGATGAAGCCAATTTTTCAATTGCGCCTGAGGATGGGTTTGGTGAGCCTCAGGAAGCAAACTTTCAAGATATGCCACGCCATACGTTCAGTGATGACTCGACGCTAGAGGTCGGTATGGTGTTTTCATTTGCCGACGCCGCAGGTGGCGAGGTACCGGGTGTGGTTGACTCTTTCGACGAGGAGTCAGTCCGTGTTAACTTCAATCACCCACTCGCGGGACGCAGCCTTACGTTTGAGGTGAAAATCGACCGCGTGGAACCAGCGGAGGTTCACTGATGACAGTGATGCTTGCCAATCCGCGCGGTTTTTGTGCCGGTGTTGATCGCGCGATCGACATCGTTAACCGTGCTTTAGAGGTCTTCGGGCAACCTGTGTATGTTCGTCACGAGGTCGTTCACAACAAAACGGTTGTCGACGATCTGAGACATCGTGGTGCCGTCTTTGTCGAGGAACTACACGAAGTACCCGATGACGCCATCGTTATATTCAGCGCGCACGGTGTCTCTAAAGCTGTGCAGGACGAGGCCGCAAATCGAGGTTTGCAGGTGTTTGATGCAACCTGCCCTTTGGTGACTAAAGTGCATGTTGAAGTCACAGCCTTTAGTCGAGCTGGTCGAGAATGCATCCTGATTGGCCACGAGGGACACCCCGAGGTCGAGGGAACAATGGGTCAGTACGACACCTCACGCGGTGGAAAAATGTACTTAATTGAGGACGAGGAACAAGTCGCGGCATTAGACGTGCGTGATCCAGATAACCTCGCCTTTGTGACCCAAACGACGCTATCGGTGGACGATACCGCGAAGGTGATTGAAGCGCTTCGATCACGATTTCCAAACATTCAAGGGCCTCGAAAAGACGATATCTGTTATGCCACACAGAATCGCCAGGATGCGGTCCGCGCATTGGCAGAGCGAGCCAGTGTGGTGCTTGTTGTTGGTTCGCCAAATAGCTCTAACTCTAATCGACTAAAGGAGTTGGCTGAGCGGTGCGGATCCAGCGCCTATCTCATCGACTCGGCAGACATGATCGATCCGGCTTGGATGGGTGAGAGTGATACGGTTGGCGTAACCGCGGGAGCCTCGGCTCCCGAGCATTTGGTTCAGGACGTCATATCTTGGCTTGAGAGTCAGGGACACACCGACGTTGAGTCGCTCGACGGCAGGCCTGAAAACATTAGCTTTTCCTTACCAAAGGAACTGCGTATTCCCAGCGTAGATATTGACTAGAGGACTCTGCGTTCGGTCTTAATGGCCTGTAGTTTCAAGCAAAGTTAGTCATCGGGCATCAGCGACAGCAATAGGGTCTTAACGTTCCACTGAACCTCGTCTACGGTGCATTATGCGCGCGGGAGAGCATCATGGATTTACCCTAATTGAGTGCTTAATTGTGCTCGTCCTGGTTACGATTTTGACTAGCCTAGCTAGTCCAACGTTCTCAACTTTGCTCGAGCGTGCGCATCAGCAGCAGGTGATATATCAGTTAAAGGCAGCTGTCTTACTGGCCCGTCACACATCGCTCATCGAGCGCACACCTGTCCACATCTGCCCATTCGGAGGGGTGGGTCTGGATCCGATGTTGAATCAGCGAGACGAGCCAGAATGCGTCAGCGATTACAGAGTAGGGGTCGGCACTTGGATTGAACGCGATGGAACTTGGCAGCCTCTTAGGCTCTGGCGCTGGGATGCGATCAAGATTACAAATCGCAAGGGCACGCGGCGGGTTGGCGAGTCTGTCAGCTTCGATAAAAATGGGTTGGCAAATCGGAATATGACATGGTCGATCTGCGCGGGTCGTACTAATCTGTCATTGGTCCTCAATCGGGTTGGACGACCCGTCACGCGCCTTGGTTGGGGAGAGTGTTAGTCGTCTAGGCCGAGCTTCTTTAAACGGTAACGAAGGCTTCTAAAACTCACTCCTAGAGCTTTCGCTGCAGCGGTTTTGTTCCAGCGATACTGCGTCATAGCCTGTTGCAGAATATGGCGCTCGATCGACTCCATGTAGCCTTCAAGATCCCCCTCAACCAAGGACAGGTCGGTGGTCGATTCGATGCGGACTGATATTGTTGATTCAGCTGTATCCGTGTCTGCGGAGTCTGATGGCGCGGTACTTGTAGACGAGGGTATGTCGAGGTCATTCGCCGCTATGCACATGTTGTCCGCCATAGCGGCTGCGCGCGCGAGAATATTTTCCAGCTGACGCACATTGCCCGGATAGTCCGCGCTACACAGCACCTCCATTGCATCTGTTGCGAGGGTTTTTGATTCCTCGTCGTTGTCTTCAGCTACCTTTTGCAGGACGTGTTGCGCTAGCTCGGGAATGTCCTCACGGCGCTCGCGCAGTGGGGGAACATAAATATCGATCACATTGATACGATAAAATAAGTCGTCCCGAAAACGACCGGCTCTCACTTCTTGACTCAGGCTTTTATGGGTGGCGCTAATGAGACGGACATCGATAGATACCTCGCTTTCGCTACCGACGGGCCTGACAGCCTTTTCTTGAAGCACTCGAAGAAGCTTTACTTGTGTCGCCGGCGGCAGGTCGGCAACCTCATCGAGTAATAGTGTGCCCCCTTCAGCTGCCTGGAATAGCCCCCGTTTATCATGCATGGCGCCGGTAAATGAGCCTTTGAGGTGTCCGAACAACTCGCTCTCTACCAGTTCTGGGGGAATGGCGCCGCAGTTCACAGCGATAAACGGTCCCGCGCGGCGCGCACCCGAACTGTGGATGAGTCGGGCGACAACCTCTTTGCCTGCACCGGACTCGCCGTGAATGTGGATGGGTGCCTGACTTCTCGCTACCTTTGCAATTTTTATTCGCAACTGTTCGGTCGCAAGCGACGAACCAATAAGATTGCGAGACGATTCGCTAGTGCCACTTTGTTTGAGATTGAGCGCGTGTCCGACTAGCTCACGAAGCTTATCCAAGGCCACTGGTTTTGAAACAAAATCAAAGGCCCCAAGTTTCAATGCATCAATGGCGGCTTCAACGCTGCCGTGTGCCGTAATGACAGCGACAGGTAACTCGCGATCTAGTTGCTGAACATACTCCACGAGTTCTAGGCCATTGCCATCGGGAAGACGCATGTCAGTGAGGCACAGATCGGGCTCCGACGTTTCCAAGATCGCCTTTGCATCCTTTAGCGTCTTGGCGCTCAAGGTGTTGAGATTCATTCGTGCAAGCGCAATCTCCAGCAACTGAAGAATATCGGGCTCATCATCGACAAGTAACACTGTTTGATTCACCGCGCGTCCTCTCGCTGTAGCCTCAGGCTCAGACGAAAGCTACTTCGACCGTCTGTGGTTCGTCGGTAGTGTATGTCCACGCCGTTACTCTCGCAAAGCTCTTTGCACAAGTAGAGGCCTAGCCCGGTCCCTTCAGGGCTTGTGGTGAAGAAGGGTTCAAACAGCCGTGGCTGAGAAGACTCGGGCACGCCATCGCCATCGTCAATCACGTCGATAAAGCATTGCGGTGGGAAGGCACCTCGAGAAATTTCGAGGGCTGCCGTACGATCGCCCGTAGAGACTTCACTGTGCCTCAGCGCATTATCTATGAGGTTATCCAAAACGCGTTTCATTTGGTTTTTATCGGCGATCACGGGTTCGTCGATTTTTCCCTTGATAGAGAGCGTGGCCGACTTGCTATGGCTCTCTTTGAAGTCCTTTAGGACACCGCTCAGCCATTCGCTCACATCGATAGATTCGAGCGCTGGTGGAACACGACGAGAGAGTTCGAGAACATTGTTCACTGTGTCATTCATGCGCTTAGTATTACGCAGCACAATCTCTGCTAGTTCCCGGTCACCATCGCTCATTTGGTGGTTCTCGGCCAGTAATTGAACTGCATTACTCACGGCGGCGAGTGGATTCCTGATCTCGTGCGCAATACTGCCCGTCAGTCTACCCAGTGAGTTGAGCTTTAGGGATTGCGCGAATTGGGTCATAGGCGTGTAGTCATCGACAAACAGCAAGGCATCGCCCTCGCGGCCATCATCAAGTGCTGAGAATCGCGGTAGTAGGGTCCGGTAACCGCGGTCAGGTTTAAAGGGCGATGGCATCAAGGTTTTATCTTCGCGCCAGTCAATGAGGATCGCAGCCAGATGCGGATCGACAAAATGCGCGGGCCGGTCGCTTGCGGTGTCGAGTGATAATAAATCGCGTGCGGCGGAATTGACGGGCCGCAGATTATTACTGGGCGATACGATTAAAATTCCCGTTTGCATGTGTTCGACAATTTGGTCATTAAACAGTTTGAGTTTGCGTGCTTCCGACGTTGCGGCTTGAGCTCGCTGCTGGGCTTGTATCAGAGTCGCGGAGGTAATCTGTCCCAGCCACGACACTAGAAATACCAAAATACCAAGCAGACCGGCGTACAAAATATTGTCAGATGCAGTTTCACCCCTGAACGAATGAAACAGGGAGTCGGCGAGAATAGCCAGTGCAGTAATAGCAGCAACCAAGGTAGACAGCTGTCGACGACGCAGTAGCATACTCGCTGCGGCAACTGTAACGAGATAGAGCGCGGTGAAGCCGCTGGCGACTGCAGTGCTTGGGTTGGCAATGAGGGTCGTAGCGACGACATCGATCATCATGACGCCAAAGATGGCACTCTCTGACGTGAGCTTTGAAGCTGTACCGAAGGTCGCAATAATAAGACTTGTTACGATGAAAATGCCGGAAACAAGAAGTTGCACCGACGTGTCATTTGTAAAAAGTGGTGATTCTGATGCCGAAAGTGTTAGCGCGAAGAGTACCGAGCCAATGACCAGTCGGTAAACGTTGTAAACAGCGAATACCTGAGCGCGGTCGATGTTATCCTTGGCGCTCACGGGCGTGTCTTGAGACATCGTTTATACACAGATTTGCGTAAGTTAGACGCACTATATCAGTCACCGATGATCGAGCAAGCGACTCGGGGGTAGGAGAGTAAACGCATGAAAGTTGTCATGGGACAGCTCAATACCTTTGTTGGTGACATCAAAGGCAATACAGCAAAAGTGCTGCAAGCAGCGAGCGATGCGGATACTGACGATCGCGTCACGTTACTGGTGTGCCCAGAACTCACTCTGACTGGCTATCCACCCGAAGATTTGCTCATGCGCGATAGTTTGCAGAGTCAGATAGAGGACGCCCTCGGGGTGCTCGCGAGGGATCTACCGCCGCATCTCTACGTAGTGGTGGGTTATCCACGCCGTCGTGACGGTAAGCTTCTCAATGCCGCGGGCGTACTGCACGGTGGTCAAGTCATTGCTGAATACGCCAAACAATGTTTGCCTAACTACCAGGTATTTGATGAAAAGCGTTACTTCAGCGAAGGCACCGAGCCCTGTGTTGTCGATATGGCTGGTGTCAAAGTCGGCATTACGATTTGTGAAGATATTTGGCATAAAGAGCCGGCCGCTGGGGCAAAGCAGATAGGTGCTGAAGTCCTTATCAATTTGAACGCAAGTCCTTTTCATCGAGGTAAACATAAGGAGCGATGGCAGGTCCTTGCGGATCGAGCGACAGAGCAAAAAATGCCCATCATCTATGTCAACCAGGTGGGTGGTCAGGACGAATTAGTGTTTGATGGCGGCTCATTTGCGGTCAATGAGGACGGGCAGTTAGCCACGGTTGCGCCAGATTTTACTGAAGGCTGTTTTGAGATGGCGCTGGAGCGGACGGTCCGTGGTCTGCAGATAGAGCAGGGTATTGCCGCAGCCGCACTATCAGACGTGGCAGCTGTGTGGCAGGCCTTGGTACTGGGTGTTCGGGATTATGTAGAGAAAAATGGATTTCCTGGTGTTGTTCTTGGGCTCTCAGGAGGAATCGATTCGGCTGTGACACTCGCAGTTGCGGTCGATGCGTTGGGCGCAGAGCGTGTTCATGCAGTCATGATGCCCTTTAAATATACGGCCGATATGAGCATTGAAGATGCGGGTGAACAGGCAGCAGCGATGGCTGTTGAGTACGATATCATCTCAATTGAGCCGATTTACGAGGCGTTCATGGCGGGGCTCAGTGCCCAATTCGAAGGTTTATCAGCCGATACAACAGAAGAGAACTTACAGGCTCGGTGTCGCGGCGTGCTGTTAATGTCGATCTCTAATAAAAAGCATCGTTTGGTACTGACCACCGGAAATAAGAGCGAACTGGCAGTGGGTTACTCCACACTGTATGGGGATATGGCAGGTGGCTTTGATGCGTTAAAGGACTGCCCTAAGATGCTGGTCTATGCGCTCGCTCAATACCGAAACACATTGGGTTATTGCATCCCTCAGCGCGTCATCGACCGCCCGCCGTCTGCTGAATTGGCGCCTGATCAGACCGATCAAGATAACTTACCCCCTTATGAAAAGCTCGATGAGATCATCGAGCGTTACGTTGAGGATGATCAAAGTCCAGAGCAAATCGTTGCAGCGGGGTTTTCGCAGAATGATGTTGAACGCGTGGTTCGACTGATTGATCTCAATGAATACAAACGACGGCAGGCACCGGTAGGGGTGCGAATTACGACGCGCGGTTTTGGACGTGATCGTCGCTATCCGATCTCATGGGCGTGGCGTAAGAGTTAAGATTCAAATCCTGGGCGATAATCGAACTGAGGCGCCTCCGGAGGATCCAGTAGACCCAATGACACCTGATTAAGCCAGGAGCGCTCCAGTCCGTCTGCGTTGTAGCCACCGCTAAACGTGCAGTCACTGTCAAGATTGGGGTGTTCGGGATAGTTGAGGCAGAGTACTCGCGTGGTATCCGCTGCCAGGTCAGGCATTTCCAACAATAGATAGGCTTGAGTCATAACGGCCAGACCATCTGCTACCGCTGTTGTCTCCTGCATGTTTTCGACAACATTTTGCCCACGCTTTAGAGCGGCCATGTAGGCACCGCGCTTGAAGTAGTAATTAGCGACATGGATCTCATGTCGCGCGAGCATATTTCGGATATACACCATGCGTGCTCGGGCATCCTGTGCGTAACGACTGTTCGGGTACCGGGTTAGCAGTGTGGAAAACTCGGCAAATGCCTCGCGCACACCGGACACATCACGTTTAGAGTCATCTTGCGGAACGATGTTGGCGAAAAACCCCTTATTCAGGTCATAGGCAGCAACACCCTTCATGTAAAACGCGTAATCGACACTGGGGTGCTGTGGATGGAGGCGGATAAATCGATCGGCGGCCTCGACAGCCGCTTCATTTTCAAAGGCGCCATGATGGGCGTAAATCAACTCAAGCTGCGCTTGCTCAGCATATTTACCAAACGGGTAGCGACTTTCCAGTTGTTGCAGGGCACTAATGGCTAAGTCGAAGTTATTGGTATCGATGTAGCGTTGCGCCTGTCGATACATCTGCTGCTCGCCTGAATTGGTGTCTATTTGCAGCTCGTCGTCATCGCCGAACAGCGAGCATCCGGGCAGCACAACTGCGAGCAAAAGTAACAGCGCGTAACGTTTAATTCGAAAATAGACAGGCTTTATCACTGCAGGTGCTTCCATCTGATAGCATCGTAATCTTGTAGTCTACCTCGCGGTGCCACTTTGTTCACTCCTCTCATCGTATTTGGTCTTTTTTATGTCAGATAACGCAGCAAGCTCCGACGTTTTGGAGGCGCGTGTTCCTATTCACAGCCATGGTATGCGGTTGGACCAGGTGGCAGCCGAGTTGTTCCCGACGTATTCCCGAAATCGTTTGTCGACCTGGATCAAGGAGGGCAGACTCACGGTGGACGACAGGGTGGTCAAGCCTCGTGAAAAGGCGACTGCAAGCGCGCTTCTTCGGTTAATAGTAGATGATGAGCCGGTAGTTGATTGGCAGCCTCAGACAATGCCGCTCGATATTATCTTCGAAGATGAGCACATTATTATTGTCAACAAACCGGCGGGTATTGTCGTTCACCCAGCAGCGGGCCATGCCGACGGAACATTAGTAAACGCCCTACTGGCTCATGCGCCCGAGCTTGATGCGCTACCTCGAGGCGGGATTGTGCACCGACTTGACAAGGAGACCTCTGGCATCATGTTCGTTGCGCGCTCTTCTTTGGCGCACAAATCTCTCGTGGCTCAGCTGTCCGAGAGAACGGTATCGCGCACCTATTGTGCGGTGTGCACTGGGGCATTGACCGGTGGTGGCAAAATCGATGCCCCGATTGATCGACATCCCACGGCGAGGACGAAGATGGCTGTCGTTGCGGACGGCAAGCCGGCCGTAACCCACTATCGCATCGCGCATCGCTTTAAACACTACACACAGCTGCAAGTGAACCTCGAAACCGGACGCACGCATCAGATTCGCGTGCATATGGCGCATCGTAAGTGGCCACTCATTGGCGATCCTACCTACGGGGGGCGGCAACGCATCCCAGCGGGCGCCTCCGACTCACTCATAGCGGCATTGAGACAGTTTCCACGACAGGCATTGCATGCGCAGGCACTTGAGTTTGAGCACCCAGCTACCGGTGACTGGCTGGAGTTTGAGACTGAGTTGCCCGATGATCTAGTTGAGTTGCTCGAGGTGCTGGACGCTGAGGATCGCTTTGGTAGCTGACGATATTAGTGCCGACTGGATTCGACCTAATCTCGGTATTCCGGGCGTGGCGGTGTTGAGTACGACCCGAGTGGGGGGGGTGAGCCGCGGTGCGTTCTTGGGTCTCAATGTCGGGGACCATGTCGGCGACAGTGACCATGCTGTTGGTGAAAACCGTACCCGCCTCGCCAGACAATTACCGATGGATTCACAGATCACGTGGTTGAAGCAGGTGCACGGTACTCATGTTATCCACGCGCCGACAGAGTACTACCCGGGGGTCGAGGCGGACGCCGTGTGGACCGACCGAGCGGGCTATGCCTGCACGATCATGTCAGCGGATTGCTTGCCGTTGGTGTTGGCTGATAGCGCCGGGCGCTGCGTGGCGGCTATTCACGGCGGATGGCGAGGATTGGCGGCGGGGATCATCCGCAGCACCATTGCCGCGCTACCTGCGGATCCTGGCCGGCTTGTAGCTTGGCTCGGTCCGGCTATCGGTCCTTTGGCATTTGAGGTGGGTGATGACGTACTCGCCGCATTCTCCCTGAGTGATGCCGACGAGGCCGTGCAGTCGGTATCGCACGTGCCGGGCAAATATAACCTCAATCTGACGACCGTAGCGCAACGGCAGCTATTGGCCTGCGGTGTGGATGCCGGCCATATTTCCGGTGGCGACCTGTGTACATTTTCTGATGCGCAGCGTTTCTACTCTTTTCGCCGAGATGGTCAGACCGGACGCATGGCGACGCTGATTTTGGTGCGCTAGGGCACAGTAAAACGTCAAAATACTGAAGTCCTTGGGGCTTGAAAAATAACCCCACAAAACCCATGTCTATTGCTAACAGAGACACACGAGTACCCATCTGGGTGCCTTGAGGGAATAGAGATGCGAATGGATAAATTGACCAATCCGCTGCAGCAGGCGCTGAGTGATGCGCAATCGCTCGCTGTTGGGCGTGATCATTCGATGATAGAGCCCGCGCACTTGCTGAGCGCACTCTTAAATCAGTCGGGCGGCGCCATTACTCCCATATTGCAAAAAGCGGGTGCAAACGTCGCGACGCTTCAGTCGGGTGTTGATAAAGCGCTGTCGGGACTGGCCACCTTGGCTGAAAACACCGGTGATGTTCAGGGGTCGCAAGCCTTAGGTCGACTACTGAATCGTGCCGATAAGCTCGCGCAAGTTCGGAGTGATGCTTACATTTCTAGTGATGTCGTTTTATTGGCCATGGCCGAGAAAAGCTCGCCTTTAGCGACGTTGATGGCACAGGCGGGTCTCACCGAGTCAGCATTGAAAACGGCCATCGATGAGGTGCGTGGTGGCGGCGGCGTAAACTCGGCCGACGCAGAGGAGCAGCGTCAAGCGCTGGATAAATATACCGTTGATCTGACTGCTCGTGCGGCGGCAGGTGAGCTCGACCCGGTCATCGGACGTGATGATGAGATTCGCAGAACCATTCAGGTACTGCAGCGTCGCACGAAAAATAACCCCGTACTCATCGGTGAGCCTGGCGTGGGTAAGACGGCCATTATTGAGGGACTAGCGCAGCGCATTGTTAACAGTGAGGTGCCAGAAGGGCTGAAAGGGAAGCGTATTTTGGCGCTTGATGTAGGCGCTCTGTTGGCGGGTGCAAAGTTTCGAGGGGACTTTGAAGAACGACTCAAGTCGGTGCTCAATGAGCTCGGTAAAGAGGATGGTCGCGTCATTTTGTTCATCGATGAGCTTCATACCATGGTGGGTGCGGGTAAGGCCGAAGGCTCAATGGATGCAGGAAATATGCTCAAGCCCGCGCTGGCTCGCGGCGAACTGCATTGTGTTGGTGCGACTACCCTAAATGAATATCGCCAGTACGTTGAGAAAGATGCGGCGCTTGAGCGGCGCTTTCAGCGTGTGTTGGTTGACGAACCTGGTGAAGAAGACACGGTTGCCATTCTTCGTGGTCTAAAAGAGCGCTATGAAGTCCACCACAGTGTTGCGATTACTGACAGTGCGATTATTGCCGCGGCGCGATTGAGTCAGCGCTACATTACCGACCGTCAGTTGCCGGACAAAGCCATCGATCTAATCGACGAGGCAGCCAGTCGGATTCGAATGGAGATTGATTCAAAGCCCGAATCTATGGATCGCCTTGAGCGACGTCTCGTCCAGCTCAAAATTGAGCGTGAGGCAGTCAAGAAAGACACGACTGAGGCTGCGGCAAAACAGGTCGCCTTGCTGGATGAGCAGATTGATGTCGTTCAGAGTGAGTTTGCTGATCTTGAAGAGGTGTGGACAGCGGAGAAGGCGGTAGTCCAGGGCTCAGCCCAGATAAAAAGTGATATTGAGCAGGCCAAATTAGATCTAGAAGCCGCCTATCGCGCTGGCGATCTGGCACGGATGTCTGAGATTCAATACGGCGATATTCCCGAGCTTGAGCGGAGACTTGAGGCCGCCGAGGGGACAGATATGCCCGAGCCTACTCTGCTGCGTTCGCGGGTGACCGAGGATGAGGTTGCCGAGGTTGTCTCACGCTGGACAGGTATTCCCATAACAAAGATGCTCGAGGGTGATCGCAGTCGATTGCTGCGCATGGAAGACTCGCTGAAGGAGCGGGTGGTAGGTCAGGATGAGGCCGTCACTGCGGTATCAAACGCGGTCAGGCGCTCCAGGGCTGGGCTATCTGATCCAAAGCGGCCAAACGGATCCTTCCTCTTTCTCGGTCCAACAGGTGTGGGTAAGACCGAGCTTTGCAAGGCGTTGGCGGAATTTCTCTTTGACTCTGAGCAGTCGATGATTCGGATTGATATGTCCGAATTTATGGAAAAGCACTCTGTCGCACGACTGATCGGAGCGCCCCCCGGCTATGTCGGCTATGAGGAAGGCGGGTATCTGACAGAAGCAGTCAGACGCCGGCCGTACTCGCTTCTCTTGCTCGATGAAATCGAAAAGGCACATTCGGATGTGTTCAATATTCTTCTGCAGGTCATGGATGATGGACGACTGACAGATGGTCAAGGCAGGACGGTCGATTTTCGTAATACGGTCATTGTCATGACGTCCAATCTAGGCTCCGACATTATCCAAGGCATGACGGAGGGTGACGACTACGATGCTATGAAGGGTGAAGTAATGGGTGCTGTGGCCGATCATTTCAGACCCGAATTTATCAATCGAATCGATGAGTCCGTGGTTTTCCACGCACTCGGTGTCGATGAGATACGGTCAATCGCTGAAATTCAACTGCGAGCCTTGTCTGATCGATTGGCCGAGCGGGAACTGAAACTCGAGTTATCGGATGCCGTCTTTGAGCAGTTATCCCGAGTTGGGTTTGATCCGGTCTATGGTGCAAGACCCCTTAAACGAGCAATTCAGCAGCTGGTTGAAAACCCGCTGGCGCATGCGATTTTAGAGGGCGAGTTCAATCCCGGTGACAAGGTATTTGCGGCTCTTGACGGCTCTACGCTCAAGTTCGCCCGCGAGGCCATGATCGACAGAGGGCCAGAGCCACCAACAACTAAAAGTGTTCACTGAGCCCTGCCTCAAGTAAACGGGCTATATCAGGCCCACCCGTCGCCGCGGTGAACACTTCCCTTGGACCCAGTTCCATGTAGCAAGCTCCATTTAGGTAGTGCCATGTAAGTAGTGCCATGTAGCCAGTGCCATGTGGCCAGTGCCATGTGGATAGTCACAAGTGCATCATAAGAGACCAACAGTCATCTGAGTGCACTGCAGATGTGGGTGGTGTCGGCCACGCAGTTTACGGTAATCGCATTGTTTTTGAGCACGGGCATCAATGCGTGAGGTATCTCTCAGGGTTTAGTTTGCTGGAATTGTTGGTGGTCGTGGCCATTGTTGGGATTTTGGCATCCATCGCCTACCCATCCTTTCAAAGTCACGCCTCGCGTTCCATCATGATTGACGCGCGTCTCGCGCTCCAAGCGTGGGCGGCAGTGCAAGAGCAAAATCGCCTCAAACACGGGCGTTATTTATCGCTGGTAGAACTGCGCTCGCGTTGGCCGCTGAAGCAGCGCCTGCAACAGCGCTTTACGGCAGATCAAGCACTGAGTGGTGATGGGCTTGGGTTTCGCTTGTCGCTCGAGCCGCGCACTCCAGATCGGGTACTTCAACCGCTGTCCCTCGACCATCTCGGGCAGTGGGTAACACTGAACAATGGGTGATCTGACGTGATGATTGATTACCTAGTCGGGTCAGCCTTGGCTATTACTAGCATGTTGGCACTTTTACTTTTTGGGACCGATATCATCCGACTCAATGTCGAGGCTAGAGAGCGCTGGCAGGCGAAAATGGCGCTTGCTGATTTTGATGCGCGATGGCACTTATCTGGGGAGAGCTTGCCTATTGGTCCCATCTGTCGGGGTGGGGATTCTCCGTGGATAGTGGCTTGGTGCATCTCACCACCGGTTATGTCGTTGCCTCATGCTCGAGCAGAGGTAGATACCAATGCGCCAGCGATCACGCTCCGGTGGGGTCAGGGCGGGGCGGCGGAGCCTGATGCGCAGTCAGTGAGACGAGGGCTTTGAATGATAGACGCACTGTCGGGACTCAGAGGTCAACGTGGTTTCACGCTTATCGGTCTCATGCTGTCACAAGCACTTGGGCTGTTACTCATAAGCGCACTGACGGCGTCTATGGCCGGTTTGTATCGTGCAACGCTCATCTCCGCGGACGCTACTGAGACGACTGAGCGTGCTTACTATATCGTCGACGCTCTCGCATCTTGGATTAATCAAGCTGCAGCTGTCGATCTGGTGTCCACGGAGATCTCGGTTGGTACGTCACCTCATCAAGACTCCTTCTACGGTGATGCCAATGTGTGCCAGACCCCAGTTACCTATCCGTTGGCCCTGTCTGAGCCGGGTGTTCGTCTTGTGCAGATGACTGATGTCCCGTGCGTTAGATCTAACGTAGGTCCAAAAGACACTGTGGCCTTATTACTCGAAAGCCGACAGCGCTGCCATGATGATTGTCGGGCGCCAGGTTTTTACCTTGTGCTACCGCCATGCCACAGCGATAGGGCGGTGGTGCAGTGGCGCAATTCAGGCACTCTTCCAGGCACTCTTTCAGGCACTCTTTCAGGTGTAGGTCCAGGCGCATGCTCAGGTGACGAAACGGTCTATCGTTTAGAGCGTCGCATCGTATACATCCGTGATTACTCTTGGCAGAGCCGTGATAACTCACCCGCCCTGATGATGACGACATTGGCACCTGAGCCCGAGGCCCGCTGGTTGCGATCGATCATGCTGGCCGCTGAGATTTTTGACTGGTCGATCGCCTGCGTGAAATTTTGTGAGCGTTCGCCGCAGACCATCAATGAGCCGACTGGAATTCAGTTGCAGTTTCGTGCGGCGGGGCGTTATCAGTCGGTGAGCATTGCACGGCATATTTTGCTGGACGCCCCCGGTCCGCAGTCGCTGGGTGGCGAACTCGCTGAGTCGGTGAGGCTTTGAATGAGCCGAGACCCAGTCCCAGTGCTTTGCTGCAGAAAAACTGGCCTTGACTATAACCGTGGGGTTTTCAAGCAGGCCGGCGTAGCTGTGACGATGGTGGTTACTGTGCTCTCGGTAGTGTCACTGTTGTTGCTACTCGGGGCTTATGAACTAGCTTTGATGACCTGGCAGCTGAGTCATAGCTGATGGCAGCGGGTGTCCGCGGGAGGCATTGCGGTCTTGCGATGTAGCTTATCCGTATTTTCCTTCAAGTCGCTAGGCAGAGGCTGAACCGATACGGCCTCCTTGTCAGAGGCTGCAGTATCGTCTTCAGGATGACTATACGCCGACCGCTTTTGAGTCAGTTTTGCACTATCTTGCGCATCGTGATTCATGGGTGGTCTGTCGCTAAAAACCGTTGACCCATCGGGTGACAGCCAGGTAAAGATATCCCCCGCAGCAACCTGTTGTGTTGTCACGAGTAGCGCATAAGTGAAATAGCATCGAAGTGGCGTTGATGGGTGAAAGCGAGTCATACCCTCAGAATCCATCACTTTTCTATGCACTCGAACGTCAATAATCACGTTTTTCGATCATCGCTTGACTTCGATGGAGTCGATAAAGACACTTGGCCCCGTCACGCGAGCGGCAATGGTTATTGGTGGGTACCCCCATCCTCTGGCCTACCTTTATGACGGGATAGTCATAGGGGCTGTTTGCGGGTTCCGTCAGTGTTGCGCAGGTATATGCGTTGCACGCTCGGGCTCGACACTGCGCTACCTCGCAGAGCGGCCGAACACGGGTTTCGTGATCGATGTTCTGACAGGTGTCCGGATCGATCCGGCCAGTGGTTCGTGCGGCATACCTCGGTGCGCACGCAAGGAGCCATTTCATTCCGCGTTCTCACCGTATGGCATAAACACGGAGGGAGCGACACAGTGGAACAAATTTCAGGCGGCGACATGATCGTGCGCGCACTCGAAGACGAGGGTGTTGAATACATCTTCGGCTATCCGGGTGGCGCGGCACTGCACATTTACGACGCAATTTTCAAAGCAAATTCAGTACCTCACATCTTGGTCCGCCATGAGCAAGCCGCCACGCATGCGGCAGACGGCTATGCGCGAGCGACCGGAAAGCCTGGCGTCGTACTCGTAACGTCGGGCCCGGGCGCAACCAATGCCATTACGGGCATTGC
>CAJYAI010000029.1 GCA_913064725.1 uncultured Alteromonadaceae bacterium | reverse complement strand
TTGGACAATTTCAGTTGAATCCGACCATCCTGCGGTGCGCGCCGCTCGGAGATGTCTAACCGTGCCATCACCTTGAGTCTCGCGGATAACCGCGGCGCTAGACCCTTTGGCGGGCGCACAATCTCCTGCAGTACGCCATCCGACCGCACCCGCACCCGGTACTCGCGCTCATATGGTTCAAAGTGGATGTCCGACGCCCCCTGCTTGATTGCGTCAAACAGCACTTTATTGACAAACTTTACGACCGGCGCGTCGTCAGCGAGTTTCGTAAAGTCCGTCTCTTCCGACTCTTCCTCGACGTCAAGGTCAGGAATATAATCTTCAGCCGAGGCAAAGTCGGCGATATCACCGTCAAACACCTCATCCTGCTTGGCTATGACCTCGCTGATAGTTTCCAGCAGCTGCTTTTGCTCAACAACGACTGAATCAGTTGCTATGCCGGTGGCGAACTTAAACTCCGCGAGCGCGCTAGTATTCGTCGGGTCGGCAATGGCAATGAATAACCGGTTACCGCGGCGATAGAGCGGCAGGGCTTTATGCTTGCGGATTAGCGACTGTGGCACGAGATCGAGCGGAAGGTGTTCGTGGACCATGGGCGTTAAGTTGAACAGCGGCACGCCATACTCTTCTGACACAATGGTGGCCAGGGCAGCGCTGTCTATGTGGTTGCCGGTCAGAAGCTCTTGAATGAGAGTTAGTCCTTGCGTGCGCGCCTGTTCATTGACTTCAGCAATGCCCGCCGAGCTTATGAGCTTTTCGCTAACCAGCCTACCCGACAATCCGTTGTAGATCGCCGGTCTAGTCTCATCCGCGGATCCGACATTCATTTATACACCTTATCCGATCGGTGGGCGTTGCTCTTTTCTGCGCCGCTCGCCCTATTGCCTTTCTTTTCGCCTAGATCCATTCTCGGTTCCAACGCTATGCGAAGTGGCAATAACAACCCCTCGCGACGTAAAGCGCGAGGGGGTTGCAAGCTGAAATTTAAGTTAACAAAGCGAGCTGACAGAGCAAGTAGTTGTCCACGTGAGCCCGCCATTGCTTATTGCCGGCGTAAGTGTCACGGTGGCACCAGCTAGGCCGTCTGTACTCACCGCGGTTGCAACAATTGCGGCTGTACCCGAAGTAACCGTAACTCCACTCACAAATTGTCCCGCCGACGCGTCTGCGAGTGTGTAGTCAATTTCAGCTGCTGTATCGCAAGTGCTCAGATCCGCAGCATTATTTGCATCAGTACCCGCCCCATTCGTCTGATAACAAATCTCCACCGCGGACTTAACGGCTGTGCCTGCTGCGACAACTTCCGAGAACTTGGCTTTTTTAGAATAATTTTGGTATGCCGGTAAGGCTACAGCTGCAAGTATCCCAACAATAGCAACGACAATCATTAGCTCGATGAGCGTAAAACCGTTTTGACTTTTTTTCATTTTAACCCTCCACTTCGGGATTTTATGCATCTTGGTTGGGAGCAGCACATTTCGTGCCAGCCACAGTCTTCAGTTGTGATTATTGAAGTCGCGGGGTTTTACTGCAGACGCGCCACGGCACTATTGCACGGCCTTGGGCAAGTTTTATCAGTGGTTGTCACTGAGTTAATTGTTACCGGAGTTTAGTCAGCGGGCCAGTGACTGGAAAAAAAAGTGGCTCAGACTGACATAATTTGTCACTTCTAATGCTTATTAGGCACTCTTCTGATGGTGCAAAAACACTCGACTTGAGATTTCCACGCCATCTCAGCCGATATATTTAACTATCGCCCTTCTTAATATTTCGGCGACTTCGGTGAAGACCGGGTTCGGTGTAGCCGCTGGGTTCAAGGGTGCCATGAGTCACCAAGTCATGCGCCGCTGTATAGGCGTGCCCCGAGGGTTCGCCCTCATTGATCATGGGTTTATAACTCGGATCGGCTTCGTTCTGGCTATCGACCACCCCCGCCATTCTCAGCATTGATTCCTCAAACTGATCTTTGGTAATGACACCATGATGCAGCCAGTTAGCGATGTGCTGGCTGGAGATTCTGAGTGTTGCTCTGTCTTCCATGAGTCCAACATTGTTGATGTCGGGCACTTTTGAGCAGCCCACACCGTGATCAACCCAGCGGACTACATAGCCCAGCATGCCCTGCACGTTGTTATCGAGCTCGCGCTGGATTTCCTCGGCTGACAGCTTGCTGCAATCGCCTAGTGGGATGGTGAGGATGTCATCGACGCTGCGACGGTGAGTTCCCTCCAGTGTGGCTTGAATCTCGCTGACGGATACATCGTGGTAGTGCGTTGCGTGAAGCGTTGCGGCTGTGGGCGAAGGTACCCAAGCACAATTAGCGCCGGCTTTAGGGTGACCCAGTTTCGTGTCGATCATGGCTGCCATGAGATCGGGCATGGCCCACATGCCTTTACCGATTTGTGCTTTGCCTCGGAGCCCGCAGTTGAGACCGGTGTCGACGTTCCAGTCTTCGTAGGCATTGATCCAGAGCTCACCCTTCATAGCCGTTTTCGCCACCATCGGGCCTGCTTCCATGCTGGTATGAATCTCGTCGCCTGTTCTATCCAAGAAGCCCGTATTGATGAACACCACCCGCTCGGAGGCGCGGCGGATGCACTCTGCAAGGTTTACGGTGGTTCGACGCTCCTCATCCATAATGCCGACTTTGATGGTGTTACGTGGCAGACCGAAGGCGTCCTCGATGGCGCTGAACAGATCCACTGTCATGCTGACCTCATCGGGGCCGTGCATTTTGGGTTTTACAATGTACATGGAGCCGGTACGCGAATTGCCGCCTTTATTGGCACCTCGTAAGTCGTGCAGCGAGCACGCGGTTGTGAAGAGCGCATCCATGATGCCCTCGAAAATCTCATTGCCGTCACTATCCAAAATGGCAGGGTTAGTCATGAGGTGACCGACGTTGCGCACGAACATGAGGCTGCGACCCGCGAGGCTGAGGCTCTCGCCGCTGGGTGATGTGAACTCACGGTCAGCGTTGAGCTTTCGGGTCAGTGTCTGACCGCCTTTGGTGAAGCTCTCATTCAAGTCGCCGCGCATCAGGCCCAGCCAGTTGCGATATACAACAGCTTTGTCCTCTGCATCGACCGCGGCAACTGAGTCTTCACAGTCCTGAATGGTCGTAAGGGCTGACTCAAGGCAAATATCCTTTACGCCCGCGGCATCGGTACTGCCAACCGCGTGGTCGCGGTCGATCTGAATCTCAGCGTGCAGGCCATTGTGCTTCAACAAAACGCTGGCAGGGTCATCTGCTTCGCCGGTGTAACCGACAAACTGATCTGGTGCTGCGAGTAGGCTCAAGCTGCCGTCTATTTGGTTGACGAGTAACTGACCATCAACAACGGTGTAGTGCGCCGCCTGCTTGTGATTGCCCTGATTCAGTGGGAAGTGTGTGTCGAGAAACTGACGAGCCCATTCGATAACGCGCTGGCCTCGCACGGGGTTGTAGCCGCCAGCGCGATCCGCGCCATTGTCCTCTGAAATGACATCCGTGCCGTACAGCGCGTCGTATAGCGAGCCCCATCGGGCATTGGCCGCATTGAGCGCGTAGCGCGCATTCATGACGGGCACCACCAATTGCGGACCCGCAATCTCGGCAATCTCGGGATCGACATTTTGGGTCGTAATCTGAAACGGTGCGGGCTCAGGTAGAAGATAGCCAATGTCTTGCAGCATGGCTTTATAGGCGGCGCGGTCATAGTCGGCACGGTTATAGTCGGCACCGGGATTGGCTTTGTGCCAGGCACTGATCTTGGATTGCATGTCATCGCGAATAGCCAAGAGCTCGCGGTTGCGTGGTCCGAACTGCGCGACAATGTCGGCCAGCGCTTTCCAAAAGGTAGAGGCCTCAAGGCCTGTACCCGGTAAAATATCGTTTTCTAGCAGTGCATGGATTTCTGGATCTACTTGCAGACCGGCGCAATCGATTCGCGTTGACATGCTGAACTCCTAATGCGGTTGGCTTGGTGCCTCTACCTGATCTGATATTGTCCTTCGCTTCATGATGGTAAAGGAAGCGGCACGGCTAATGGCCATCATCATTTTTTGTGATGATGGTACAGAGTTGAATTCTAATTGGTGATAGTGGTCAGTTTACGGGAGGGCACGCCCGCCATCACCCGTAAGACATCCTCGAACAAAGGAACGTGCACATCAGCATCAATTTGAGTCGTGGTGATGAAGTTTGGGAACGTGTGGATGCGCATGAGTACTAGCTCGTTTGACTTGGTGAGAAGTGTATCTAACGCAAGAATGGTAAACGCACCGTCAGCGCAAGCGGTTCTCACCTTATCGAACAGCGTTGTGAGTTCGCGAGTCAGTGCCGCCGCGCCCGCTTCGATGGCTTCGGCGTGTGTCGTTTGGCTTCCGGGGATTAGCTGGATGGTAGAGCCGGCATCTCGATAGCTCCGGTGGTCCACTTGAGATGCGTGATTCGCGTCATTCGGTGCATAGGTGCCACCGTGGACGAAAACGACAGGCTCTTCGTATCGGAGCAGCTGTTCGCCAATAATGGCGATGTAAACACGCGCTGTGAACTTGTGTTGATCGATCAGCGCGAGGTTGTCAGTTGCCTTTTGCAAGACCGAGCCCGTGGGCAGCGTCGCAGCCCCCATAATGGGCGTGGGCACGCAAAGAGTTTTGTCATTTGCCCCCTTAAACTGACTTCGAATAAACCAAAGATCGTCCACTTTGGGGTGAGTTTGTAAAGCCTCCTGCGCCGAGGCGAAGGTGGCTGGTGTATGACGTGCTAGATCTAGGTCGGTCAGTCGGCGGAGTAGATGTCCCAGATCTGATAGCGGATTGAGGACACTGCGGCTGACTGTCGAAAATACCGGGCCAGACCAACCTTCTGGCGTGTCTGGCTGTGGTTTGTTACCAAAACTATCCCAATAGCTGACGTGCACTGCTGGGAAGCGATTGTCCCTTGCTTTGAGTGTTTTGACGGCGCGCTGCCAGAGGGCGTCGGCACGATTCGCCACTACCCAGAGGCTCTCTGGTCCTGCGGGTCGCGCAGTTGAGGCGGCGGCTGCGGTGGGCGTTGCCTTTGGTCGCTGCAGTTGTGACTGGGCGACTTGTGCTTGAGTGACTTGTGGCTGACTTGCCTGTGGCTGATCGTCCTGCGCTTTGGGCACTGAATTTGAAGCCGACTGCGGAGCCGCCGTGTCCGAGAGCTGGTCTTTCGCTGTGTTCAGTACCTGTGTGACTTGGTCTTGCTCCATTGCGGGGTTGCTTGATGAACTGCCGAAAACGACAGAGGGCAGCGCTTTGACTGCATCAAACGACTCGCGCGTGTCATGCAGCCGGAACCATAGGTTGAAGGCCCACTTTTCGCCTGCCTCTACAGGCATCCCCGCGTGCAGACTCAGTGGATGTGGGCCGCTGATATCAGTGGTGGTGTTGTGAAAGATGACCATCCGACCCGGTGATGCCGGGACTGTGATACCTAATTTTGGAAACTGGGTAGCGCCACCGCCCTCTACCTTGTTGAGATAGACCAATGCGGTGACCAGTCTTTGACCGCCCCACTGAGCGGCTTTTTGCCCTCTCGGCAGTGTCAGGTTAAAGGCGTCGAAATGCGGACGGTATTCCTGCTCAGGGCCATAATGGATGATCTGCATGGACTCGGCATTTTCCAGCGGCAAACCTACGATATCGGCAATCCGCTTGCCAATAGAATGCACCACATCATCTTCATCGAACCGAAGCCAATGGTTTGACCCTGTCCTGCCGTCACTGGGCTTGTACCCGTCGTCCAGCACGACCCCTGCACGTTTGATGTGGGGTTTGGCGAGCTCAATAAGATAGGCGCACTCGATTGGCGAGATGACGTTGCTTCGCACCGCGACAAGGGGATCGGTAGCATAGACTTCAGCGCCCTCATAGGTGCTTTTTAATTGGATTGTCTCGCTCATGTTTGGGGCCTTTGAAGCTCTTAAGTCGTCTTATTAACTCGTTTGAAGGATACCGGCGCTGTATGACTTTAAATTGACCGCGCGATGCGTGTGATCAACTGGCGCACCCAGCGATGCCCTGGGTTGTGTTGAAGTAGTGGACTCCATGCCATCTTGAGCTCGAGCGGCGGAATATCAAAGGGCACATCGCGGACTACAACCCTTGGGTTGTCGCGTTTTAACTGCGTCGCCCGCGTTGGCAGAGTGACAATAAGATCGTTCTGTTCGGCCAATGTCATCGCCGCCTGGTAATGGCGTGTAAAGACCCGGATGCGGCGCTTCTTACCCAATTCGTCGAGCCTTAAATCAACCCAGCCGAGGCGCTGTACGTCATCCGGATTTACCCCAACCCCTACGCCCATGCCCGTCTTACTGACCCAGATGTGATCCCCGGCAAGATAGCTGTCGAGTGTGAAGTCCTCCAGAATTGGATTTTCCGGACTGAGAAGGCAAGAGAAGGTGTCTTGCCACAGGGTAATCTGGTGAAACGACTGCGGCATTTGCGCAAACCGGTTGATGACCAAGTCGACCTTGCCTCGCTCGACATCAAGGAAGCTCACATCCGACGGATTCATGATGTCTAGCGTTATACCCGGAGCGTATTCGCGCAGCTCTTTCAATACGGCAGGTAGCAGCGTTGACTCTGCATAATCACTGGCCATGAGGCGTACGACTCGCGTTTCGGTCTCGGGAACAAATTCCTCTGTGGGTTGAAGCGCGCGATCGACGTTGGTGAGAATCTCCCGCAACTGCGGTTCGAGTTCTATGGCTTTTGCGGTCGGTGTCATGCCGTCAGACGTGCGAATCAGCAATGGATCATTGAAGACTTCACGCAGGCGTTTAAGACCATTGCTCATGGCCGGTTGGGATAATCCGAGGCTGTGCGCAGCCTGCGTAACATTGCGCTCTCGCAGAAGTGCATCGAGATAGACGAGTAAGTTTAAGTCGACGCGACCAAGACGGCTCATACGCGTTGCTCCTTTGAGGGGATACTATTCACGGTATGAATAATACATCTTCTACCCCAAAGTATAGAAATTCTTGGTCTGAACCTGCGAAGGGCTACAATACCGACATATTTTGGAGGGCTTATGTATAACGCACCGTTAGAGGATATGCAGTTTCTCATTGATGACGTCTGTCGCGCAGGTGATCGTCTGGGTTACTTACCCCAGTTTGAGGGCCTCGAGGTCGGTAGTGAACTGACTACCGCCTTGTTAGAAGAGGCCGGTAAGCTGGCCGCCGATATGGTCTCGCCACTGCGTCGCGTCGGCGATCAGCAACCGGCTCGCTGTGCCGATGGTGCTGTGACAATTCCACCGGGCTACGGTGACGCCATTAAGGCTCTCGGAGAGGGTGGTTGGGTTGGCATTTCTGCCGAGGCATCGCACGGCGGTCAGGGCTTGCCCGAGTTGTACGGAACGGCTGCCTGTGAAATGTGGAACTCAGCGGATATGGCCTTTGCTCTGGAGCCTTTCTTGAGTTCAGGCGCCGCCTTGGCCATTTCCGCTCATGCAAGTCCCGAACTGAAAGACAAATACCTACCCAATATCAACGCTGGCGTCTGGTCGGGAACGATGAATCTGACCGAGTCGAGCGCAGGCTCGGACCTGGGCCCCATGAAAACGCGGGCAGAGCGCCACGGCGATCACTACAAGATTTTTGGTCAAAAGATTTACATTACGTGGGGTGACCACGATGCCACTGAGAACATAATTCATTTGGTACTCGCGCGGCTGCCCGATGCGCCGGCTGGTAGTAAAGGCATTTCGCTATTCATCGTGCCTAAATTCTTGGTCAATGACGATGGCAGCTTAGGGGAGCGTAACGACGCCTTCCCAGTGTCGGTCGAACACAAGTTAGGGATTCACGGCAGTCCGACCTGCGTCATGGCGTATGGTGATAATGGCGGTGCCATCGGTTACCTCGTCGGCGAGGAAAATAATGGACTAGCTTGCATGTTCACCATGATGAACGAGGCGCGGCTGAAAGTAGGACTCCAGGGCTTGGGCGCGAGTGAGGGGGCGTACCAGAAAGCGGTTGCGTATGCGCGTGAGCGCGTCCAAGGCGGCGTAGCCATCATCGAACACGCCGATGTCAAGCGCATGCTCATGACGATGCGCGCGCTCAATGAAGCGATGCGTGCTCTAGCCTACATTGAATCACTGACCATGGACTTGTCACACGGTGCGCCAGCTGAGGAGCGCGGGCAGTGGAAGGCCAGACTGGATTTGATGATCCCCGTTATTAAGGGTTGGATGACCGAAGTGGGTCAGGAAGTGACATCGCTTGGTGTTCAGATTCACGGTGGTATGGGCTACGTCGAAGAGACTGGGGCTGCGCAATACCTTCGCGATGTCCGAATCACGCCCATTTACGAAGGGACAAACGGTATTCAGGCGGCAGATCTTGTTAATCGCAAACTCGCCCGTGATGGTGGGGCCATGATGGAGGCGATTCAGGACGAGATCCGGGCTGTCGCTGATGCGCTGATAGGTTCGAGCGATGACCGGCTATCAGCTATGGGTACGGCGCTTGCCGATGCCTTATCGGCCCATGTCATGTCGAGTCAGACGCTGTTGGATATGTGCAAGTCAGATAAGAACGCGGCGATGAGCGCGTCTTTTGATTACATGATGCAAACCGGGTACTTGTTCGGCGGATGGCACTTGGCGGCGAGTTCTTTGGTCGCGATTGACCTCTTGGCGCGCAATGAAAAAGCACTGTTTTGCCAACGGAAGATCGCCACAACGGAGTTCTATCTGCATCGGCTGATGCCACGTGCCAGCGCGCACGCTGACGCGATTTTGTCGCCGCTGGGCACGCTCGACGGATATGCCTCCGACTGGTTGTAAGGCGCTGATCTTATGATGAGCACACCTGATCTGTCGGACCTTAACCCCGACGCTAGGCAACTGCCCTATCAGTTTCGCTGTTTTGGTTTGCGTGCGGCCTTATCGGGACCTGTAGCGACGATATCCTGCTTTGAAGATAACTCCCGGGTTAAGGAGGCCGTAGCTGAGCCCGGCCGTGAGCGAGTCTTGTTGATTGACGGTGGCGGCTCGTTGACAAGAGCACTCTCCGGTGACCAAGTCGCAAAAACGGCCATGGATAATGGCTGGGCTGGCATGGTGATAATCGGAGCTGTGCGTGATGTCGAAATCATCAACACCTTTGATTTTTGTGTTTTGGCACTGGGTACATCGCCGATAAAGACGCAAAAGCTGGGGCAGGGCGATAGAGGCGCCGCTCTGTCGCTCGGTGGCGTTCCGGTGAGCGAAGGTGACTTTCTCGCTGGCGATCAGAACGGCGTTTTAGTGCTCGACCGCGCCTTTAATGTCCTTTAAGCCCTATGTCGGTATTTAGGTGGTAGCCGAGGCACCTGTCAGTCTTTGGCGCAGGCTCAGGACAGTCGCATCGATAGATCGAGTGGCTTGATCGCCTTGGTGAGTGCACCCACAGAGATGAAATCAACGCCAGTGGCGGCAATATCTGCCAATGTTGCTTCGGTCACGTTACCGGACGCCTCTAACTGAGATTGCCCGGCATTCATTGCGACCGCTTGCCGCATGTCGTCCAACGCAAAGTTATCGAGCATAACGCGATCGGCGCCAGCGCTGAGCGCCTGAGCTAATTCCTCCAAACTCTCTACTTCGACTTCTACGGGTTTGCCTGGGGCCATAGATCGTGCTGTCTCGACAGCCTGCGCTATACCGCCACATGCCGCAATGTGATTTTCCTTAATGAGATAGGCGTCATATAGGCCGACACGGTGGTTAGCACCACCACCACAGGTAACAGCATATTTTTGGGCTACTCGAAATCCCGGTATGGTCTTGCGCGTATCCAATAGTGTTGACGATGTGCCTTCAATCAGTCTCGCAAGACTGGCGGTGGAGGTGGCCGTGCCGGATAGCATCTGCAAGAAGTTGAGGGCGGCGCGCTCGCCGGTGAGAATGCTGCGGGCCCTGCCTGATACGGAAAACAAGACCTCGTTTTCTGCGATCGCATCACCATCGTGTCTCGACCATCTGACGCTCAGTGTCGGATCGACCGCATGGAACACAGCATCGACAAATTGCGTACCGCACAAGACACCAGCCTCGCGCGTGATGACAGTTGCTGTGGCTGATTCCGCCTCACCCACTAGAGCCGCAGTGATATCGCCACCGCCAATGTCCTCCTCTAGTGCTAAGGCTACAAGGGGTGCAATGTCCTTCTGAGTTAACACGTGTCGATGTCCCGGCGGTCGTCCCTGATATGATGCGGTATTGAAACACAGGCAGAGCGACGTTTTTAACGTGATTGAGAATAAATACGGGCAAATCACAGGCGGTTGGTTAGAGGGCTGCACACAGCTGACGTCACCAAACTGCGAGGATCGACCAGCAAACTGCGGGGTAGATCTGGTGGTAGTGCACAATATTTCACTACCACCGGGCGAGTTTGGTGGCCCTCACATTATCGATCTTTTTTTGAATCGCTTGGACCCATCAGTCCACCCCTATTTTCAGGATATCGCCCACCTCAAGGTCTCCTCCCACTTTTTGATTCGGCGCAGTGGTGAAGTGATTCAGTTTGTCTCGACTAAACAAGCGGCCTGGCATGCAGGTGTCTCGTCTTGGCAAGGTCGTGAAAAATGCAACGAATTCAGTATAGGGATTGAACTCGAAGGTACTGATACCCATCTCTATACAGATGCGCAATACGCGCGATTAGAAGAACTTATTGTCAAATGTGGCGACGCGCACCCCTCACTTGCGTTGGATGCTATCGTTGGCCACAGCGACATTGCACCCGGGCGAAAAACTGACCCGGGTGAGAGCTTTGATTGGTATGAATTACAAGCGCGGCTGAACCTCGATTCATTGCCCTGCTGCTGAGACTCTAAGGGAGAGTTAGCGTGAGTTACCTGGCTTTTTTAGCGTTTATTGTTGCCACAGGATTGTACTGGCTGATGGGACCTGGTGGACCATTGCACAATGTCGATTTCCTGGCGCTATTTCGAGGACAGATAGGTGATGAGGAGCAGGGCTACTCAGCGCGTTCGGCTTTTATATTGGTAGTGGCACCGCTTCTGCTGTTTGCGCTAATTTACGTTTGTGTTGAGGCCATTTTTGGCGGCACAGCGATGTTACTTCTGGGTACGGCTGCGCTTTTCTTCGCCTTTGGTCGAGAGGATTTTCCGACCTTGTCGCAGCGCTTTTTGGCGCGTGCACGTGCAGGCGATCTGGAGGGCGCTTCATTGGTCATTACCGAGGCCGGTGGCGATGGCAGTGCAGAAGATGCTGATGACTTTGCTGACAACGCGATCGCGTTTTTCAGCGTAATGGCATTACAGCGCTGGTTTGGTCCTGTGATTTATTTTCTGCTGTTGGGGCCTATCGGTGCAGTTGCCTATCGACTCGCCTATCTCGCGCAAGACACGCCTACCCCCTTAACTGAATCGATGATGCGTGCCTTGGACTGGTTACCATCACGACTCATGGCACTGAGTTTTTCGGTCTTTGGTGACTTTGATAGCACTCTAAATCACTTCGCCGATAAGGCGTTTGGCCTCGGCGAGGACACGGGCGAATTTCTTGAGGATGCGTTTGGTGCTGCAGCGCCCATGACTCCCGATGCAGTGCATCATCGATTCGACGGTGTTTTTAAACTACTCGAGCGCAGCTTCTTGTTATGGCTGGGGCTAGTGGCACTCTTGGTGATGATCTAGGCGTTACGGTCACCACCAATGTCTTTGGAAACTGTGCTATTGATGCCGGGACTGCGAGCGTTTTCCTGACCCTCGGCCTTTTCGCGACTCTCGGCCTTTTCGCGACATGCGCGGTTGACGCGTCTGTTGAACGATGTTGTAAAAGTGCTCGGTCATCTCTTGGCGGCTGCTTATATGACTGTAATCCTCGGGCGAATGATGCTGCCCCACATCTAGCGATACGGTACTGCCAAAGCGACGCAGTGCTTCGCGCATGTGCATAGCCATTCTGAACGGCTCGGCAATATTTGACGCCACGTGGAACAGGCGGGTGTTCTGACCGTGGAAGAATACGGGTACGACTGTGGGTTGATATTGCATCACCAATTTTGCAATGAATGTCGTCCAAGGCGCATCGACGACATTTCCAAAACCGGGCGCACCCGCGGTAGACACCATACCCGACGGAAATAAAATCAATGGCACGCCATTATCGAGTGCTTTTCCAGCCAACTGCTTTGTTCGCACATTGCGTTTGGCAGCTTCTTTGGTTTCCGAGAAATCGATGGGCAGAAAATGGGGCACCAAATCTCTGTCTTGGCAAAGCAGAGAGTTAATAACCACCTGAAAGTCATCGGCATAGTCCAGTGCCAGGTTGCACATGATAAGCCCGTCGATAACGCCAAAAGGGTGATTGGCAATGAAGAGCACCGGCCGATTTTTTGGGATATTAGCAATTGGACTCATATCGCCATCAATTGTGATATTGGTGAGCTTGAATGCCTCCCGGAAAAATGTCTTCGCGTCGGTTTTCCTGCCTTTGAGGTTCTGGTAATGGGCTTCCATTTTCTGGCGGCCAAGAAACCCCTCTAACAGGCGCACAAACGCGCGTGTCAGCGGTCCATCGTCAGGTGATTCGTAGGTTAGCCGAGGCTCATCAACCAAATAATGCTCGAACATGGGGTCCACGTCGGGCAAAAAGCTAGAATCGTTGAGGGCTGGAGTCTGTGTCATCTTTTTTTGGTTCGGCAGTACATGTCAGCTCAATTAATACGCAGCACATTTAGTTTAGGACCAGCGGAGTGTAAGCGCTCTTTTTTGCAGTATCCACCCAGCTCTACCAAATTTGGAACAGTACCGTACCTACGAATGTTCCCAGTGCATAACCCAATACGCCCACTAGGACGCCGGGGGTTACCTGATCGTGCCATCCTTTAGCGGCCGCCATGGCTGGCGCTGTGGTAGCACCGAGAACGGCCGCATTACTGGCGGTTAGTAATTCGGGCAAGGTCAGTCCCAGCCAGCGTCCAACCACGAGGAGAACGCTCAGGTGCACGGTCAGTAAAATAGTGACGAGAAGAATCAACAAGGGCGCAACGCTGATCATAGCGCGGACGTCAGCGCCGGCTGCAATGGCCGCGAAAAAGGTAAAAGACAAGGCGACACCGACTTCAAATGCGCCTGCGAACCAGTCTCTTATCTGTGGGACAGCTGTGGCTAATGTGACCGTGATGAGAGTCATTATCGCATAGCGCCAGCTGGGCAGATCGAACCACCAGCAAGCGAGATCGGTCGCAGCGACGATACTGGCGGCGGCAGCCAGCGCGTAACTGATACTGGCCGGTGTTACCGCGGTCTTACTTACCTCGGTGACACGGGTTTCCGTGTGTTGGGTAAAGCGTCCGGCAATCCAATGAGCACCCGGTATCAATGCAAGCACACTGAGAAAGACGGCTGAGAAAAGATTGTCTGCAGCGGTTGCTGCTGAGAAAAATGATGCATCGGCACTGAGCCCGGTAATCTCGCCCAGTGCCGCATAGTTAACAGAACCGCCAATGTAAGTTGATGCAAACAACCCCACGATGCCCGCTTCACGACGATCGGCAGCCAAGTCGGCGCCGATACCCAATTGACTCAGATCTAGCAGTAGTGCAGCGACAACAACACCCGCAACTGTGCCAAGAACAGCGACAAGAAAGGCAGCGGTAGTGCGTGATGCCTCTCTCGCAAGTCGTCGTATATCCGCTTGAAACAAAAAAAGTGGGATGAGAAGCGGCACGATATAGCTAAAAATGAAGCTGTAGGCTGGGGCGGAGTGAGGAATGATGCCGGTATTCGCAGCGACGATCGCCAATAAAATGACCACTACTGTGCCAGTGACCTTCTGGCCAATGACGGTTCGTTCAGACGCGAAAGCCAGCGCCGATAGCACTAATACACTCGTGATGACAGCAAAGTGCTGATCCGCAGGAATTACCGACATGTGCTGCGTCCCTTCCAGTTGTGACGTCCCCGAAGCACTCAGCATAACGCAGAGAGTTGTCTGCGTCTTGATGGCAGAGCCTGTTCCAATAACGCCGGAGGTGACATACTCACCTCATGGTCACTCCCCCTCATACAAGCCTTGATACCACCTCCGATACGAGCCCCAATATAAGCTCCGCGGGCCCCAGTGATGTCGCTACTGACATGACCCGGCGGTGTGCGTTGAAGGTCATGGGCATTCCCCAATATGTCTCAAAGTTTGACTTTCCCGGTGCTGCGACAGCCGAGCGCGCAGTGTTACCGAGTACTTCATCCGTAGACTTGTCCGACGCGGAGCCTACAGAATCGGTCGATGTGGCTACCCCAGCCGCCCGCCGAGTCAGCGGACACGATAGGTCGGAAGATGACGTTGCGGTGGCGCCAGCGCAGTCTTCACAGAAAAAAGCGGCACGGGGTGGGGAGGCGGTTTCGTTTTCGATGCTGCTGGCGTCCGCCGGACCGTTTTTGTGGATTGAGCAGTTACCCGACGGGCTAGTTCGACAAGATCAGCTTGCCTTAATCAACGCCATGGCCCGAGCATTAGCTCCTGCCGCATCTGCCCTGTCGCAGCAGCAATTCCATTGGCCGATGACCGGGAATTCGGCGTTAGGCAGTGATGCTGAGTCGGCAAGGCAGGCACTTCACGGTCTTATTCAACGCATGGCAAGAGAAGTTGGTGCGAAGCGGGTCATCGTCATGGGTGCCTGTACTTACCTTCCTGAGCGTATCGGTCAGTCAGCAGTGTGCATTCCGTCCACACTTGCGATGCTATCTGATGCTCATTTGAAGCGGGATGCGTGGACAGCGCTGAAACCGCTAAAATCCATTGTTCTTGAGTAAAACAATCACAATACAGCCACTATTGGCGTCGCACATCTCTCAGCTCGACGAACTCTATCCTCCAGCGCAATCGCCGACTCTCGACTTTTTATCACGGGTACTCAATAAGCCGACGGGTCGCAGCTGGTGCATCGTAGAGAGTGAGCAGGTTATCGGTGTTGCATGGTTCTCGGTCGTCGGGACAGAAGCCGAAATTATCGATATTCGCGTGTCAGCGAATCATCGACGCCGCGGTTATGGTCACCGCTTATTACACGATTCGGTATCTGTGCTCTCCTCGTATGGAATCCAAACTGTCTTTTTAGAAGTACGATGTACTAATACAGCTGCTATCTCGTTGTATGAAAAGCTGGGCTTCGCGGTGATAGCACGTCGCGAAGATTATTATGAAGCATCCGCGGGGCGGGAAGACGCGCTCGTGATGAGGCGCCAAAGTTAAAAGTAAGTGGAGCGGTAACGAAGTGAAAATTTTAGAAACGGATCATTGGTGCATGATGCTTCCACAGGAGTGGCATGCAGAGACTGACGATGATGTGATTCGTATTGTGGATCAGGATGATGTCGGTGAAATCGAAATTACTACGCTTCACAAGCACGTCGGTAACGTCGATTCGATAGAGATTGCGGCGATGGCCAAAGAGGAGTCACCGGAAGTGGTCACGTGGCATGATGTGACGGCCGGCGCCTTCAAAGGCGTGACCGGTGTCTATACGGAGGATGGAGCAGCTATACGGGAGTGGTATGTGGGTTCTGAGCAATTGCTGCTATTCATTACGTACGTTTGTGCTGACGAAGACAATGGCTTAGACGATGCCTCAGTCGACGAGTTACTCGCGACCTTGGTTGTGGGCGACTCGCAAGCCGCCTAGGCAATCTCGCCGGTGACACGCACCCGTTTGCTACCGGTCTGAATATCGAGACCGGTCTGATTAGCTTGTGCAATCTGCGTGTCTATCCGGTTTTTAGCTGCAATCATCAGTCCGGTGATGATAAAGGCACCCGGCGGTAAAATGGCGAGAAGTAGCCCCGTGTAGTCCGCAGCAACGACAAGCGTCCAATCTTGAGCCATGGGGCCCAGTAGCAGGTCCATATTGGCCAGCACAGCGCCCGTGCCCAATAATTCGCGAACGGCACCCAGAACGACCAACACCAATCCAAATCCTAGCCCCATCATAACGCCGTCGGCGACCGCGGGCAGCAGCGGGTTTTTAGCGGCAAAGGCGTCGGCGCGACCCAAGATGACGCAGTTGGTCGTGATCAAAGGTAAGAAAATACCCAAAATTTGATAGAGGTCATAAGCATAGGCTTGCATCAGCAATTCCGTACCCGTAACCGCTGCAGCAATGATCAAAACGAATGCCGGTAGTCGAATCGACTCGGTTACAACGTTGCGTATTAATGACACGCATAAGTTGGAGGTCACCAAGACAAATAAGGTTGCAATAGCGAGGCCGAGTGCGTTGACCACACTCGCAGTGACCGCGAGCAGTGGACACAGTCCGAGGAGTTGAACAAGCGCAGGATTGTTCTTCCATAGCCCATTGTGCGTTATTTGACCGTAGGTTGGTGTGCTCACGATTCATTTGCCTCTGCTATTTCAAATAGCGCATCTCGATTGTTGTTGCTGTATTCCAAAGCCTTTCTAACGGCGGCTACGACAGCGCGGGGTGTGACGGTTGCGCCAGTGAAGGCATCAAATTCACCACCATCTTTCGTAACAGCCCATGACGTTGGTGTTGGATTGCTCAGTGTTTTATCGTTGAACGAGAGAACCCAATTGGATTTTCTGAGCTCAATTTTATCGCCCAGCCCCGGCGTTTCTCGATGACCTAAGATTCGCACACCCGCGATCATGCCGTCACTGTTTATACCAACCAGCAATCTGATATCGCCGCTATAACCATCTCTGGCTGTGGCAGGGATAATAATCCCGCTAACAGCATTACCCCGTCGTGCGCGGTAGCCTGTTCCGGGCTCCCGAAGTGCTAGTAATGCGTCATTGGCAGCAATCACGAATCCGTCATCGATGAGTTCATTGTCATGGGACGACTGCGGGAATATTTCAAGAAGTTGTTTTGCCTCTGCCGCCCGCTCGGCCTTGGCGATAGGTACTTTCGTCTCTTCATAAACTGCGCTTATCAGACCTGATCCAAGGGCGGCAAAACTTGCGAGCAAGACCGCGCCGACGAGGCTTGAAATCAACGTTCTCATTCATCGACCTCCACTTTTTTAGTGCCGTAGACCGTCGGTTGAGTATATTGGTCTATGAGTGGTGCTGCGAAGTTGAGCAGCAGGACACCAAAGGCAACGGCATCTGGATAGTTACCATAAACCCGGATGAGGTAGACAAGGACGCCCACTAATGCGCCGAAAATGAGGCGTCCTTTGTTCGAAACAGCTGAGCTAACAGGGTCCGTGATGATGAAAAATGCGCCAAACATGGTTGCACCGCTGAACAGATGGAACAAAACGGAGCCACCACCCGCAGAACTTCCTTCGTCATAGCCAATAAGCGCACATAGGCTAATGGCCGCGAGCATGCCAATAGGGGCATGCCAGGTAAAAATCCGTTGTCGAAGCAACCAGACGCCGCCCGCCAGGAACGCCAAATTCACAATATCCCAGCCCAAGCCGGCAATGGGCCCTGCCAGTTCGGGTGTCGTGGACATCAGATCCTCGAATAGCATCCCCGAATTTTGCCTAAACAGGTCGAGAGGAGTCGCCGCTGTGACGCCGTCGTAAGCGGATGATGCAAAGAGAGCCGTGAACGCATCGATGATGCCGGGTACCTCGCCAATGCCTCGCGGCTCAGTCCAGGAACTCATTTGCAGTGGGAACGACACCAGCAAGACGACATATCCCACCATGGCGGGATTGAACGGGTTATAGCCCAAGCCCCCAAAGACGTGTTTGCCCAGAAGCACGGATACGCCAATACCGATCGTGATTAGCCACCAAGGTGCATAAGGTGGCAAGGCGATGCATAGCAGAGTGGCGGTTACTACGATGCTGTGATCTTTCAGTGGCGACTTGTAGTCTTTGCCTCGTAACCAGAGCGCCCATGCTTCAAATCCAAGCGCCAGTATTGAACCAAAGACTATGTTGATGAGTGTCCCCGGCCCAAAAAACCAGGTCAGCGCCAGAACCCCGGGGATAGTGGCGAGCAGGACCTGTTTCATTACCTGTTCAACGGATGAAACCGGTTTGTGAAAGTGTGGCGAAGATACGTGCAGAAGACTCATGACGACTCTTCTTGCTGAGCTTTCTTCGCTTTCGCCCGCTCGATAGCTGCCTGAACTGGGTCGTCACCTGCCTGCGCCCTCGCTTCTGCGGCAGCTTTGCGCGCGGCACGCTTGGCTTCTCGAGCTGCCGCCTCTTGTTCTAGCCGAGTCTGACGTGCCTCAAACCGTCCGCGAGAATTGTCTGATCGGACTTGTTCCTTTACCGCCTCTCGCAATGCGCCCTTTGCGGAGCGGTAGTACTGGACCAAGGGGATATGGCTGGGGCAGACATAGGCACAGGCACCGCATTCGATGCAGTCCATAAGATTGTGGCGCTCGAGTTGTTCCTGATCTTTGGCGCGCGCATACCAATATAATTGCTGAGGCAGGAGTGAGGCGGGGCAGGCCTCTGCGCACATGCCGCATCGGATGCAAGGTTGCTGCGCTTGTGGCGGTGGGATTTCGCTGCGCGTAGGCGCCAGAATGCAGTTGGTGATTTTTACAACAGGCATTGCAAGGTCGGTGACCGCAAATCCCATCATAGGTCCCCCATGCAAGACCCGATCAGCCTGCTCTGCATGGAAACCTGCATGCGCGAGGAGTTCACCAATAGGCGTGCCGAGCATGACGCGTCGATTACCCGGCTCGTTTAGCGACATACCCGTGACAGTGGTGATGCGGTGTGTCAAAGGGCGTCCATCGATAATCGCATCGCGAACGGCAATTGCCGTGCTGGGATTTTGGCAAAGCACACCGAGGTCGGCCGGAATACCACCCGAGGGCACCTGCGTATTGAGTAAAATCTCAATCAGTTGTTTCTCACCGCCCGACGGATACTTGGTTGGGAACGTAACGACTTCAGCCATATCCAATGCAGCTGCGGCCTGTCGCATGGCATCAGTAGCCTCAGGTTTATTATCTTCAATCGCAAACAAAACAGTCTGTGCGCCAACGATATGGGCCAGTATCTCCGAGCCCTCGACAATCTGCTGAGCAAAGCATTGCATCACTGTATCGTCAGCCGTGATGTAAGGCTCACACTCGGTTCCGTTTATGATGAGCGTGTGGATGCCTTTGTCGCGGTCAGAAGCGAGTTTAATGGCCGTTGGGAAGCCCGCTCCACCGAGTCCTGTCACGCCTGAGAGTCGAATACGCTCAAGAAGAAGTGTCTTGGACTGCGCTCGCCAGTCCTCTACGCCCTCGTAGGCAATGCTCTGATCGAGTCCATCGAGTGTAATTTCGATGCAGGTGTCGGTAAGCCCTGATGCGTGAGGGACCGCTCGCGCTTCAATCGCTGTCACGGTCCCAGAGCTTGGGGCATGCACGGGAACGCTGACCGGCCCCTGTGCCTCTGCAATCATTTGGCCGCCAAGGACTGCATCACCCACCTCAACGATGGGACGAGCAGGTGCACCGATGTGTTGCGTAATCGGCAGCACTAACTTGCTGGGGGTCGTCGCGTCGATGACCCGGCCCGGATTGGACAGCTCTTTTCGCTCCGGCGGGTGGATGCCGCCATGAATATTAAAAATTTGGTTCACGCTGCGACCTGCTCGGCATCTCGATCAGTCGCGATCAGATGATCACGACTGGCGCCATCCGGTAACGGCCAATACCAATGTTGAATGCCGCTCTTTCTGGGCAGCATGTCAATGCAGTCGACAGGGCATGGTTCGACGCATAGATCGCAGCCAGTACATTCATCCGCAATGACGGTGTGCATCAGTTTTGCGGCGCCCAGTATGGCATCAACAGGGCAGGCTTGGATGCACTTCGTGCAGCCTATGCACTCTGCTTCGCGGATATAGGCCACTGTAGGCTCTGCTTCGATACCGTGTTCCGCATTGAGGGGTTCCGGCTCGACATCCAATAAGTTAGCGAGACTTTGGATTGTGTCTTCGCCACCGGGGGGGCATTTGTTGATGGCATCGCCCTCGGCGATGGCTTCGGCATAAGGACGGCAGCCCGGATAACCACATTGACCACACTGAGTCTGCGGTAAAATCGCATTGATCTGATCGGAGAGAGGGTTGCCCTCGACCTCAAACCGCACGGCAGCGTAGCCAAGTAGCGCACCAAATAAAATGGCCATGCCGACGAGTGCCGCAAGTGCCAATAGAATGGGGTTGCTTGCAATGACGTCGAGCATCAGACCAAGCCCGCGAAGCCCATAAAGGCAAGTGAGGCAAGGCCCGCAGTGATCATACCGATAGCTGCGCCCTGAAAGGGCTCCGGTACATCTGCGACAACCAACCGTTCACGCATAGCGGCAAAAAGAACGAGGACCAAGGAAAAGCCCAGTGCGGCACCCAGCCCGTAAATGAGGCTTTCCATGAAGTTGTGGGCTTGATTAATGTTAAGTAGCGCGACGCCTAAAACGGCACAATTGGTGGTAATGAGTGGAAGATAAACGCCAAGCACGCGGTGCAAAAGAGGACTCGTCTTTCTGACGACCATTTCGGTGAATTGAACGACAACTGCAATAACAAGAATAAAAGAAAGCGTTCTCAGATAGGTCAAATCCAGCGGCTCGAGCAAATAGCGATAGGTAAGGAAACTGCAGACAGACGCCAGTGTGAGCACGAAGGTGGTGGCCGCTGACATGCCGATCGCGGTGTCGAGTTTGTTCGATACACCCATAAAGGGGCACAGGCCCAAAAACTGAACCAGAACGAAATTATTTACCAGCACTGCGGCGACCAGCAGTACCGCAAAATCCCCTATCATAAGCTTCCAGCAGACTTCGCAGCCTGTCTCATTTCTTGACTGCCCATATTAAGGAATATTGCGGCAATCTGACAGTAGGTTTGATTAATGTCTCACGCTTTGCTCGCGTCTACCATCGCGGCAATCGATTCCGGATCAACGCGTTGAATCAGTGGGGAGAAGTTGTCAATGGTGTGATCTTCGAGCGGGCTAGTCAGTGCCGTCCAATCAAGTGATAAGCCGAGAAACGCCTCGCTTTTTTCGGCCATATCCGGCAGTACGGGTTTGAGATAGGTCATCAGCACGCGAAAGCAATTGATACCAACCGAGCAGGCATCCTGCACGTCCTTCTCGCGCCCCTCTTCCTTGGCGAGTAACCAGGGCTTTTTGTCATCAATGAACTGATTTGCACGATCTGCAAGCGCAATGATCTCTCGCATCGCGCGCTGGAAGTCCCTCGCTTCGTAAAGTGCTGCGATGCTATCGCCCGCCGAAATCATACCGTCAATGAGCTCAGGCTCACTACAGACAGCGCTGAGGCGGTTGTCGTAGCGCTTGCGTAAAAATCCAGCGCAACGACTGGCAATATTGACGACCTTACCCACGAGATCTGAGTTAACCCGCTGAACAAAGTCCTCTAGATTGAGATCCATGTCATCCACGTTGGGACTCAGCTTTGCGGCAAAATAGTAACGAAGGTATTCGGCATTAAGATGCTCTAGATAGGTCGAGGCCATGATAAAGGTACCTCTACTTTTCGACATCTTGGTGCCGTCCACGGTCAGAAATCCATGGGCGAAAATGGCATCGGGCTGGCGTAGGCCCGCACTGGCTAGCATGGCGGGCCAAAATAGCCCGTGAAAATTAATAATATCTTTGCCGATGAAGTGGTAGAGCTCTGTGTCATGCCCTGGCTGCCAGTAACTGTCGAAATCATCCCCGTTACGGTCGCAGAGGTTTTGGTGGCTCGCGATATAGCCGATCGGCGCGTCCAGCCAGACATAAAAGTACTTGTCAGGGTAGCCCGGTATCTCGAAGCCAAAATAGGGGGCGTCTCTCGAAATATCCCAATCTTGCAGACCCGCGTCGATCCATTCACGCAGTTTGTTGGCAATTGGCACCTGCAAGTGACCGCCGTCGACCCAGTCAGCCAGTAGTGCTTGAAATGCACTCAACTGAAAGAAGAGATGGTCGGAGGCCCTTTCTACTGGTGTAGTGCCGGACAGTGCAGATACGGGATCGAGGACCTCCGTTGGCGAATAGGTTGCGCCGCAAGCCTCGCAGTTATCGCCATATTGATCTGGTGTCTTGCACTTGGGGCAGCCGCCTTTGATAAAACGATCTGCTAAAAACAGGCCCTTCGCCTCGTCGAAGGCTTGCACAACACTGCGAACCGCAATATGCCCATTGGCTTCGAGGCGCCTAAAAATGGTCTCTGACCAGGCCCGATTTTCGGGGGAGTGCGTTGAGTAGTAGTTATCAAAGGAAATACCGAAGCCCGCTGAGTCAGCCTCGTGTAACGCTTTGATATTGGCTATGTGCGTCTCGGGTGATACCCCGTTTTTTTCTGCAGACAACATAATCGCCGTACCGTGCGCGTCATCAGCACAGACATAGCGGCACTGGTGCCCACGAGAGCGCTGAAAGCGCACCCAAATATCAGCTTGCACTTGCTCTAGCATGTGCCCTAAGTGCAGTGGTGCATTCGCATAGGGAAGGGCAGAGGTAACAAGAATCTTACGAGGCGACATAAAACGAGAGCACATTGCTGAAACGGGCGCCATTGTAGCCTCGTCAGACTGTCGGTAACAGCGCTTGTCATTTGTTCACAACTATACCGGCATCGCTCTAGCGAGGTTGCCTAGGCTATACTCTCGGCTCTTATAAGGTCTCTATTACGAGACCAGCTATCGGGCGTTTGTTGCGAGGCTTTTGTTGTAAGGTTTTTGTCGCAAGGCTCTTGCTGCAAAGCTGTGCTGACAGGCGTTTGCAGTGATGTTTTTGTTGTGAGGGTACTCAGTTGGGTCATCAAGGCGTAGGCGAAATAAAACACATCGTGGCAGTTGCTTCCGGTAAGGGTGGTGTTGGCAAGTCGACGGTGTCCACCAACCTTGCCGTGGCCACAGCTCAACTTGGCCACCGAGTCGGTTTACTCGACGCCGATATCTACGGACCAAGCCAAGCGCGGCTGCTCGGGGTAGAGGACGGCGTGATGCCGGATGTCATTGATGAAAAGATTTTTGTCCCGATTCAAGCCCACGGTATCTATGCCATGTCCATGGCGTTTTTGACACGTGAGAAAACCCCTATGGTCTGGCGTGGGCCGATGGCCAGTGGGGCGCTGCAACAGATGATCGATTCCACTCAGTGGGGCTCCTTGGACGTCTTGTTTGTCGATATGCCGCCCGGCACAGGCGATATTCAGCTGACATTGTCGCAGCGGACCAAGTTATCGGGCGCAGTCGTGGTCACCACGCCGCAAGACATTGCCTTGATTGACGCCAGGCGCGCCATCGAAATGTTCCAGAAGGTTTCTGTCCCTATTTTGGGAATGGTTCAGAACATGGCGTCACACATCTGCACTAACTGTGGTCATGAGGATCCTGTTTTCGGTCATGCAGGTGGCGAAAGTCTGGCAGATGAGTACGAAGCGACCTTACTTGCGAATATTCCTTTATCGCGGAATATTCGAGAGACCAGCGATGCAGGTCGACCCATAACCGTCTCTGAGTCAGACGGCGCGGTCGCTAGCCTCTATCGAACCGCAGCAGCGTCTGTGGTGTCGGCCCTGAGCCGCACTGAGGCGCCCCGAACACCGACCATCAGCATGACCGACTAAGGTCTTTACAAACGTAATGTAGGAGACAGCGTGAGCATTAAGTCAGACAAATGGATCCGCCGAATGGCTGAGCAAGTAGGAATGATAGAGCCGTTCGAAGCAGGGCAGGTACGCTACGACGGTGCTAACAAGTTGATCTCATACGGCACGTCGAGTTATGGCTATGATGTGCGGTGTTCTAGCGAATTCAAAGTCTTTACTAATATCAACTCTGCTACGGTCGATCCAAAGGCGTTTGACAGTAATTCGTTTGTCGACGTCGACAGTGATGTCTGTGTGATTCCCCCGAATTCATTTGCCTTGGCTAGGACCGTTGAATACTTTCGTATCCCACGCAATGTGCTAACGATTTGCCTCGGCAAATCTACCTATGCGCGCTGCGGCATTATCGTGAATGTGACGCCACTTGAGCCTGAGTGGGAAGGTCACGTGACCTTGGAATTTTCCAATACGACAACGCTACCGGCAAAAATTTATGCCAATGAGGGCGTCGCACAGATGCTGTTCTTTGAGTCAGACGAGGTCTGTGAAACCAGCTATGCCGATCGCGGTGGCAAATACCAAGGACAAACCGGCGTTACGCTGCCGAAAACGTAACCACTGGTGATAGCTGCATCGCTTGCAGATCATGTCTAGTCGCTGACCGCATCCAGCCAGGTGAGGGACTTGATGGCCACCTTGACCGTCGAACTGCGCTCTACGTGAGTGGTTTTCACCATGAGGTAATCAAGACGCGGCGCAAGCCAAATCTCTGAGGCGCGCTTCTTCGGATTGGTGTGTACGGCTCTGTATTTGACTGTCGCCAGTGACCCGATCGGCGTGTCGATTATCTCATCGGCTAGACGTTCCCAGCGTTTCTCACTCACCTTGGGACCATCGACAACTCTGAAGGTGAGCAGGTCGGGCGGTTCTTCGGTCTGCAGCAGGGTCAGTCGCAGCTGCTGTTGTTGTGAAAAGCGGTCAAGAACATCAGGCTCCCAGGGGTGCTGCGTCCAGTCGCCGCGCTTCATACTGTCAATGATGCCCTCGGATTCATTGAACAGAACACGTCGCTTGTTTGTCTTGAGGGTCTTGACTCGCGAGTCGAATCGGAGCCCTTTTACCCTACCTTCCTTGATCTGGAAGTCCGCTGACTCGTTCATGTTGATCAGCATGTTTTTGCCGCGCCCCGATAGGGTATAGGTGCCGTCGGTCACTGACAGCGAGCGGGTAAGATCGAGCGTCATACCTAGTGCGGATGTTGCGTAAATAGCTTCAAAAGGTCGGAGTTGGATTTCCTCAATGCCGGCAGTGGTGTCGTCTAATGTTGGGCTTACACCCCAGGCGTTTAGCGAGACGTGGGCAAAAAGGACAAAACCGCCACACCAATGCCGCAGCGAACTGTTGAGCGAGATCCGGCGCACTCTCTTTTTACTCATGCTGTTAATCATCAGGATCGCGTCCACAATACGCCGGAGGCTGGCAACCTTTCGCCATCTAAATAGGCACCGTCAGGGTGCTGTGATAAGCGTCCCTGCAGGTGCCAATTAACGGCCTCGGGGAAAATGATGTGCTCAAAGACTATTGTTTTGGCCGCCAGCGTGGTCGCGTCATCGCTGGTATCAATAGGTACCCTCGCTTGGAGAACCGATGGCCCGCCATCAAGCTCGTTAGTTACATAGTGCACGGTGGCTCCCGCTTCATTATCACCATTATCAATCGCTCGTTGATGTGTATTGAGTCCTGGGTACTTAGGCAACAAAGACGGGTGAATGTTCATCAGTTTTCCCGAAAACTGATCGATAAAAATGGGGGTCAAAATACGCATGAAACCGGCTAAAACTACAACGTCCGGATCATCTGCCCCCACGGTTTCCGCGAGAGCGGTATCGAAGGATTCCCTCGAGTCGAATTGTCTATGATCAACGACGGCTGTTTGCACCCCAGCTCGCGCTGCAATGTCTAGCCCTTGAGCTTCTGGACGGTTACTGATGACACGGGTAACCGCGCCGGCAAGATCACCTCGTTGCGAGGCGCTTAGGAAGGAAGCCATGTTGGAGCCTCGACCTGAGATAAGAATAGAGACTCGCTTGCTAGGCGCTTTACTCAAGAAGCGAACTCCACATCACCGGAGCCAGCGCGAACTTCGCCCAATTCCCAGCACGTTAGACCGTACTCGTGTAGCAGTTGCATCGCCGCTTCGGCCTTACTGTCACCCACGATGAGCGTCATACCAATACCGCAATTAAAAGTGCGATGCATCTCAGATTCTGCAACCCCCCCGGCATCAGAAAGCCACTGAAAAACGGGAGGAAGTTCCCAAGATTGCTTGTCTAAGACCGCAGAGCAGCCACTTGGCAGCACGCGGGGAATATTTTCGAGTAAGCCGCCCCCTGTTATGTGTGCAAGGGCATGGGGTTTGATTTCGCGCTGCAGGGCCAGCAGTGGCTTGTTATAGATCCGCGTTGGCGCCATGAGAGCCTCCGCTAGCGTCGTATGCCCGCAGGGTTGGGTCAGATCCGCATCGGTGATCTCGATGATTTTTCGAATAAGTGAGTATCCATTAGAGTGAGGACCAGAGGAGGAAATGGCGATGATTTTGTCGCCTGGCGCCACTTTGTGGCCGTCGATAATTTGATTTTTTTCAACGACACCCACGCAAAAGCCCGCTAAGTCGTAGTCATCGCCCTCATACATGCCGGGCATTTCCGCCGTTTCTCCCCCGACAAGTGCGGCTCCAGCCAGCTCGCAGCCTTTACCAATGCCCGCGATGACGTCGGCCGCTATATCTATATTTAGCTTACCTGTCGCGTAGTAGTCGAGAAACACAAGGGGCTCGGCACCAACAACTGCAATATCATTGCTGCACATGGCGACCAAGTCGATTCCGATTGTGTCGTGACGCCCCAACTGCATAGCCAAGCGTAACTTCGTTCCCACACCATCTGTACCCGAGACCAATACTGGGCTCCGGTAGCCCTCTGGAATCTCACATAGCGCGCCAAATCCGCCAAGACCACCCAGTACTTCAGGTCGCCGTGTCGCCTTGGAAATGTCTTTGATGCGATCAACCAATGCATTACCCGCATCGATGTCCACACCCGCGTCTTTGTAAGTTAACCCTTGGGTTTTATGATTGTCTTTCATTGCTGGCCTCTTTTTTCCGCGAGAAGGTTACTCGCTGCTAAAGTGAGAGGAAAGCGACCAAGCCAACTTTCACTGGTAAACTGCCAATATGAGACGTTTTTACACCTATGCCATCACCATTTTCTTCGCATTTGTCCTAATAGGCGAGTCCAACATCCTGCGTGCCGAGGAGAATTTCTTTGCTGAGTTGGTGCCCGTAGAGTCTCGCGGTGGAGCTGAATTGGCGCAAGCGGCGAAGCTTGGGTTTAGCCAGTTGCTGGTGAGGGTGTCGGGTAATGAGTCGATCCTCGAGCAGACCGCTTTTCAAGAAGCCGTTGATAATGCTCAGGAGCACGTCGTATTGTACAGTTACAGCGAGGAAAGTGACGGTACGTACCTCTTTCTGGAATACGACGACGCCTTTGTCCGCGGCTTGTTTCGAGATGAGTCTGTGCCTTACTGGGAGCAGAGACGGCCACCGGTGGTTGTGTGGTTGGCCCTAGATGAGCCCTACTCCCGTCGTTTTGCAGCTCGATCTGACGATGTCACACTTCTCAGCCCATCAATCAATCGTTTTGAGGCGCGTGGCGTGGAGGCGCGGTTTCCACTCCTGGACCTGACCGATGCTGCAGCTGTGCCCGTCAATGCGGTTTGGACCCGAGACTTTGACCAAATTCGACGTGGCTCTCGCCGCTACGGCTCGGACCATTCGCTGGTAGGTCGGTGGATTGATCTTAGCGACGGTACAAAATTAGTGGACTGGTATTATGTTGGGCCTGACTTTGAGCAGCATCATCAAATGCGACAGGCTGACGTGGAAGCCATTTGGGATGTGGGTGTCGATTTGGCTGTCGACGCCATGCGCGACTCGCTTGCCGTTACCTTGCAGCGGTTCGAGGCAGCCAAGGCTATTTCCATAACGGTCACAGGTGTTCAATCAATTGCCGACTACCGAGCTGTATCGTCCGTGTTCGAGGCGCTGTCTCAATTAGTGGAACTGCGTATTGACGCTATACGCGGCGATATTCTGATGTATCGCGTTGCTGGCGTGTCCTCTGCACAGGAGGTCGCTCGATTACTGCCGCGCCGCTCGGGGTTGCGGATTCAGTCCGCCTCCGATCCCGCGCAGTTAGACCTAATTTGGGAGAGTATCCAGTGAGCGAACAAACAGATCGTCAGCCACCAACATTTCGTTGGCTGTCAGCGTTGCTGGTCCTTGGACTGTGCCTCGTCTTTTTTATCCAAGTGAAGGATATTTTGACGCCCTTTATCGTTGGGGCGTTAATCGCTTACCTCGGAGATCCCCTGGTCGATAGACTCGAGTCGCGGGGGTTGTCTCGAACTGGCAGCGTGACACTGGTTTTTGCCTTGTTAATATCACTACTGACCGTGATTGTTGCAGTTGTAGCCCCTATTCTTATCCAGCAGCTTTCAGAGTTAGCCGCAGCCATCCCCGATGCCTACCGCTGGCTGTCAGAGGAAGCCGTACCCTGGCTGCAACTCCGATTGAACCTCAGTCCAGTGAGTCTTCCTAATATCGATTGGCAGACCAGTTTGTCTGAGCACTGGCAGTCTGTGGGACAGATGACGGGCGGGGTAGTGCAGCGGGTCACGACGTCGAGCCTTGCGCTTATTGCGACGCTGTTAAATCTAGCACTGATACCGGTCGTTGCGTTTTACCTTATGCGGGACTGGGACATCATGATGGCCGGTTTATTGCGATTGGTGCCGCGCGCATGGGCAGGCACGGTTGCAGACTCAGTCTCAGAAGCCCACGGTGTGCTCGAGGCATTTTTGCGCGGGCAGCTTGTCGTAATGGCGGCGCAAGCTCTCATGTATAGTTTTGGCTTGTGGCTGGTTGGACTGAATTATGCCGTGGTCTTAGGTTTGCTTGCCGGTGTTGCCGCTTTAATACCCTATGCCGGCGCGGTGATTGGTGTGGGTAGTGCCATGATCGTTGCCTACTTTCAATTTGGAGTGGATCCAATGGCGCTGGGACTGGTCGCTATGGTGTTCGCTATCGGGCAATTGGTTGAGAGCTTCATATTGACGCCCGTACTCGTAGGAGATCGCATTGGACTGCATCCTGTTGCTGTGATTTTTGCCCTTATGGCGGGAGGTCAATTAGCCGGATTCACGGGTGTGCTGATAGGTTTGCCGGTTGCTGCTGTGCTATTGGTGTTTGGTCGTCGCATAGTCAATGCCTACTTAACAACCGACGTTTATAACGCAGACTAAGTGAGCTGGGTGAAATCTCAATCGGCGCAACTGGTTTTGCCCATATCGATTAACCCTGATGCCAGTTGGGCGCATTGGGTGTCCCGAGACGTGACGCGCGAGGTCGAGGCCGTCGCAAAGCAAATGGACTCGAGTGACTCGGGTTTGTTCATTTGGGGGGCAGAGGGTGACGGGAAAAGTCATTTACTCCAGGCTTGCTGTGCCCAGGCACCTGCTTCCGCGCGCTACGTGCCCTTATCCGCATTACTTGATTACCCACCCAGTTCAGTGCTTGAGCAGGCCGAGAATGATGGGCTATTGGTGATTGATGATGTTCACCTCATCGACGGGCGGAGCGACTGGCAGGAAGCCCTGTTTCATTGTTTTAACCGCTGCTCAGCCCAATCAGTGCCTATTGTGGCAGCTGGGCGTGCACCCCCATCGGCGTTGACCACTGTCCTTCCGGATCTTCAGTCAAGGTTGTCATTGCTGTCCGTTTTCAGATTGCCGGCTTGGGATCTAGGTGATTTCGAGCACTTACTGAGTGAACTGTTGCGAGCACGGGGCGTCATACTATCCGCCGAAGTCGCAAGGTACTTGTCTATTCGACTTCGACGAATTCCAAAAGAGGCTGTCAGGGTGGCAAAAATCATTGATCAGGCCAGTTTGGCAGAGCAGCGATCGCCGACCATTCCATTCCTTAAGACCCTGGGCTTATAGCGATCGCAGATAGTTATGCGGACGCAGCGATTGCGTCGGGTTCGATCCGAAGGTAACGCCTCAGCCTCGCTACCAAGATGTACAGTGGAATGGTATCCAGCAGTGCGACTGTTGCTTTGAAACCATAGTTGCTGGCGACCAAAATCAGGAGCGTCGATATGGTCATGTCGCCCCGATAAAACACGGCGCCGAAGGTGACGGTCACGACCATGACAGAATCAACCAATTGACTGAGCAGTGTGCTGAAGTTGTTTCTTATCCAAAGATGCTTACCTTTGGTCACCCGTTTCCAGAAGTGAAATAGCTGAACGTCGCAATATTGAGCGGTAATATAAGCAACCATAGATGCTGTTACGGCACCGCTGGTCATAGCGTACATGATGCTAAACAGTTCAACCTTGCCTTCGAGACTGTCGCCGGTAGGCAAGGGGACCGGCGATGCCAGGTCTAGGGTCTGCCATGGTGGCATCGTGCTGGGATCAACCGAAGCGGCGTATTGCGCGACAGTCATGACCAGTAATATGAATCCATTGATGAACAAGCCGACGGTGACGAGGAAATTGGCGCGTTTCTTTCCATACAATTCGCATATGAGATCGGTGCACAAAAAGGTAATTGGGTACGGTAATACCCCCACAGCGAGCGCGAACGGTCCCAATTGAATGAACTTGGTAATGCCGATGATGTTGAGTAGCGTCATCGCGGACAAAAACACGCCGGCGAGGATCAGGAAAACACGCTCACGACGCTCGTAGAGTTCGGCCTCAGTCAAAGCACTTGCCGGTACATCCGTCACCGTTCGGTTTGTCCGAGGTTTGCATGAACGACGGTTCCGTTGACAACCGGGCTTGCGTGAACCCAGGTTATGACGCCCGCAATCTCCTCAGGCTTTACCAAGCGCCCGAAGCTATTTTGTGAGCCGATGTCGTGCATGAGAGCGGCATCACCACCCAGATGCTGCCTCAACATCTCAGTGTCAGTGAAGCCTGGACAAACCATGGCAGTGTGAATCCCGGAACCACTCAAATCTTGGCAGGTGGCCCGCATCTGCCCCAGCTGCGCATGTTTGCTTAGGACATAGCTATAGGCACCCGCAACCGCTTTTTCTGAGAGGGTTGAACCGACATAAATGATGCTCGATCCGGGCGCCATGGCGCCTATTAACACTCGATTTATGGTGTTTACGGCCAATACGTTAACGGAAAGTGTCCGTTGTAGGGCCTGGGTTTCGCAGGTGCTTGCACTGTCCTTGAGCATGAGGGAGGCGTTGTGAATCAGGCTAATTTGGCTGGCGCCCTCAGGGATATGACTCCGGCAGGCTCCGGCCGCCTCTTCGGCGCCGTCATCGGAGCCCAGATCGGCAGCTATGTTAATGACGCCTTCAACCGGGCTAGGGCGGCGCGCAATATTGATGACGACGAAGCCATTTCCTAAAAAAGTTGCGGCCGTTGCGGCGCCTATGCCGGAACTTGCGCCCGTAATGATTGCGGTTTTTTGCATGTCAGCTGTCAGAGTTCCTTGCGATGGGGCAGGTTATCCTACGCGGCGCTAATCGGCTAGGATTGGTTGCCTATCGATGCAGCGCCAAGTCTGATGATGACGCCGGCGCGTATTCGACATCACAATGGATAGCTGAGGACACCTCATTGGCACGTTTGACCACGCTCCATATCGAAAAAGAAGCCCATAAATTTTCAGCTGCGCACTACACCATTTTTTCTGCGACTGAGCGAGAGCGCTTACACGGCCACAATTATTTCGTGTCGGTACGCATTGTCGCGACCATGGGTGATAACGGCTTTTCTGCAGATTACAACGTGTATAAAAGACGTATCAAAGCGCTTTGCGATCAATACGACGAGTACATGCTGTTACCCGAGTTCTCGCCGTACCAGACCCTGTCAGAAGTGGGCGATGAGGTGCATGCGACGTTTAATGGCAGAGTGTTACGATTTTGGGCTGACGAGACCAAGGTGCTTCCGATTGCGAATGTCACTGTCGAAGAGCTGTCCCATTTACTACTGAGTGAGTTGCTGGCGTCTGCAATAGATCCGGATTTGGTAGAAGTGGAGTTAACGGTATCGTCTGGGAGCGGACAAGCTGGATCGGCAGTGTGGACTGCCGCCTAAAAATAAAAAAATAAAATCGAATTTTTTTTGAACTTTTGTTTCCTGCGTTGGTCTCACTATATAACCAGCAGATGGCGTTGCCGCGGGGGCAAAGCAAGGGAAACATCTGAGGGTTAGATGAGAGATCATCTCCCGATTTGAGTGGCTCCTTTTATTCGCCGACTTTTTAGTCG
>CAJYAI010000028.1 GCA_913064725.1 uncultured Alteromonadaceae bacterium | reverse complement strand
ACCCAAAAACGGTGATTGTGTAGGTTCGGCAGGAAGCGTCTGCGAGTGCGATTCTTCGCATGCGAGACATTGTTTCCTGTCATCGGGCGCTTACCTGTAACTTGACATACTCGCGACATCTGTCTTTCCACCAAAAAAAGGAGCGGCAAGATACCAAAGCCACGATCCTTAAGCAACACGCAGTCTTACACAAAACCCAAGTTTCGCAGGCTAGCGCAGCGACCGCCAGCCACGATCAAATGGTCCAGCAACCGAATATCTAAAAGCTGTAATGATTTAGCGAGTTTTATCGTGACATCGATATCTGAGCGACTTGGGGTTAGAGATCCGGACGGATGATTATGGGCAACCACCACTGATACCGCGTGATTTGCTAGTGCGCGGATCGCCACCACGCGCGTGTAAATTACCGCGCTGTCTATCGTGCCAAAAAATAGCACCTCGCTAGACAGCAACTTACACTGTGCATCCAGAAACAAAGCCACAAAACGCTCTCGAGACAGGCCAGACAACTCGGCGGTGAGGTAAGCCTCAATAGCATGCCATTCTAAATGACTACCGGTCTCTCGCAGAGGCTCTGTATGTGCAAGGCAGTGCAACTGCAAAGAGCACTTCAATCGCATTCGTGCTGAGGAGCATAGCAAGGGATGCTCAACCTCGCCGTCCACAACGCCTCGAACAAACCGAGCCAAGGTCATGTTTTGAGCCTGTGCGCTTACGATAATGACCGTATGCTGAATCGGCAGCTCCATAACCTGAGACAAAAGGGCAACGGTGCTCGACTCCCAATAATGCAACAAATTGTCGCGCGTGTTTTTCCACATGTATCCTGCCCGGCAGTTATTCCGCGTTCGACAAGCTGTTAACGCTGCTACGTTTGGCATTACCAAGCGTCGTACCCTCTTACGTAACCCTCTTACGTAACCCTCTTAAATACCGGGGCTTGCCAGTATGATTCAGCGCGCTCGAATGCTACCTTTAACACCGATCTTCTTTACTTCAGGGACAAGATGCCACGGCTTTTCAATCGCAATTTCATCGTGGGCGTTACAGGAAGTATCGCGGCCTATAAAGCCGCAGAGCTCACTCGCAGCTTAATCCGGGACGGCGCCAACGTCCGAGTCATCATGACCGAGGGCGCCAGAGAATTTATAACGCCACTCACCATGCAAGCGCTCTCGGGTAATGAAGTACACATCGACCTACTCGATACACAGGCCGAAGCAGCGATGGGGCATATTGAACTTGCACGATGGGCAGATGTAGTTGTTGTGGCGCCTGCGAGCGCAGACACCATTGCAAGACTGGTTCAGGGGCGTGCAGACGACCTATTGGGCGCCTGCGTTTTGGCTACAAAAGCGCCGCTCTTCGTTGCACCCGCAATGAATCAGGAAATGTGGGCCAAAAAGGCGACACAAGATAACATTCAGACGCTCTCTGAACGAGGTGCAACCATCCTTGGGCCAGACGCTGGAAGTCAGGCCTGTGGCGATATTGGTGCAGGTAGGCTGTTAGAGCCCGATCATATTGTGCAGGCCATTGCCGACACTTTGACTACCGGAGCGCTGGCGGGACGCCATATCGTTATTACCGCAGGGCCGACCAGAGAGCCTATTTGCCCGGTTCGTTATATCAGCAATCGCAGCTCTGGAAAGATGGGTTATGCCCTAGCCGAAGCCTGTCTCAATGCGGGCGCGAGAACAACACTTATCTCTGGACCCGTCAATTGTGAACCGCCAGTCGGCGTTGAGCTGATACCGGTAGAAACCACCCGCGATATGTTCGATGCCAGCCTCTCAGCAGCCGCGACAGCGGACATATTTATTGGTGCGGCGGCTGTCGTGGACTTCAGACCCGAATCTGTATCGAAGGACAAAATCAAGCGGGGGGGAGCGTCCAGTATGGATCTGAAACTAATAGCCAACCCCGACATTATCGCCACAATTGCCAGTGGCCACCCAAGGCCACAAGTGGTCGTGGGTTTTGCTGCGGAAACTCACAATATCGTCGCCTACGCTCGTGCTAAGCTGCAGGAAAAGGCGTTAGACTTTATCTTTGCTAATGACGTGAGCGATCAAGCCATCGGTTTCGATAGCGAGCTCAACGGTGGCTTACTGATCAGCAGAGAACGAGAGACGCCTATGGACGTAACCTCAAAACTCGTGCTCGCAGAGGCCATCGTCGCAGAACTGAGTCAGAGCCTAGATGCGCTATGAAGCTGACGCCACAACCAGAAGGGCCCATTGCATCGCTTGGCCGTAGGGCAAGCCGACCTGCAGTGCTGGGCCTTCTTGTTGCGTTTTTGCCGATCTTGGGCATTCTGTTCTACGTTACTTACTTCTCCTCAGCCAACGAGAGCGCAAATCGAGAGTCTGCCCTCATCGAAAATGCATTAGTGCAACGTGCCGCCTTAATTCAGAGTGAACATGACCGATTGGTCAACACAATAGAGTCAACACTTTTGAGTGCCACCAGAGGCGACATCGAATCAGCACTTCGAGCCTCTTTTCCTGAAGCAATAGACTGGCGTGCTGTACCTTTGACTGATCTCGGCGTTTCCTCACTCCAACCCAGTGACTATGGGCTCGATTCTCTTGTACTGCTGGATCGCGTTCGACAAACTTTCAGTTCCGGCGAAACTCGCTTTGAGACAGTGCGGAGTAACAACACCATCTCCTTTGCCTTGGTGAGTCCATTTGATGTGGCGAATTCGCAGGGCGTAGCGATCGTCATATTTACCAATAGCTTAGCTGATACGTGGATTAGTCCATCCCCCGCCGGGACTTTCTCTATCCGGCAAGTAATCGGGAACACCACGAGCAACCTGATAGCAGGCTCAAATCCAGAGACAGATGATGGACACGACAAACCCATCGCTGGAACTGATTGGGCTATATCTATCTCACCTTCAGGTAGCCTGAATCAGCCAGTGACCCTTATTACCCCGATTGTTTGGGTGATCATGGCAGCGGCACTGATGTACGCCACCTACCTGTGCCTTATTGAGCCTCGCAAGCTCCTTGCGACGAATATCAGGCGCATTCTAGATGCAGCTGATAATCGCGAACCCATCAGCCTCGATTTTGAGGAACTCGCCCCTCTCGCTGTTACGCTGCGCCAACTCAGTTTAAATAACAGATTAAGAGAGCAGCGAGGCATGACAGAGCCCGCGAGTGACACTGATTCGACCATTGAAAGACGTGACGATTCGGGCATAGTAAAAGCCCTGCCAAGAACCCACTGGACCGTAGCCGATAGTGCTCAATTGACAGGCTCTTGGGTCAGTTTGCCAACGCTCTCAGCCGACGAAGAGGCCGGTGCAATCAATGACTTGGCTCGTGGGCTTGCTCGGCTTAGTGCGCGCGATACCAACCGATCGTTCATTGTCTCAGCAATAGGGAGCAAGGCGGCACGCAAGCCAAAAACTCAACTGATTAAGGCGCTGCTCTACAGTGGTGTCGACGTTGTCGATCTAGACAACGCCCCGATACCCGTTGTTCAAATGGCAACACACAACGCCACTGCATCGGGTTCGGCGCTGGTAGTCAGTCGAGATCAGGCAGGTATCCTGCGCATTGGGGCTATCGTTAATTGCTGTTGGGTAGCTAGCAATTTTTGGCAAAGCACACTGGCTTTTGCTGCAGAATCAGGCACTGTCACTGGTGATGGGCGAAGCGTGAAATTCTCGCTAGAAGATGACTATAGCAGCCGTGTAGCAAGCGATGTTGCCCTCGCCGAAGCCCTTAAACTAGTTATTGCCAGTGATGACCAGGCAATGCTTGACCTAGCGCAAAATACATTAGCATCGACGCTTTGTGAGGTAGTGCCTCACCTTGCTGAGCCACAGACAGCGCTCTCTACTATGAGCGATTGGTTGGAGAGCTCAGCTGCGGATGCCGGCGTATTCATTGATGCAGAGAATACCCGTTTAACAGCCTTTGATGAAGCCGGCCGGCGACTCTCGGATGATCATGTACTGATGTTAATTATCGAGGATATTCTCTCTCGTCATCCCGGGAGCGACGTCATACTTGGACCGAGAGCATCGCGAACATTGCCGCCTTTTGTTGTACAACATGGTGGCGCCTCTGCGATCGTAAGGACTGCGCCTCACATTGTGCAGCAAGAAATGAAAAGCAGAGGGGCGCTCGTAGCCGGCGACTCCAATGGCGGTATTTTCATAAAGGACCGCTGGTTTGGTTCAAATGATCCCGTCTACGCCGCTGCTCGAATAACTGAGATTATCAGTGGTGCGAATCGGCCGCTGTCGGAGGTGGTTAATGATCTGCCAGACGCAAGTTTAAGTACAGTCCACCTCGTTGAAGCAACTACACTTCATACGGCATTAAACGGCATCTTGTGCGATGACAGCGTTTTTCCAGGCGCGAGAATATCCAAGATTGACGGTGTGCGCCTTGATTTTGCAGACAGTTGGGTTTATCTGGAACCGCTATCGGAAGACGGCGAGTGCTATCTCCACGTAGAGGGGGATGACGAAGACTGCCGACACCGGCTTGAGCATCTGCTGTCGTCTATTCTAAAACACAAGCATCCAGACTTGGCACTTCCTACGCTCATTGCCACAGCAATAAAAAGCTAACCAACAGAGGACATCATGTCGCTTACCCGAACTGACGCCGAACAATTTGCCCGCGTGTTAACTGAATCGCTGCCCTATATCCAGCGATTCACCGGCAAAACGATCATTATAAAATTTGGCGGAAACGCGATGACTGACCCGGCATTACACGAGAGTTTTGCTCGGGATGTGGTGCTGATGAAGTTAGTGGGCATGCGTCCGATAGTCGTTCATGGTGGCGGCCCTCAGATCGGTAAGCTGCTTGAGCGATTAGGGATCGAGACGCGATTTGTGGGCGGCATGCGGGTAACTAATGAGGAGACGGTTGATGTCGTCGAGATGGTATTAGGGGGATCGGTAAACAAAGAGATCGTCAACAGTATTCATCGCAATGGTGGTCGTGCCGTGGGCATAACCGGTAAAGATGGCGAATTATTGCGAGCAAAGTCACTCTCGCAAAGTCAAGACAGCAGTGGCATGGAAGATATTGGCTTGGTAGGCGAGGTGGAGAGCGTTGATACGGATATCCTTACGATGCTGGCTAACAGTGACTACATTCCTGTCATAGCCCCGGTTGCAGGTAGTATTGACGGGCACACTTACAATATCAACGCGGACTTGGTGGCGGGAAAGCTGGCGGAAGTCCTAAAAGCTGAAAAATTAATCCTCCTCACCAATGTACCGGGCCTATTGGATGCCGATGGCGCCACATTAACGGGTTTATCCACCGCGCATGTGGAAGATTTAATCGACAAGGCTGTCATTACCGGCGGTATGCTGCCAAAAGTGACATGCGCCATGGATGCGGTCAGGGGCGGTGTCACAAGCGCTCACATCATTGACGGTCGTGTACCGCACGCCACATTGTTAGAAATCTTCAGCGATGAAGGTATTGGCACCTTGATCACCAACCAGACCATGGGTAACGTGGTTGGTTCTTAAATTTACTCATCCACTTTATTTGGCGACCGCAATGCCTCCGAGACGAAGCGACCGAAAAGAGCAAATACTCCAGTCATTGGCCGCAATGCTTGAGTCGAGCCCAGGAAATAAAATAACAACGGCAAAACTCGCCGCGAGTCTCGATGTGTCTGAAGCAGCACTGTACCGGCACTTCCCGTCTAAGACGAGAATGTATGAGTCATTGATCGAGTTCGTCGAAGAAACCTTGTTCTCACGAATTACTCAAATCCTCAGCGAGGAGGCCAATCAGCTGGCTCGATGCAAGCACATCCTCACGCTTTTTCTGGTCTTCTGCGAGCGCAACCCGGGCATAACACGCTTACTGGGGGGAGATGCTCTGACCGGCGAACACGAACGACTACGAAGCCGAGTGTCGCAGGTGTATGACCGGATAGAAACTCAACTCCGTCAATGTTTGCGGATGGCTGAAGTAGAAGAAGGGTGGAGAACAACTATCCCCGTAAATGAGGTGGCCAATCTGTTTCTCGCGGTGGTTGAAGGACGAATCGCACAATTTGTTCGGTCAGACTTCGGTCTTCTCCCAACAAACGCATGGGATTCTCAGTGGTCTCTTTTGACGGCGGCAATCACCAAATCAGTACCCAGTTCTCACTAATTCTCGGTGCCGGCTGACGTCTGGTCTCGACTTAAGGATCGTCGCAGCAGTACCACGTCTTGTAGCTGGATAAATCGCGATCGATCTTCATCAAAGCTGTCTGTGACCTCAAGGACCTGAGCCTCGCGCTCCTTGATGGCACGGCCCGTATTGGCTATGTCTGCTCTGAGTGCCGCAATCGCATCGAGATCCTGCTCGAGCGGGACATCACCACGTCGTTCCATATCCGCCACTCTCGCCAGTACAGACTCCAGCCGATTTCGAGCGGTGCGCTGATTACTGGCGAGTATCGACAACCGAATTTTCAAGTCACGCAACGCCCGATCTCTCGCCGCATCGATGTCCTCAACGGTGCTATATCGCAGCAACAGAAATTTATCCCACTTCGCAAGACGGGCTCGCTCTACTGTGGCTTCTTGCTGCAGTCGCTTAACCAGATCTTTATTTTGAAGCTCACCCGAGCTCAATTGTCGGGGGACGACTTCGACAACCTGTCCTTGAGCATTCAATACCTCGTACCCACGACCGGCAAATTCGGGCGGCACGCGCCAATCAACAACCGTTCCACCAACGTCGTTTTTATAACGATACAGATTATCGGCCTGTGTACTGACAGACACCAAAAGCATAGCGACGAAAAGCGCGATAGGGATACTGAACCTCGTCACGATCGGCTTACACACCATACCGCTCCCTATACCGGAGCATAAGAGACAGGCTCTCCGCTGCTTCGGGTTGATCGGCTAGCCAATCAATAATGTCGTGCATGGTGATAACACTTTTTACTGTCAAACCGAGACCGCGGCTAACCTCCTCTACAGCAGAGAGCTCACCAACACCTCGCTCACAGCGGTCAAGGCCAATGACAACACCGTAGGGATTTGCGCCCTGGCTTGTTATGAGATCAACCGAGTGTCGAATAGCGGTTCCTGCGGTTATCACGTCATCAATAATCAGGATATTACCTTGAAGAGGGGCACCCATTAGAATTCCGCCTTCACCGTGGGCCTTCGCCTCTTTGCGATCAAACGTGATGGGCACGTCTTGATCGTATGTTTTTTGTAGCGCAATACCCGTCGCAGTGGCCAGTGGGATCCCTTTGTAAGCAGGGCCGAACAACCCGTTGACGTTTTCCATCACATCTTGGGCTGCCTCTGCATAACAGGCTCCCAATGAGGCCATTGCAGCGCCCGTCGAGAACACCCCTGCGTTAAAAAAATAAGGGCTAACTCTCCCTGACTTAAGCGTGAATTCGCCAAACTTCAATGCGCCAAATTGGATGGAGAGCTCAATAAATTGACGTTTACTGTCCGCGGTCGGCATCGACGTGTCCCAATAACAACGTAATCACAATTGTGAACATAGTGTGAAACGCCAGCTTGACAGATTTCAGTGGCGCTGTAAGTGCAGTAGTATATCAAGCTGGGGATGTAGGAAACAAAAATGAAAGTGTTATCACTCGTTGTTGACGGTTTAGAGCGAGCCAACTCGGACGGCTTGCTCGAATGGGCGCTGGGACAAGACGCCGATATCATGTGCTTTCAAGGCACCCACTGCTCCGAATACTCTCTACCATCAAACGATTACTTTCCTACCGATTACCATGCGTATTTTGCTGATAACTACGACGATCACACCCTAAACGGTGTCGCCGTTTACTGCAAAAAAATGCCTAAGGCCATTATGTTTGGCCTAGGATTTATGGATTTTGATCACCTTGGAATTTACATACAAGCTGACTACGAACACTGCAGTATTGGCAGTATTTTGGTGCCTTCTGCCTTCGGAGAGAAGGGGGACAAAGAGGCAAAAATGCGTTTTCTAAGCCAACTAGGTGCGCATTTGCAGAAGGTACGTAATAAAAAGCGCGACTTCATTTTATGCGGTGGCTGGGAGCTCGCTTGGCAGCCGAGAGATGCAGAAGAATCGGGAAATCGTCTCGATATCCCAGGGTTCAGCGCGGAGGAAAGAGACTGGCTAGGATCTGTATATCAAGCGGGCTATTGTGATGCGTTTCGTGAACTTGACTCTGATATCGACGACTTTACTTGGTGGCCTGAGGGTGACGAGAGCCCGGGACTACGGACCGATACACACATCATTTCGAGCAGCCTTGCACCCTGCGTGACTGACGCCTGTATTGACCCGGAGGACGCGTTCTCCAGCCACGCACCCGTCATCATCGAGTACGACATCGAGCTATGAATGGTTGAGCACCAATTGCTGCGCCTCGCTCACCGTCCGACAGGCCGACTGCGCCAAATCAAGTAATGTATTCAACTCATCGCGAGTGAACACTTTGTCCTCGGCCGTACCTTGCACTTCGACCAGCCCACCGCTTGCCAACATAACCACGTTTACGTCACTCTCCGCCGTCGAGTCTTCCGGATAGTCCAAATCGACAACGGCTTGTCCGCGCCACATACCGACTGATACGGCACACACGCGATCAATGAGAGGATCTGTGGTCAGCTGACCGGCTCGTTGTAATTTATTAAAAGCAGATACTACCGCCACACTGGCTCCAGAAATCGCTGTGGTACGCGTACCACCATCGGCTTGAAGGACGTCACAATCGATGGTGAGCGTCCGTTCACCAAGCGCCTTTAAGTCAATACTCGCTCGCAATGATCGACCAATTAAACGCTGTATCTCAACCGTTCTGCCAGACTGCTTGCCACGAGCGGCCTCCCGATCCATACGAGTGCCCGTAGAACGGGGCAGCATACCGTATTCGGCCGTCAGCCAACCCTGTCCTTTACCGCGTAAAAAGGACGGAACACCATCGGAAATAGACGCCGTGCAAAGCACCTTGGTATTACCAAAACAAGCGAGTACGCTGCCCTCCGCCTGATTGGTATAGTCGAGATGAAAGGCAACATCCCTCATTTGATCGGGAAGTCGACCGCTGGGCCTATTCGCTTTTTCGAGATTCATATCTTGCCTATTAATGCTTAGGTGCCGCCCGCCAGTCTAATTGTTAGACTATCTACTATCGACGTTCGACATCATTGGAGAAACACATGCCTCAGAGCATGACCGGATTTGCCAGCCAAGCCCTTTCGGTGGGGGGGTGGAATCTGTCACTGGAGTGCAAATCTGTCAACAGTCGATTTCTCGATCTTACACTCAAACTACCGGATATTCTGAAACGCGCGGAACACCAACTGAGAAGTGCCATTGCTGACCAACTTGTTCGAGGCAAAGTAGAACTATCGATTAGACTCGAGCGAAACGACCATTCATCGCAGTCGATGCCTAATCTTCAGAGGTTAGCGGAACTCAAAGAGGCGCTCGACATCATTGTTGAACATCTTCCCGAATCGCAGCCACCGAGCGCTTTAGAGATTTTGATGTCACAAGGTATTTGGATGAACGATACGGTCGACTCAGATGCGATTGTGAGTGAGTGCCTGTCTGCGATGCCAAACTTAATCAAAGAGCTGCGCGATCATCGTTTAGCTGAGGGGGCTCGGCTGACCTCACTACTGCGTGATCGCTGCACTCGCGTTCAATTGATTGTTGCGCAGTACCGCGAGCGGCTCCCATTATTGCAAGCGGCGCAACAAAAAAAGCTGCGGGAGCGAATTCATGCATTTGATGTGGACTGCGATGAGCAACGGTTAGAGGAAGAACTTGTCTTCTTAGCTAATAAATCTGACGTTGCTGAAGAATTAGATCGACTAGACGCACATGTTGCCGCTATCGGAGATGCGCTATCGGGAAATGAGCCCTGCGGCCGTCGGCTGGACTTTCTGATGCAAGAACTGAACCGTGAGGCCAATACCCTCGGATCAAAAACAACATCACTCACGACGAGCAACGCCTCCGTAGAGCTCAAAGTGCTGATTGAACAAATGCGAGAACAGGTGCAGAACCTTGAATAAGATCGAACACACATCAGGCCAGCTGTACGTCATGTCAGCGCCGAGCGGCGCTGGCAAAACGTCCCTCGTTAAAGCGCTATTGACTAGCATGCCTAACCTTGAGGTTTCGGTATCACACACGACGCGCGCCATGAGACCGGGGGAGACAAACGGCGTCAATTACCACTTTGTCAGCGAAGCTGAATTTATTGGCTTGCGCGATGCCGCGGGATTCTTCGAGTGGGCTCGGGTTTTTGATCACTTTTATGGCACCAGTAAGCAAGGCGTCGAAGAGCAGCTAAACCGCGGTACCGATATTATTTTAGAAATTGACTGGCAAGGTGCCCGACAAGTCAAAGCTTTAGTCGAGACAGCTGTCGCGATTTTTATTTTACCACCATCCACCCGGGCGCTTCGCGAGCGTTTAACTCAACGGGGACAGGATGACGAGGCTATTATTGAGCGGCGAATGCACGCTGCTCGCAACGAAATGATTCACTATGACGAAGCCGACTTCGTAGTGCTTAACGACGACTTTGACACGGCTCTCGGCGACCTCCAGTCGATCATTCGAGCTCACAGACTCGCACAATCAGCCCAAGCGAGGCACTTAACGCACGTTATTGCTGATCTGCTCAATTAGAGTGTGATCTTCACGGTCGACAACTGAACCGCGTAATCGCTATACTGCGCGACCTTTTCAATTTCAGGACACACAGATGGCACGAGTAACTGTCGAAGACTGCCTTGACAATGTCGACAACCGGTTCGAGTTGGTGTTGCTGGCTGCAAAACGCGCCCGCCAACTAAGCACGGGCGGGAAGGATCCATTGGTAGAGGTCGAGTCTGACAAGGCTACTGTTTTAGCGCTGCGCGAAATTGCTGAAGGACTTATTACACCCGATGTCATGGCTCGCGAGCACGAGCTCGAAGCAGAAGAGGAATTTGCAGCAAGCTTCGAAACACCGATGCTCTGACCTGCAATGTAAGGATCGGTGTCGACACCTCTTCAAGTACTCGGAGCCTCTTTCAATGACGTCACTCGACGTCTGGGGCTTTACACCACCACCTCTAGACCTCAACTTCTTCCTTCACACAACCAGCGGCAGTCGTTCACTGGTTTTGAGGATATTCTGACCAGCTACTTACCGCCCGCGCAGATCAGAGAGATTAAGCGTGCGTATTTTTATGCCGAACAAGCACACTACGGGCAAGCTCGTCGCACGGGTGAGCCTTACGTAACACACCCGCTTGCTGTTGCCACAGTGTTGGCCACTATGCATATGGACCATGAAAGTATCATGGCCGCACTGCTGCACGATGTTATTGAAGACACCGGCGTCACTAAAGAGGATATCCGAACCCAATTTGGCGAGGAAGTAGCCGACCTAGTGGATGGCGTAAGTAAATTGACGCAGGTCGATTTTGATAGCGCCGAACAAAAGCAAGCCGAAAACTTTCAAAAAATGACTCTGGCAATGGCGCGCGATATACGCGTCATCCTTGTCAAGCTCGCAGATCGACTTCACAACATGCGAACTCTGGGTGCGCTGAAACCAGAAGCCAAGAAACGGATTGCAAAGGAAACGCTCGATATTTACGCACCCATAGCGACGCGCCTCGGGATGAATGAAGTGCGAATAGAATTCGAAGATCTCGGTCTGCGAACGCTTTACCCGATGCGCGCACGTCGATTAGAAGCCGCGCGTGAGGCTGCGCGAGGCCGCCGCAAGCAACTGATAGAACATGTGAATGAGCAACTCGAACAAGCCCTGTCGTCTGAAGGCATTGAAGGTCTTGTTATCGGTCGGGAGAAACACCTCTACAGTATCTATTCCAAGATGCGTGAAAAACGAAAATCCTTTTCCGACATTATGGATATCTTTGCGTTTCGCATTATCTGTGACGACGTAGACGCTTGCTACCGCACCCTTGGTATCGTTCACTCTCTGTATAAACCGGTACCCGGTGAATTCAAAGATTACATTGCGATTCCGAAGGCGAATGGCTACCAGTCACTTCATACCGTATTAAAAGGTATGCACGGCGTGCCGATTGAAATACAGATCCGCACTCGTGATATGGAAGATATGGCGAATAACGGTATAGCTGCACACTGGCTATACAAAAGCCAGCAGGACAATGCCAACATCCCGCAAATGCGTGCCAGAGAGTGGGTACAGGGGCTCCTAGAAATGCAGCAGACTGCAGGTAACTCTCTGGAGTTTATTGAGAGTGTAAAGGTCGATCTGTTCCCCGACGAAGTTTATGTATTCACCCCGAAAGGCGCCATCATGGAACTGCCCAAAGGGGCTTGCGCTGTTGATTTTGCTTATGCAGTTCACAGTGATGTCGGTAATCGATGTGTCGCCTGCAGAATTAACCGACAACTTGCGCCACTATCAGAGCCTCTGGAGAGTGGCGTTACAGTAGAGATCGTCACGTCACCGGCCGGTCGGCCAACGCCATCTTGGCTAAACTTCGCAGTCACTGCGCGAGCGCGGTCGCAAATCCGCCATTTTTTGAAGCAGCAGCATCGAGAAGAGTCCGTAACGCTTGGACGAAAGCTACTGGAAAAAGCCTTGGCAGCCCTCCAAACCGATACCGACGCCAGCACACCGCTAGATCACTTAATAGAGGTTTGCTATCCGAATACGACATGCGAGGATATTCTGACTGACATAGCACTCGGCAATCAGCTGCCTCAGGTTGTCGCCGCACACCTGCTTGGACAGCCAGGCGCATCGCTAGAAAATGATCACAGCGCTATGGAAATCAAGGGTACCGAAGGCTACGTCTTGGTATACGCGAAATGTTGTTGCCCGTTGCCAGGGGATCCCATTGAAGGTTTTTTAAGTCCGGATCGCGGCTTAGTCGTTCACAGAGAGAATTGCCGAAATCTATCCGATCTTCGAGAACAACCTGAGCGCCTTATGCCGCTGCGCTGGGATGATCAAATTGAAGGTCTTTACCCGGTGGCGATCCGTATCGAGATGGCCAATAAACGCGGTATGATTGCGACTTTGGCAACCAAACTAAGCGGAATTGGGCTCAACATTGAGCGTATTTCCACACAGGATGAATCGGTACACTTCTCGAGCATCATCATCGAGTTGCAACTCAATAGCCGGGTCCATTTAGCACGAGTGATGAAGCGTGTCAGGGTAATGGACGGCGTTCGTAAAGTAGTGCGCTGGAGTCGCCGTTAACGAGGTCCGAAACGATGAATAACCGAGCTGTTATCAGTACCGCCGCCGCACCTTCCGCTATTGGTCCGTATTCTCAGGCCGTTAAGGTGGGAAATACTGTTTGGATTTCGGGTCAAATCCCGCTGAACCCCGACACGATGGACGTAGTACCGGGAGGTATCGAAGCGGAAACTCGTCAGGTTTTTGCAAACCTTAGAGCCATTGCCGAGGCGGCAGGTGGTTCGCTCGACAGCTCAGTGAAGATCAATATTTCGCTCACTGACCTTGCCAACTTCCAAATCGTTAACGCCGTGATGTCAGAAGAATTTACAGAACCTTATCCCGCTAGAGCCTGTGTGCAAGTCGCGGCCCTACCGCGAGGGGTTCAAGTAGAGATCGAAGCGATTTTGGCGCTTTAATTAACGCGAGCGTTCAAGTATCAAGGCGTCTTTATATCCCTCACGGAACGTAGGGTACGACAAGGTAAAACCAATCGAGCGCAAGACCGCATTGCTAATGCGACGGTTTGCGCGAGGCTGATTGTCCCTCAGACCTGCGGGCTCTCTCCCTAACTGCTCAAAGCACCAGGCCTCCAAATCAGCCGTTGTAGCAGGTTCATCATCACTTATATTGAGCGTGGCGGGGATTGTGTCACCTGACTGCACCATGCAAATCAGGTGGGCCAATGCACCGGCAACATCATCACGGTGAATTCTATTGGTAAAACCAGACGCAAAACGCGAGCCTAGGCCCTCAAGAATCGACTGCAACATGATTGGCCTGGCTCCGTCATAAAGTCCGCTAGGTCTAATGACCGTGGTAGCCGCGTATCGACGAAAGCACGCTTCACCCAAAAGCAAGGCATCTACAAACGGATCGCCCGCAGCCAGTCGGGACGCCTCAGTCACCCAGCCTCCCTCTTTTTCAGCATAAACACGCGTAGACGATACGAAAAAGGCGCGCTCGCAATGCGATAAAATTCCGGCCTCACAAATGTGCTGTGATGACTGCGCGTAACCGGCTCGATAGCCATCAATGTCACGACTAACTGGTACCGGCGTAAAGATCACATAATCCGGTTTTAGTGCTGCAGCCTCTAACAACGAGGCCGGCTGAGTGTAATCGCCAAAAATCCGATGTGTCAGACTGTCGGGGAGGGTTTCCGGTCGACGCGACACGCCGGTCACATCGGCAATGCCGATTAACGTCGGTAACAGCCGCCGGGCAACATCGCCAAAACCGATCAACATTACATGTGGAGTCTTCACCTATCTACCTGCATCCCGCTATTATCACTGTGCCTCCTAAGCGAAACTTACCGTGCCGACTGATTCTCTACAGCTACCACTAAAACACTTCAAAGGCGTAGGCCCAAAATTGCTCGAAAAGCTCTCTTCCATGGGCCTTCTAACCGTGGAAGATATCCTTTTCCATTTCCCTCTACGCTACCAGAATAAGACTCGGATATCCGCCATTGGTGAGCTGCAGGAGGGTATGGACGCCGTGGTGCGAGGAACAATACGCGTATCAGGTATTGCACGGGGGCGAAGGCCCACATTACTCGTCAAGGTTGACGACGGTACAGGACTGATCACCTTGCGCTTTTTTCATTTCCGACGCGCCCAAGCACAACAATTAACCGTCGGCGAGACCATTACCTTATTTGGGCAGCCTCGCTTCATCGCTGGACAGCCCGAATTTGCTCACCCCGAGTACCAACTAGGTGACCACGATGCAGTGTTAGAAGATTCATTGAGCCCCGTGTACCCCGTGGTCGAAGGAGTGGGGCAGAGCACCATGCGCAATGTGACACGCCAAGCGCTTACCTATTTGGCCAATGACCCGCCTGAGGATCTACTCAAAGGTCTCATTAAAAACGCGCCGTCTATCGCCGACGCCATCGCAATACTGCATCGACCACCGGCAGATACCGATATCAAACAAATTCTCGAGGGGCGGCATCCGGGGCAACTGCGTCTTGCGACAGAGGAACTGATCGCACATCAGATCTCGCTTCTTTCGCGACGCGCCAAAATCTTAAAAAAGCCCACGGCAAAAGTGACCGGTAACGGAGCCCTAGCCAAGAAACTCACGGCTAGCCTACCGTTTGACCTTACCGGCGCACAAAAAAACGTTTGTGATGACATTCTAAACGACCTTAAACGATCCTCGCCCATGCTGCGCCTACTGCAGGGTGATGTCGGCTCAGGAAAAACGCTTGTGGCCGCGATAAGCGCTGTCCACGTCGTTGAATCAGGCCATCAGGTAGCATTAATGGCACCCACCGAATTATTGTCTGAGCAGCATCACCGGGTATTCGATGGTTGGTTCGGCCCCCTGGGAATTAACGTTGTATGGCTGACGGGGCAGATAAAAGGTAAAGCTCGGCGCGAGGCGCTGACGTCGATCGAGGACGGACAGGCAGATATTGTTATTGGAACGCATGCGCTTTTCCAAGATCAGGTCGCGTTCAACTCGCTTGGGCTTGTGCTAGTAGACGAGCAACACCGCTTCGGCGTTAATCAGAGACTGTCACTCACTCAGCGCGGGCTAGACGACTTCACACCTCATCAGCTAACCATGACAGCGACACCCATACCACGAACGCTGTCGATGGTCGCTTACGCAGATCTGGACTGCTCCGTCATAGACGAGTTACCGCCGGGACGAAAGCCCATCACCACCGTACTAATTGATGCATCGCGCCGTCAGCAAGTTATCGATCGAGTGGGCGCGGCCTGTCGTCAAGGTAGACAAGCGTATTGGGTTTGCCCACTGATTGAAGAGAGCGATGCGCTGGAGGCAAACGCCGCGGAAGTGACCGCCGAACAGCTGGCGTCGGCACTTCCTGATTTGCGAATAGGCCTGTTACACGGGCGGGTCAGCGGCGCCTTGAAAGCTGAGATCATGGCGGACTTTGCGGCCAATAACCTCGATATTTTGGTCGCAACCACCGTCATCGAAGTCGGTGTCGATGTGCCAAATGCCAGTATGATGATCATCGAAAATGCCGAACGCTTCGGGCTCGCACAACTCCACCAGCTCCGAGGACGCGTCGGGAGAGGCGCGGTCGAGAGTCACTGTCTTCTCATATACCAGGGGCCATTAAGCCACACTGCCCGGGAGCGACTCAGTGTAATGAAGGCGTCGCAGGACGGCTTTGTGATCGCCGAAAAAGATCTGAAAATCAGAGGTCCTGGTGAAGTGCTGGGTACGCGCCAAACGGGAGTTTCCTCCTTTCGTGTGGCGCGACTGCCAGAACACGAGCACTTGCTTGACGAGGCCTTCGACATTGCACAGCGGTTAACAAGTCAGGATACAGAAACGGCAGAAAACATTGCCTTGCGCTGGACGCGCGCACGAGAAGCGTTTGCACACGTATAATTCAGGTCTTCACTTAATGTATAGGTAACTACGTGTCGGTCTCGATGCCTCTCAACCAAAAAGTAAGTGCGCTGTTGCGTGTCATGCGTTTCGATAAGCCTATCGGTACCTTTTTGCTACTGGCACCAGCGTTATGGGGTCTCATCATCGCCGCAGAAGGGCTGCCTTCGCTTTTCCTCTTCCTCACATTTTTTGTCGGCGCGTTTGTCATGCGGTCGGCGGGCTGCACTACCAACGATCTCACCGATCGCAAGTTGGATGGCTTCGTAGAACGCACACGAGATCGCCCTTTAGTAACAGGCGATGTGTCTGTCACCGAGGCGATCAGCCTACTCGTGGTGCTAATGGGTATTGCGCTGTGCTTAGTCAGTTATACCAACCTGCTAACACTGCAACTGTCTGTCGTAGGCGCTTTACTCACCGTCGTTTACCCCTTTATGAAGCGGGTAACACACTTGCCGCAAGTTGTTTTGGGTATGGCATTCTCGTGGAGTATTCCCATGGCGTTTGCTGCGACAGTTGACAGCTTACCTGCGGGGTTATGGTGGCTTTTTTGCGCAAACTTACTGTGGGTTGTGGTGTATGACACCCAATACGCCATGGTCGATCGAGAGGACGACCTTGAAGTCGGTATTAAATCAACCGCCATTTTATTCGGTCGCGCCGATACGCGAATCATCCTCATGCTTCAGCTGCTGTGCCTCGCATGCTTTCTCGCAACCGGCCTAAGCTTTCACTTAGGGGCAGTCTATTTTGTGTCAATCGCACTCGTAGCGCTCCTGTTCCTGCGGCATCAGAGGCTCATCAGCGACCGCTCGAGAGAGGCGTGCTTCCAGGCATTCAATGAAAGCAAATGGATCGGGTTTATTGTTGTTGCAGGACTATTGGGACATTACGCTTAGGTGGCCGTATAAACCCCGAATCCTAAACAGACCTCTCGCGTGGAACTCAGACTTTACCCAAGCCTAACCGACCTTCCGAAATCTGTTTGGGAAGCCCGTTTTACATCTGGTTATCCTTTTCTTGATTACGATTTTTTAACGGGGCTGGAAAGCTCAGGAAGCACAAACGCACAGTCTGGCTGGCAGGGTTGTCACCTGGGACTATGGGATGATAATCATCCAATTGCATTGGCGCCGGGTTTTCTGAAAAACCACAGTTACGGTGAATACGTGTTTGATTGGTCGTGGGCCGATGCCTGGCAGAGGTCGGGTCTTGAGTATTACCCAAAACTTGTCACGGGCGTGCCTTTTACCCCCGCGACAGGACCTCGGCTGTGGACTGATAGCGAACGCCCTGAAGCAACCGTCGAGTTGCTCAGTGCGGTCACCGACTGGTGCAAGTCTGAAGGTATTTCAAGCTGGCACATCCTATTTCCTGATGAAACAACATCACTGGAACTCTGCGAAGCGGGACTGCTTCAGCGCATGACTACGCAGTTTCATTGGTTCAATCGGGGTTATTCGGATTTCGATGACTTCCTCTGTGAATTTAATAGTCGAAAACGCAAGGCACTGAAAAAGGAGCGTGCGGCTATTGCCTCGCAAAATCTGACCTTAGTAACCAAAACAGGCGGTGAGATACTCGAGAGCGACTGGGCGTTTTTCTATTACTGCTACCAAACTACCTACCTAAAACGCAGCGGGCACCAAGGGTATCTTACTGGCGATTTCTTTACGCAAATCTGCCCTACACTATCGGCTAATACTGTGATGGTGATCGCACACGAGGGCGATAACCCCGTGGCAGCCGCGCTCTACTTTGCCGACGATGAGACACTTTACGGGCGATATTGGGGGTGTCTAAAAGAGTTTGATTTTTTGCACTTCGAAGCATGTTATTACCGCGGAATCGAATACTGCATAGAAAAGAAACTCACACGCTTTGACCCAGGCGCACAAGGGGAGCACAAAATACAACGTGGATTTGAACCTACGCTTACCTACTCCAATCACTGGGTGTCTGATCCACAATTACAAGCGGCCGTCGCTGACTTCTGTCGGCGCGACTGTGACCATGTAAAGCGTTATCGAGACGAGGCGGCAACGCTGCTACCGTTCAAGCAAAGCAGCTAATCACTCTGGGCTATCGCGCAGAAATACCCATTGAGTACCTGATGAATGCGCTTCGCTATAGTAGTACCCCGCGCCGTCAAATGACTTAAGCGCGTCAGGGTCAGTCATTTTATTGTCGATAATGTAACGTGCCATGACGCCGCGCGCTTTTTTAGCAAAAAACGAAATCATTTTGTACTGCCCGTTTTTCAGATCTTTAAACTGCGGCGTAATAACATCAGCCTTAAGTTGCTTTGGCTTCACTGCTTTAAAGTATTCATTGGATGCCAGATTCACCAATCTATCTGTATCGGCCGCTTCAAGGTCCTTGTTGAGCGCCTCGGTAACGCGGTCGCCCCAGAACTCATAGAGATTTTTGCCTCGTTGATTGGCAAATTTGAGCCCCATTTCCAGCCGGTAGGGCTGCATCAAGTCTAGTGGCCGCAATAGGCCATAGAGCCCTGACAATATTCTCAACCGCGCCTGTGCGAATGTGAAATCCGCCTCACCCATCGAGTCTGCCTCAAGGCCCGTGTAAACATCGCCTTTAAATGCGAGTACCGCCTGTTTCGCATTTGCTTTATCTGGAGTGGCTTGCCAGTTCATGAAACGCCCATAATTTAGCGCCGCAATGGACTCACTGACACCCATAAGCGAGCGGATACTGTCGGGAGCTAACTTGCGCGCGTCATCGATCAATAAAGCGGACTGGTCCATGAACCGCGGCATTGACGATGACTCAATTATCGAAGGAGTCTCGTAATCTAGTGTTTTTGCTGGTGACAATACGGTAAGCACGGTGATTCTCTCTGCAATTGCTTTGCTCTGGATGATAACCTTCAATGTCGTCTTGAGAAACGGGTCATATCAGTGAACTACTGGGCAACACTAGCACAACGAATCGATTCATTTATTCGTTGGGTAGGCAATACGGTTGCATTTGCGAGTATCGCGATGGCCCTAGTGACCACAACGGTAGTAGTTTTACGTTATGGGTTCGGCCAAGGCGCTATCGCGGCGCAAGAGTCTGTGCTCTATCTTCACGGGCTACTTTTCATGCTTGGAGCTGCGCCGACCCTGCTCTCAGACCAACATGTCCGGGTTGACGTTTTCTATCGAAACTTTACCGTTCGTCAGAAAGCGTGGGTAAACACCGTAGGACACACGGTATTTACACTGCCCTTTTGTGCGCTCATTGCACTTGGGTCCTGGACCTATGTCTCTGACAGCTGGTCTATTTTAGAGTCCTCGCCCGAGCCGGGGGGTATCCCTGCTGTCTTCCTTTTAAAAACCCTGATTCCCGCTATGGCGGTGCTGATTATTTTTCAAGCCGCCAGCATCATCATCAAAGGCTTAATTGAACTTTCTGAGGTGCCAAACCGTGATTGAAGGTGAGTTAGCGTTGGCCCTATTTGGCAGTGTTTGTGTGCTGCTGCTCTTTGGGTTCCCTGTAGCGTTTACGCTTGCCGGCACTGCACTGCTGTTTGCGGCCATTGGCGTTATTGCAGGTCATTTCGACGCGAGCTTCGTCGCCGCATTATCAGGACGCATGTTCGGCACCATCACAAACGACACACTGGTAGCAGTACCACTTTTTATTCTCATGGGGGTTACCCTCGAACGCGCAAAGATCGCCGAGGAGCTGTTAACCGCCATGACTAGAGGTTTTGGGGGTAAAACCGGCGGGTTGGGTATCTCTGTCATCGTGGTTGGCGCCCTGCTTGCAGCGAGTACTGGCATTGTCGGGGCAACAGTAGTCACCATGGGCGTATTAGCGCTGCCCTCGATGTTACGCGCAGGCTACAACCCGTCTCTCGCAACCGGCCTCATTTGTGCTACCGGAACACTTGGGCAAATCATTCCTCCCTCGATTGCGCTCGTATTGCTGGGAGACATCATGTCCACTGCCTATCAGCAGGCACAATTGGAAAGCGGGATAATCAATACGCAAACCGTTTCCGTGGGCGATCTGTTTGTAGGATCGCTGGTACCCGGCCTACTGTTAGTAACGCTTTACCTTGGCTACCTGCTCTTTGTTGCCTGGCGTAATCCCAGTCATTGTCCGGCTCCGATCGAAACCAGTGGCCCGCAGGTGTCGATCCTTGGCGCGGTGGCGCCACCACTTTTTCTGATCACCATTGTATTGGGCTCCATCATCATGGGCGCGGCAACACCAACGGAAGCAGCGGGCGTGGGCGCTGTCGGGGGGCTTTGCCTGGCTGCGTACAAAGGCGCTCTTAATCTAACGACTCTGCAAGAAATTGCGCGCTCCACCATGGCGACGACCAGCATGGTGTTTTTAATTCTCATTGGGGCGGCACTATTTTCGCTTGTATTCCGAGGATTTGGTGGCGATGAATTAATTGAAGAGTTTTTCCTCACGCTGGGTGGTGGTCCGCACGTGGCGCTGTTGATTGTTATGCTCGTCATGTTTCTTCTCGGTTTTATTCTAGATTTTATCGAGATCACATTTGTTGTCGTGCCCATCGTCGCACCGATTTTACTGGCGATGGGCTTTGACCCGATTTGGCTCGGCGTCATGATTGCAGTGAACTTACAAACATCATTTTTAACGCCGCCCTTTGGATTCGCTTTATTCTATCTACGAGGCGTGGCAGACGAGTCTGTCACTACAAGCGCTATCTATCGTGGCGTTATTCCCTTTGTTGGTATCCAGCTCTGTCTCTTAGGTCTGCTTTGGCTACTACCTGAGGTAGTGACCTGGTTGCCCAGTACCATTGGACGTTGATCTAACTCAGTTGTTGGGCTGTAAATCCATAGTCCGCTGCCGAATTTTAGGAGAATCTGTTGAATCCCATCGATGAAACACCCCGACCGCAAGGTGAACTTGCGCTACAAACAGTGGCCATGCCCGCTGATACTAACGCTAGCGGTGACATCTTTGGCGGTTGGTTGCTATCACAAATGGACATTGCAGGCGGTGTTGCCGCAGCCGACGTGGCGGGCGGACGCGTTGCCACAGTTGCTGTACAGGGCATGTCATTTCTCACCCCGGTCCACGTTGGTGCCGTTGTAACGTGTTACTGCGATATCCTGGATGTCGGTCGAAGTTCGGTGCGTGTACTCATCGAAGTCTGGATTAACTCACAACACGATGGCGAGCCCATCAAGGTGACCGAGGGAGAATTCATCTACGTCGCTATCGATAGCGCGAGGCGCACTCGCGCCATTACTGGTCAATAAAGGAAATCGGCGGTAATACTCGGTCGCGCGCGTTAAGGTAGGCGCGCTCAGAAATTTCATGGTAGGTGCGAACACCGTCCAAAAAAGTCTCATACGATGCCGATATTTTCGTGGCCATCGGGTCATCGGCCTTCAACTGCTCGAGTGCGATAACTGAGTTGCTGTGCAATACATCTAGTACATCGTCGGGTAGCGGACGTAATTTCGTTGAATGCTCAGTCAGCAGTGTTGTTAGCGACTCATTGTTACGTGCAGTAAATTCATCGAGCATGTCTTGATTTGTAGCACGAGCTGCACCCTCAACAATGGCCTTAAGATCGGAGGGCAGTCGATCAAATGCCTTTTGGTTGACCGTAAATTCGAGCATTGCACCCGGCTCGTGCCAACCGGGGTAATAGTAATACTCAGCAACTTCCATCAGACCTAAGGTGCGATCGTTGTAGGGACCAACCCATTCCACCGCATCGATAACCCCTGTTTGCATCGACGTGTAAATCTCCCCCCCAGCCAAGCGAACGGCAGTTCCTCCAGAGGCAGCAAACACTTCACCCGCTAATCCGGGGATGCGCATTTTTAAACCATTGAGATCCTCGGCGGATTTAAGCTCGCGATTAAACCAACCCGCCATCTGAACCCCGGTGGAGCCGCCGGCGAATGGGCGAACACCAAAGGGGGCATACAGCTCTCGCCACAAGGCCAGTCCACCACCGTAGTGAAGCCAGCCATTCATCTCTTGCGCAGTCATGCCGAACGGAACCGCAGTGTAAAAGACCGCTGCAGGAATCTTGCCCTTCCAATAATAAGAAGCGCCGTGCCCCATCTCAGCAACGCCCTGCGAGACAGCATCAAATACCTCAAAAGGTGGCACAACTTCGCCAGCCCCATAGACACGAACAGTCAAACGACCATTACTCATTTCGCCGACGCGACGCGCAAAATTTTCAGGTGCAGACCCCAATCCGGGCAAGCCCTTCGGCCAGGTTGTGACGAGCTTCCACTCGATCGCATTTTGACTATTACCTGCAGCGGGTGCATATGTATCGTCTACAGTTTGGGCATCGACCGCCCACAATCCAAGCGTCGCTAACCAAAGTAAAAGCAGACCAATAATAGCCAACGGCAGCAGCGTTTTTTCTCTCATTACAGTCTCACAAAGCTTGCAGATTGGCGTATTGAAGGACTAGCCACTTGCTGCCCTCAGAAAAGTTTACCTCGATCCGCGCATTCGCGCCTCGACCCTCAATATTAAGCACCATGCCCTCCCCAAACATAGGGTGTGACACTCGCTGACCCAGGCGAAGGCCTGAATCATTTGATTCAGCCAGCGGCTTTTGTAATCGGTCAACTAAGGGTCGCGTTATGCCGCCATGCAATCGGACTTCTTCAATGACATCAGCAGGGATCTCCCGCACAAAACGTGACGGCGTATTGTAGGTTTCGCTGCCGTGTAAACGTCTACTCTCAGCGTAGGTGATCAACAGGCGTTGCTGCGCGCGGGTAATCCCCACATAAGCAAGCCGCCGCTCCTCCTCAAGCCGACCCGGCTCTTCCACTGACATGCGATGCGGAAATAGATTTTCCTCAAGACCCGCCAAAATAACGAGCGGAAACTCGAGCCCCTTGGCCGAGTGCAGCGTCATCATTTGAACGCTATCCTCGTAGGGATCGGCTTGCGCATCTCCTGCATCAAGCGCCGCACTATCGAGGAACTGTTGTGTGGGTGACAGCGTGTCGTCCTCGGCACGAAATGTCTTCGCAGCCGACACCAGCTCCTCTAAGTTCTCGACTCTCGCCTGGCCTCGCTCACCTTTTTCCGCTTTATAAAAGTCAATTAAGCCGGTCCTGTGAATAACGTGCTCGACGACCTCTTCCAAGGGTAAGTCGACCGTTTCACTATCCAGCTCATTAATCAGTGCAGTAAAACCTGCAAGCGAGGACCGGGCGCGCGATGTCAACAGTTGGTTGTCGAGTGCTAACCCAATGGCATGCCACATTGAAACCGCATTCTCACGAGCAATACTGCGTAAATCATCGACTGTCTTACTTCCGATACCGCGAGTGGGCACGTTAATAATACGTTCGAAAGCCGGATCATCAGTACGACCGATGAGCAGGCGCAGGTACGCCAAGGCATTTCTAATTTCCAACCGCTCGTAGAAGCGCTGCCCACCATAGATGCGGTAGGGCAGTCCGACCCGAATAAGGGCCTCTTCTAATACCCGTGACTGTGCATTTGAGCGGTACAAAATCGCACTCGACTTTCTCGGGTTCCCCTCATCTGTCCAGGCCTGAATCTGCTCAACAATAAAGCGCGCTTCGTCCTGCTCATTGAATCCGGCATAGAGCTTTATGGGCTCGCCGTCCTCGCCATCGGTCCAAAGATCTTTGCCCAATCGCCCACCATTGTGGGAAATGACGCCATTTGCCGCAGCTAAGATTGTCTTTGTAGATCGATAATTTTGTTCAAGACGAACCGTTTCAGTGCCGGCAAAGTCTTCTGTAAACCGCTGAATATTTTCTATCTTTGCACCGCGCCAGCCATAGATAGATTGATCATCGTCACCGACAGCGACGACCGGGATGGCATCGCCTGCCAAGACGCGGAGCCAAGCATACTGGATGGAATTCGTGTCCTGAAATTCATCAACCAACAAAATACTAAATCGCTCTTGGTAGTGACGCAGCGTTTCGGGGGACTTTAGCCAAAGCTCGTGTGCACGCAGCAACAGCTCAGCGAAGTCGACCAGACCGCCACGCTGGCAAGCATCTTCGTAGGCTTCGTAAATTCGCAGCATAGTTTTGGTGTAAAGATCACCCAGAGGAGGATCAATATGCCGCGCCCTGAGGCCCTCATCTTTTTGGCCGTTGATAAACCACTGTGCTTGGCGCGGCGGCCACTTTGCCTCATCTAAGCCCAACTCACGACAAACTCGCTTCACCAGTCTCAGCTGATCATCGCTGTCTAAGATCTGAAAGTTCTGAGGTAGGCCCGCTTCAGCCCAATGCGTTTGTAAAAGTCGGTGCGCAAGCCCGTGAAAGGTTCCAATCCATAGGCCCTGGGTTGGGCGCCCAAGTTTCTCTTCAATGCGCCCCCGCATCTCTCGGGCTGCTTTATTGGTGAAGGTCACAGCCATGACCGAATACGGCGACAGCCCTTCAGCGCGAATCAACCATGCAATGCGATGCACCAGCACTCGGGTTTTACCCGATCCCGCGCCCGCCAACACAAGTTGGTTTCCCTGCTCTGCAGCTACCGCCGCGCGCTGAGCATCATTAAGACCATCGAGAATATCTGAAACATCCATTCCGACAGTGTACTAGAAAGCGTCATTTGCAAACGCCCATAAGCCGCCTTTATCTCAGGTTTCTGCTAATCTCTTGCAAAGTGAAGGAGGGTAGGCCATGGACGATAAGGAAGAAGATAAAAAGCGCGTGCTGACACCGCCAGCCGAATGGTCAGAGGGGTTTAAGCCAGCGTCGGCAGAGCCCTCTGACGACGATGTGGATGAAAGCACAGATTGGCTGGAGGACGACGACTTCGAGGTGCCACCGGGCAACGAAGGTGATAACAGTGACGATATGCTGGCACCCGGTGATGCTGAAACCGACCATGTCGTCTCACAGAACCCGGAGAGTGACGCTGAGTCGGGGACATTACTGACCGATCATGGCGCTAAACCCGCGGTGGCGGCCCGTCCGCCGCTTATAGCGTGGATAATGGCGGTTGTGGGGTTCGTCGCTGCGGCGGCTATGGCTGGCCTATGGCTTGACAGCCAAAGCAGCTCGAATACGGAAATATCCGCCTTAAAGGAAACGATTCGATCGCTACAGCGTGCGGAGAACTTACCCCCGGTTCAAGACGAGGGACTAGCGGCTAACAATGAGCGCCTACAATCTGAAATCGCGGCCTTGGAGTTACGCGTGCAAGCATTGGTTGACGAAAATGAAGACCTTAAGGAAAAGGCGGAGGCTCGCGCCGCTGAGATGCGCGCAGAAACAGAAGTCGAGAGCCAAGCCAAGCAACCCGTGACAGCGGCACCTTCCAAACCAGCCAATCCATCGTTTGAAGCGCCGCCTCAGGGCAGCGGCTCATGGTTTGTCAATCTTGAAAGCCATAGATCTAAGAGTACTGCAAACGAGCAAGCGCGCCGGCTACAGGACCAGCTCCGCCCGCTAACATTATCGATTGCCAATGCAACTGTTGACGGCCAAAACTATTATCGTGTCCGAGCGGCCGGCTTTGCATCAAAACAAGCAGCCGCACAGGCATCAGATTGGATTTCGATGCGCCTCAATGCCGGACCTTACTGGATCGGCAAGGAAGCCGAAGCAGCCATATCGGAAGTCAGTTCGAACCAGGGACAAGCGTTTGCCGGGATATCAAGCGTCCCAACGTCTCGCGCTCCAAAGACGCCAGTCCGACTAAAGCAACTGCCCATGGGAAATAATTGGTTTGTGTTTGTCGACACCTATGACCGCGCCGATCGTGCTGACGCGGTAATAAATGAGCTCAGCGAGAGCGGTCTCGACGCTAAAGTCGCGGTGGAGTCACGATCAGGCGAGCTCTTTTACCGCGTACAGATCGTAGGCATCGAAGACGAAGGAATGGGTAAGAGCATCGTTGCACAACTCAACGACGGGGAGTTTAAAAACGCAAAGTTGCGCAAAACAGTTAATTAAACGCCCGTAATTATGGGTTTGGGGAAGTTTTCAATCATTAATGCTGTTTTGTGAAACAACTCCCCCACACCGAGTGATATCCACAGGATCAATGCCAACAACGCCCACAGCAACCGCTGTCGAGCAACTATTGCTACCGGCAACATGTTAAAAGACGTTATCAAAGGTCCAGCCAGCACAAGGGCTGCAATAACCGAAATAGACCACCCGAGATAGGGGTCATTCCCCCAAAAAGTCTGAACAAAGCCAAGAAAAAAGAGAACCATGCTGACTATGAGGTGGGACACATGTCGCATAAGCATCTTCAGATCCCTCTAAATCCAGCGATCAATGGGCGCCGTCAAGGCGGAATCAGCCTGCCCAGTATTGATAACACCCCGAGGCTCCACCAATAACACTTTTGCTTCGCTAGCAGCACGTGGCCGATGCATCACGCCCCGGGGCACCACAAGTAATTGGCCAGCCTCGAGCTCTACCGTGGCATCCTCAAAATCGATCGCTATGGATCCTTCTAAGACGATGAACGTCTCGTCAGTATTCTCATGCTGATGCCATACGAAATCGCCTTCGAGCCTAACCAGCTTAAACTGATAATCATTCATTTCAGCAATCACCTTGGGTGACCACTGCTCGCTGAAATTTGAAAATTTTTCCGAAAACGAAATGGGTGTTAGCTTGCCGTTCATCGCAAAGTCCCTCTACACAATCCGTCAACTCTGCCTTATCCAATGACTCTTGGGCAAACGATATACCGCCTTTGTCGGTGATAAAGTCTCGCTGTAGATTGCACCAAGTTTATTAACTGCACCGATGGAACGACGATTGCTTGGTGCTATGTCGAACAGTACGGCTTTGAACGGGCCAAAGCATCGAGTGAGCATCGCGTTTTTAATTTCAGCGTTAGCCGACGTTCCCCACAAAGAACGCTCAATAAACGTAAAGCCTATGCGCACTAAACCACCTAATTCATCGAGCCCATAAAATCGCGTCGAACCAACGACACGATCTGACGATTTTTCACGGATGACAAAACAACCCAAGTCATTCACGAGAGCACTTTGAAAAAAGAGTACGAAGACGTCTTTGCGCCACCGATCTCGTTCTGGATGCTGCTCCCAGAGCAGTGGATCGCTAGCCACGACGTAAAGATCGTCAAAGTCAGTTTCATGCAATAGCGACAAGTAAAAGTTCGTCGTGTCTATTGGCGCTGACAGTTGTGACCGCATCATTCGACTGCTGGGCTCGATCGAAGAATACGCTAGACGCCGTGTAACTCGGTGATGAGCTGTGCGGCTTTTGCCTTTACCTCGGCCGCATCGGGGCCAATAAGTGTTATGTGGCCGAGCTTTCTTCCTTTGCGCACACCCTTACCGTAGGTTTGGATAAGAGACCTGACGGGCTCGTCGGGCATCTTGGCAGGGAGCCTATTATCTAAAAGATTAATCATGGACGCACCGCCTTCGAGCTGGCTCTCCCGCACCGATTCACCCATAACGCAGCCAACATGCTGCGTGAATTGGTCTGCACCCAAGGCGCCAATGGTCCAGTGGCCTGTATTGTGAACTCGAGGTGCTATTTCATTGACGATGAGCTGGCCGTCGGTCAGAAAAAACTCGATGGCGAGTACACCAATATAATCCATCGCATTAACCAGCCTGTTAGCGTACTCGGCCGCCTGCTCAGCGAGGCTCGGCTCGATGCCCGACGGGACATAGCTGCCAATTAAAATACCGTCACGCATGACATTTTCAGTCATCGGGTAACAGGCCGTTTTCCCACTGACATCCCGACCAATAATAATCGCGTACTCGCAATCTATCTCAACCTCTGCCTCTGCAATAATCGGGAAGGCGTCATTGGGTATCAAATCCAAGCTATTGGAGTCGATTCGCCACTGCCCACCACCATCGTAGCCACCTAGCGTTCGTTTGCAGCGGGCGTAGGCTGTAGGTAGCGACTCCAGCGCTTCTCTAAGTTGGTCGGGCGAGCTCACTAAAGACCACGGAGACGTGGGTATATTCAGGCGATCCAACATGGACTTTTGCGTATCTCGCTCCCGCAGCACCACCAGCGCTTCATAGCCCGGCGCTAAACCGATTTTTGCTGCTGATCGAAGTATTTCGTCGGGCAAGCTCTCTCGCTCGACGGTGATAGCATCACAGTGGCTTAAAAACGCATCCAGTTGCTCAGGATAAAAAATAGAGCCCAAACCCGACACTACCGGCGTTTCATCGACGCACAAGTACGACACGGTGTAGCCAAGTCTGTTAGCCGCTTCACCGAGCATCTGACTTAATTGACCGCAGCCAATGATTCCTAAACGTCTCTTTGCCATGGATACCGTGGCTCTTAGTCAAACGGATTTATGGGCACACCGGCCGACTGTTCTTCACGATACCGATCTACCGCGTCTCGAAGGTCCTTGTCCTCATTAGCCAACATCGCAGCTGCAAACAAGGCGGCATTAATTGCGCCAGGCGCGCCAACTGCAAAGGTGGCAACCGGGACACCTTTTGGCATCTGAACGATCGACATAAGGGCATCGATCCCATTGAGAACCGTGGCATCAACGGGAACACCTAGGACGGGAACCGAGGTCATAGCGGCGGCCATACCGGGGAGATGTGCGGCACCACCAGCACCGGCAATGATCGCCTTTAGGCCTCTCTCGCGCGCAGAGCGGGCATACTCGTACAAACGATCTGGTGTGCGATGAGCCGACACAACCTTTGCTTCATAACTGACACCAAGCGCGTCTAGTATCTGAGCTGCGTTCTCCATCACGCCCCAATCTGAGCGAGATCCCATGATGATGCCAACGCTGGTGTCAGCCATGAATTTCCTCACTAGGCGCTACTGTTGAGCACCAAAAAATGGAAGCCGGCGAGTATACCTGAGAAATCCCCGCGATACAGAGACTAAAAAAAGCGTTCGCGGATACTGCGAGTAGATTGCTGCCCACCGCCGTCTTCCTCAAAGAGGAGTCTCTGGATGCGTACTTTCTCAAAATCGGCTTTTTAAGGCAGCTCTTGAGAGAGACGGCCACATGCAGATCGTGTCCAAAGCCCAAGGCCCCATCATCTGCTCACATCACTCTTCTTGGTAGTCCTCTTCTAGAATGCCTTTTTGTTTTAGTGTCTTTGTGAGTTTTTCAATCCGAACAAAAGCAACTAAACCGAGCATGCCAAATACGAACCCCAATACAGATAACCCTTCCACGATTGCTCCTTTACAACGTCACGGTAGACATTACCCAAAAGACACTGAATGGATTTAACCCCCTATCTCTTGGTTTGTGAAACTTTAAACATCAAGGTGTTGCTTGTTTATTTTTGATTTTTGGTTTTTTCCAACTAAGCGCCGCACCGAATACGACACCGATCGCGATCCAAGTGGGTTCATTTGTGGCGGAAAAAACTGCTGCACCAATTGCCGATCCAACCACCTGAATTTTTAAGCTTGTTAGTTGTTGCGTTCATATTCTGAGGAAACTTTTAGCTACTCGACAGTGGTTGGAATATTTTGGATAGGTTGGTTTGTTACTGGATTTAGTAACTTGGTTCCCAGTTGGAATTGTAAGAGTAGAAAAAACACTCCGAAAATGACCAATACTTTCCTGACGCTAACCTTCTTGAAAAACTGATTGATCATTAACACCACTGCCTAAAATTACTCCACCGTAACAGAGTTGTCGTAGCAAGGTTTCTCATTTTTTATAAACATAAGTGAACACAAAAAGGATTGCTGCAAATCCAACCAGAAGTAACCACTTATAGTCTCCTCCCTTAAGGAGTGTAAGAGTTGTTCCGCCGGCAGCAATTCCAACTATTATTTGTTTATTTAAACTTGTTTTCATCTATTCGACAGTAACAGAATGGAGTTAACCCGACCCTTTTTCATTGTTTTTAATATAAAGTTTGCCAAAAAAGGCAAACAAAACATACAGTCCGAATAACCACCATTTATAGTCACCCGTTGTTAACAAAATTACTGTTAATATTCCTGCTGCCCAAAATGGCGAGTTAATAATTTGTATTAATTTATTCATTCTACGGTCACACTTTTCGCCAGGTTGCGAGGTTTATCCACATCGGTGCCTTTTAACAGGGCTGTGTAATAAGAAATTAACTGCAGCGGCACCACACAAATAATTGGATTCAACAAATCGAGTGTTTTTGGGATCTTTATATGCCCACCATCTTTGTTTAGAGTTGTTTTCTTTAAAGGGCCGATCGTAATGACTTTGCCTTTTCTTGCTGCCACTTCTTCAATGTTAGATGTGATCTTATCAAGATGTTCATTGTCAGGCACCAGAGCAATGACTGGCATGTTTTTATCGATTAATGCCAAGGGGCCATGCTTAAGCTCGCCGCCTGGATAGGCCTCAGCATGAATGTAAGAAATTTCTTTGAGCTTCAGCGCACCTTCTCGAGCAATTGGAAAATATAGACCCCTGCCCAAGAACAATGTGCTGTGCCTTTTGAATAATAATTTGGCAGCTTCTTTGTATGTGTCTGTCATTTTTAGGGTTTTTTCTAATTGGCTAGGCAGCTCAAGCAATGCCGCAGCAATATTTTTTCTGCCTCTTGGTTTTGCTTCTTTAGCTCCCATTAGTGTTAACAGCAAGAGGTTTAAGCATGCTAGCTGGGTGACAAATGCTTTGGTTGATGCAACGCCTATCTCCGGTCCAGCATTGGTTAAAAGTGTATATTCTGATTCTCGGCAAAGAGAGCTATTGGCTACATTGCAGATAGTAAGGGTTAGGGGATCATCAGTTTTCTTGGCAAATTTTAATGAAGCCAAGGTGTCTGCTGTTTCACCTGATTGTGAGATTGTTACTAGTAATGTTTTTTTTGTTTTAACAGGTACTTGGTACTGATATTCACTACCATAATCGACCCGGCAGTTAATGCCCAAAAATTTGTGTGACCAATATTCAAAGATTCTGCCTGCGTGATAACTAGTGCCACAAGCTACGATTTGAATATTTTCAATATTTTTTAATTTCTTTTCAAAACCTGCACCGAAAATGCCTTCTCTTGTGCCGTCTTTTGTTACTCTACCTTCTAAAGCTTTTTGGACAGACTCTGGTTGCTCAAATATTTCTTTTTCCATAAAGTGGCTATAGCCATTCAGGTCATTGGTATAAGCAGTGGAGTCAACTTCTTTTGTGGGGACTTTAGCAGCTCTGCCGTCTTTGCTGCATATACTCACTTTGTTTTTGCTTAAAAAGACTACTTGGCCATCGTCTAAAAATTTAAACTTATTAGTGACTGGAGATAGTGCCATAATATCTGATGCAAGAAAGTTCTCAGCAAAACCTTTGCCGACAACCAAAGGGCTGCTTTGACGAACGCCAATTAATGTTTCTGGGTCATTTCTATCCATAACTGCAAGAGCATAA
>CAJYAI010000027.1 GCA_913064725.1 uncultured Alteromonadaceae bacterium | reverse complement strand
TGGATTTACGTGATTGGCTACCATCACGGCATGCACCGCAGGTTTCGTTACCGTCGTCGAATCCGTAACGCCCCCGTCCCGGCAGTATACATCAGCTACTGTAGAGCCACACTGCAATTGTTCACGTACACTCCGCGCATGAAAATATCGTCACCCATCGCCAAGGCTGCATTTGCCGATATGCTGCCGCTGTTTTTACCCGCGCTGCCGTTCGCGCTGCTGTTTGGCGTCATGGTTGTGGAGTCAGGTGTGCCTCAGCTGTTGGGGTGGTCAAGCTCCGTCATTATGTTTGGCGGCTCCGCGCAGATGACCCTCATTACGCTCGTGGGCGAGGGTGCCGCGGTTTCCGCCACAGTGACGACGACGCTCATTGTCACGGCACGACACATTTTGTATTCGGTGACGCTAGCACCGCGCTTTCAGGCGCAGCCACGCTGGTTCCGATGGTTGGGGCCTTATGTCCTGATTGACCAGGTGTTCGCACTCACTCAGGTTCGTGATTTGTCCGATGACACTGACTTCCGCCAGTACTATCTCGCGGCGGGTTTTACGTTTTGGGCCATGTGGGTGTTGTTTACGGGTCTGGGCATTGTGCTTGCCCCGATCATTCCAGCATCGATAGGCATCGAAATTGCCATTACGCTCATGTTTCTCGGTTTATTGCTCATGGCCATCAAGCGCCGAAGTCAGGTGGTCACAGCTCTGTTGAGTGCAGGGACTGCCCTGTGGTTCGCCCATCTCGATAATCAGGTGGGGCTTATCATTGCTGTGCTGGTGTCTCTATTTGTCGCGACCATCATGGAGTGGCGAGAGGCATGAGTCTGTTCTGGGGCATTGTCGTCGCCGGCATTGGGGCCTACATCATGCGCGCCTCGTTCATTGTGCTGTTGTCGGGCGTGACCTTTCCGAGTCGGGTCATTCGCGTTCTCGATCACGTGGGTCCCGCCGTCATGGCCGCACTTGTTGTCACGACGCTTACGAACTCAGCGGGGGAGCTAGAAGCCGGTCCCATAGAGTTTGTTACCCTCGCAGTAATGGCAAGCGTCACGCTCTGGCGCAATAATTTATTAATCGGCCTTTGCGCAGGTCTTATCGTATTCTTCACCCTTAACAGCGTTGTCTAGGGAGCTGCCATGACAAAACGACCCAACCCGCTTGATCGCTATGCGCTCGACATAACCCCCGGTGAGCTGACGTGGATAGGTGTGCGACCCAAACGGCGAGAGCCTCTTCAGTCCGTGGCGTCGACCAAGGCTGTGGCGACTCTGGGTCTTGAGGGTGACCATCGCATGGGTAAAACGCCCGGCTCAGGTCGTCAAGTGTCCATCATATCCGAGGAGTTTATTGCGCAGGCGGCACACTTTTTGGGGCGCGATGCCATCGATCCAGCCCTATTGCGTCGCAATCTGGTCGTCAAGGGTGTGAACCTTAATGCCTTGCGTCGGCAGCGATTCACCATCGGCGGCGCGATTTTTGAGGCGACCCAGCTCTGTCATCCATGCGCGCGCATGGAGGAGAACCTCGGCAAAGGCGGCGTGGCTGCTATGCTGGGTCACGGCGGGCTGTGTGCCAAAATAATCGAGTCGGGTGACATTGCTCTCGGTGACACAATTGCCGTTCTATCCCCTGCGGAAGATTGATGGACGATCCCTACGCTTTTCAGCTTGACCCGCAGCTCGAGGCGGACACGGTTCTTATTGCCGACTGGCATTTATGCCAAGTCAGGCTCATGAATGACAGTCGATACCCCTGGGTGATACTGGTGCCAAAGGTCCCGGGTGTAGAGGAAATCCATCAGCTAGCAGACGAGCAGCAACAGTTATTACTCGGTGAGTCGGTTCGCTTGTCGAAGGCCCTCGAGCAATTGTTCGCCCCGCACAAACTCAACGTAGCAGCACTGGGTAATATGGTGCGGCAATTACACATCCACCATATCGTCCGATTTAACGACGACTTTGCGTTTCCAAGACCGGTGTGGGGGGTTGGAGATGCAGTCCCCTACGAGTCGGCGTCTCTTGAGGAGACGTTAAACGGCCTGCAAATAGCGCTTGAGCTTCTATAAGCACCGGCTGGGGAGTCGGGTCGATGGACTTTGGCCGCGTTGTAGCGTTGTGCTCGTTCTATCGTGCCGCTCGCTTGGTCACAATAAAATTAATGGGACTACCGAAAGCGCTTTTTTTGCAAATTGCGATTAATTACGCGACGAGAGTTTCAGTTTGCTCGAGCACAACCTTTTTGCAATCAGGGTTGCGCTGAAGACGAAGTGCAAAGTATTTGGCTTGCGCTAAAGAGTTAAACAGCAAGCTTTCGGAAGCCGCGTTTTCAAGCCAATAAACTCTGTAAATCATTGTTTTCTCCCGGTCTTCCTGATCTATTGCTGGTCTTGTTCGTAGGGCGCGATGGGCCTTTTGATTACCAATCTCAGTCTCATGACAGAGCTGGTATTTGAGCGGTCACATCAGCGCTTGAGTTGAATAATTGCAAAATGCGAAACAAATTGCAATTTAAAAATAGCATATTGCAAAAAATTTACAGTGGATGGCGCGACGGGGATTAGTAGGCAGGGGCGTATCAGCAATGACACAACTCAGAGACGTCGTTAAGACGCTAAGGAAAACGTAATGAATCGACTGGTTTTAGTGATGTGGGTATTAGTTTCAGTTGGAGGCGCGATGTCGATGTCCGCTGCAGCAGATGATCACGGTAAGCACCCCAAACAGGGCAAGCGCATGGCTAAGGCCATGACGCATTTGGATGCTAATGACGATGGTGTGATTAGCTTTGATGAGTTTCGCCTACCGGCAGATCGCGGCGCACCCGAAATGAGAATGGACTCCGATGGTGACGGCGCGCTGACCCGCGATGAGGTGAGTAATGCCGCGACACAGCGAGTGGATGAGGCCTTAGCGCGATTTGACGCGTCGGATGCTGATGGTAATGGTGTGGTAACGATTGAGGAGCGTCGACAAATGGCATTCAATCGTATGGACGCTGATGGCAACGGTGAGATATCAAACGGTGAACTCAGGAAAGCGGGAAAGGAGCGGCGCCGGCATCATAAGGGCAATGCCGAACAGCGCGGTGAACGCAAGCGCGGCGAGCCGCGCAGCGAAGAGTCGAACACGCCACCCAAATACAGGCGTTAGTACCCAGGATAATGTGAGAGTGCCTAGGATAAGGTGAGAGCACCTACGATACGGTGAGAGCGCCCCGGTTAAGGCGAGAGTGCCTAGGAAAAGGCGAGAAAGAGCGCGAGAGCTAGATGAATGATCGAGGGTAGGACTTGAGTGCGAGGAGGGGAAATGCTGATTGCTGCGCACATCAAGCCCGGGCGTTAGGGACTGTTTGAATGCCGGTGGATGAAGGCGAGCTGGTGGCGCGTGTTGGTCAGGCCGACCAGCACGCTTATGCAGAACTGGTGACGCGGCACTTGCCCGCTATTGAAGTCTACGCCAAGCGTATTCTGGGCGATGACGCACTGGCGCAAGACATTGCGCAAGATGTCATGGTCGTGCTTTGGCAGCGATCCAACGACTTTAATCCGGCAAAAGCGCGCCTGACCACATGGCTGCATCGTGTTGCACACAATCGCTGTATCGACGTGCTTCGCAAGCGCCAGCGAGAGGTCAGCCTAGAAACCAATAACACCGAGAAGGAGCCCTTGGGCTCTGACTCAACCGATCGACAGTACCCGAGAGAGCGCCAACCGATCGATACGGTCTTGGCGTGCCTTCCTGAAAGCCAACGAACCGCTTTGGTATTGACCTACTATCAAAATCTATCGAATCGCGAAGTGGCAGAGATCACTAATTCCTCGATTCGAGCCGTTGAATCTCTTCTCGTAAGAGCACGCGGCAATGTTAAGAAACAGCTGGAGACACTGAAATGAACCGAGAAGAAAAATCACAGAGGCGTGCCGCAGCGGTTCTAGCTGCCTACGGTGAAAATCAGAGCGCTTGGCCGCCGGATGAGCGTGCCGATGTCAGTGAGGCACTATCCCAAAGTGCGGTTCTGCAGCAGATACGCTCGAACGAGGCCGTGGTCGATCGGCTCCTGAGTCAGTCATCAACAGTTGCGAGTCTCGATGCCGAGCAGGTAGCGAGAACAATCGCTCAGCGCATACCGCAGCGGCTTTCGTTTGTGGCGCAGGTGAAAGGCGTTCTCGAAGTATTGGGAGAGTGGTGTGTGGCAGGTTCTTGGAGACCGGCATTGGTCGGCAGCACGACGGTGAGTCTCGGGCTTATTCTAGGGGCAACGCTGTACGTGCCGACAGAAGATTGGTCCCAAGCTGAGCAATACAGCTTTAGTGTCGTTGGCGATGTTGCAAGCGACGCTGTCGCAGAGGAGTTTTAGTATGAGTCATAGAGCACTGCTGGGCTTGCTGGTCGTGTCAGTCGCAATTAATTTACTGATGATGGGTCTGATAGGCGGGCATTTAGTGCGCGGAGACCGGCAGCATCCTGCCCCACTGGCATGGGCGTTCAAGGACGTACCGCCTGAGGTGCGTCAAAAAGTCCGTCCGCTTTTGCGGGAACACATGCGGGAGGTAATAACAGCTCGGCGCGATGTGGGTCAGGCGGAGCGCAGATTGCGCAGATTGCTCAAGTCCGAGACATTGGCGCGTGACGAGTTACAGGCGGGTTTAGTTGAGATGCGCGCCTCATCCGGTCGCTATCACGAGGTCATTCACGAGGCTGGGCTAGATGTGTTGATGTCGCTGACTCCAGATGAACGGATCAAGGCGGCCCCCTACCTGTTTAAGATGGCGGGTCCGCAGGCTCGGGGCATGAAAAAAGGCGCCAACAACGGTCGTGGGAAGGGTCCCAATGAACCGCGGTCGGGTGGCGGTGACAGAGCCCAGCGATTGGATTCTGACATGAGCTCCGTAATCAACGCCGCTGGCGATGCGGGAGCGCCGGGCACCCGAGCAGCGCCGGCAGACAAGGTGGATCCCGAGTAAAGAGCATAGCCCTGAAGGTGTCCGCGTAACACAGCCCCCAAACTCAACACGGCCACCAAAAAAGGTGGGTGAGTCGCGAGGATTATTGGCCTAACATAGCGCCTCTCTCTTACTTGATTCGCAAAGGATGATGTGCGCTCATGGAGTCACTTTTTGACATGCTCTCGGTACAGCAGCTGATTGCTGTGTGCACGACTGCTCTGGTTGCGGCACTGTTGAGAGCCTTTACCGGTTTTGGTTTTGCCTTGATTGCCGTCCCGGTCTTTTCCCTGTTGTTACTACCAAATGAGGCCGTAGTCTTAGCGGCGACGCTCACCATCGCTGTGAGTTCAACAAGCTACAAAGAGTGGTGGGGGAAATTCCCGATAGATCAATTTGTTCCGATGATCCTTGGCTCAGTAGTCGGTACTGCCGTGGGCGTTTATCTTCTGAGCGGTATGTCAAAGTCAGAGTTTCAGCTCTGGATTGGCCTAAGTGTTATCGGTGCTACGCTGGCGACTGCACTCATAAAGCCAAGAAAGACGGCGACCGTGCCAAAGTCCATCACGGCCGGTACCGGTGTCGCTTCTGGACTTATGAACGGTGCCTTTGCCATTCCCGGACCGCCGGTCGTGGTATACGCCATGGCTGTCATATCTGATCCCGGGGTGGCACGAGCTTTTCTCATGGCTTTCTTTTTTGCCTCGAACGTCCTCGCGGTCATGATGTTCAGCGTCGCAGGAATGGTAACGCAAACGCCTTTACTGCTATTGCTATTGGCATTTCCCTTGTGTGTGGTGGGTGATCAGATAGGAAGTCGTTTGTTTCACCGTTTCGGTGGAACATCATATCGACCCATTGCTTTAGGAGTTGCGTTGGCACTGGGCGCCTGGAACACCTACGCCGGACTTCAGTAGTCTTACTGCTTCACGTTCGCCCGGACAATGCGTGCTTTGTCGCGCTGCCAGTCACGCTGCTTCTCAGTATCCCGCTTATCATGCATTTTTTTGCCCTGCGCAATAGCGATCTTGGCTTTAACCAGGTGGCCCTTCCAATAAAGTGCCGTGCAGACACAGGTCTGGCCCTTTTGTGTGAGGGCTAGGTTGATTTTGGCGAGTTCTTTTTGATGTAAAAGCAGTTTGCGCGAGCGCGTTTTTTCAACCACGTAATGTGTCGAGACCGTTTCTAGTGGGGAGATTTGCGATCCGAGTAAGAACGCTTCCCCCTTTGTCATCACAACAAATGAGTCGGTGAGCTGTACTCGACCTGCACGAAGCGCTTTGACTTCCCAGCCCATAAGCGACACGCCGGCCTCGAAGGTATCGAGCAGCTGATATTCAAACCGTGCGCGTTTGTTTTGCGCTATGGTGTTGTCGGACGGCTTTTTGGTTTTACCTTTACTCATCGCCGTATTATACGCATCAGTTGAAACAGTGTCTGATGTTTATAGTAGGAAGAATTATCAGCGGAAGATCGACGTGGACAGCAACGTTCAGCAGCCTTGGCGAGGTCAAACAACGCTCATTTTTGCTCTGTTAGCCGTATCGCTCGGACTAGGCAACGTGCTGCGTTTGCCCTATGTCATCGGAGAGCAGGGTGGCGGCGCGTTTCTCTTGGTTTATGTGGCGGTTTTGACTCTGGTGGTCAGCCCAGTACTGATTGCGGAGCTGACACTGGGTAGCCTGGGTCGCAGTTCGCCCATGGGTTCTATTCAGTGGGTTGCATCGCTGGCTGGGCGAGATACGCGTTGGCGATGGATTGGTGCGCTGCAAGCAATCCTCGCTCTTTCCATAGCAAGCTTGATGATGGTCCCAGCAGTGTTGGGAGCAGAGGCGAGCTTTTATCTATATCGCGGCGACTGGGATGCAGCTAGTGCCAATGACATCATCGATACGCTGTCAGGTATAGATTCGGCTGATCACCTGCGTGTACTGGGTGTCCTAGTTGCTCTTGTCATAGTCGCTGCTTTACCGGGCCCACAGGTGGTCTTGTTTTTAGCGGGATGGGTCATACTGCCCCTAATATTATTGATGATGTATGCGGGCTTGGGGTTCGCGTTTGACGTCGGCGACATCGCCGCCGCGAATGAATGGATCTTCAAGTATCGACCCGAGCAGTTAACGGAGGCGGGCATCTTTTCCGCCGCCTTGGCAGCGCTATCAAGCCTTGGTGCGGGCGTGGGTGTTGGGCTTGTGTTCGGGAGTCGCTCGCCGGAGGGGCTACCACTCGTGCGCTCGGTCATCGCCGTCGCTATTCTCGATACTGCATTCATGTTGGTACTTGCCATTATTATCGTAGCGGTGACGGCGGCGGTCGATGTGGAGATGGTGCAAGGCCTCGCTCTGCTCGTGGTGTCTATTCCTTATGCGACCGCCAATCTGCCAACAGGTGAGCTGTTTGGACTGGTCATCATGATGTCCATTTTACTGGCGACTGTTGCAGCGCTCATCGCGCTCATCGAACCCATGGTGTCTATTTTACGCCGCGAGTTTGATGTGCCGCGTCTACTCGCCATGATGATCGTCGCTCTGGTTTTGTGGGTGTCAGGCGCCCTGATGATGTCCGAGCCCCTCGCGCGCCAAACCATCGATACGTGGTTGGTGCCGGTGCTGGTGCCCTTTGTACTTGGCGTCACGGCACTGTTCGCCGTATGGCGGGTGCCCAGACCTATATTGCGTGGCGAAAAATACCGCGAGCCATTCGCCGTATTCTATGTCTGGTATGTGATTGCTCGCTGGTTGACCCCCGTGTTCTGCTTTACGCTTAGTGTTCTGGCGTTACTGCGCCTTGTTTTGTAATGCAGCACGGGTCGCGGAGGCTCGGCGTCTAGCCCGTAAGGGTGGCTATGTCGTTGGGAGTGTGACGATGGTTTCGGCGTTGCTCTCGTGGACGCCAGGGGGCGGAAGCTCAGCAACATAAACAGATTGAAGAATAAACAGATTGAAGAAAAGGTACCTGTGGCAACAACCATAAATAAAACAGCTCTTTTGATGCATTCGGCTCAGGCAATGTTTGAATTGGTGGCTGATATTGAACGCTATCCTGAGTTTTTGCCGGGATGCAGCGGCGCAGAGATTTTGGAGACGATGCCCGATGGGATTGTTGCCAGGCTCGATTTATCAAAGGCAGGTGTCAAGCAGTCGTTTATTACGCGCAATACCAACGCAGCGCCGTCCTCGATCCGTTTGGCGTTGGAGGACGGCCCTTTTGATTCGCTGCGCGGTGAGTGGCGTTTTGATTCGTTGAGTGAGGAGGCCTGTCGCGTCTCGCTTGATCTGACGTTTCAATTACGCTCCGGTCTGCTTAAGATGGCGGCGAGCCGACTATTTGAGAGTGTTGCTAATGATATGGTGGACGCCATGGTCAAGCGGGCAAATCAGCTCAGTAGCCAATCGAGCTGAAGAAGGTAGTCCATCAACGTGTTAAATAGAGGTGTTGAAGACAGCGGTGAAAGAGTGCTGTGAAAGAGTGCTGTGAAAGAGAGCGGTTTACCAAAGCTGTGAACGAAAGCTGTTAAAGAGAGCTGTTAAAGAGAGCCACTGACGAACTATGTCTGACATGTTAAACGTTGAAGTTGCTTACGCGCTTCCAGACAAACAGAAGATAGAAAAGCTATCTGTAGCACCGGGTACAACGGCTCTTCAGGCTGTCGAGCTGGCCAATCTTGGGCGATTTTTTGAGGAGTTGCCGAGCGTGGATACGATGAAGCTGGGTATTTTTGGTAAAGCCGTTCCCGCTACGCACGAACTTGCTGACGGAGAGCGAGTGGAAATCTATCGAGAGCTGTTGGTAGACCCCAAGGCCGTTAGACGCGCCAGAGCGGAAAAGGCAAAGGCTGAACGGGCTTAGCCGTCAGTATCAGGCGCTGCTCCCGTCTCCGTCTTTGCATCGTCTTCTTCATCGATCTCCGGCCAGTTATCGCCAACCCAGTCGCCCTCGACGTCTGCTAAAACGTCACCATCAAAAAGTACCGTCAGCTGAGAGCGGATGAGATTATCGTTGCCGCGACGAACAACGTAGACATAATCCCATCTGTCCGCATTGAAGGTGTCCTCGACGATGGGTGTGCCAAGAACAAAACGAACCTGACGACGCGTCATATCGGGTTTGAGTTGATCGACCATTTCTTGGTCTACGATATTACCCTGCAAGACATTGATGCGATAAACCCCCGGGAAGCCAATGCCGCTGCACGCTCCCAAGGTTGAGAGCGACAATAAAAGGCAAAAACTAAGCGTGATACGTGAACGAGATTGCAAGGCAGACTTTCCTGTTATGGTGACGGCTGGCATCATACCCCTATTAAGCGTTCTCGAGGAAATACTGTGATGAGTCAAAATGTCGATTTGAAGCGAGCGGGGTTAAAAGTCACGCTGCCGCGCATCAACATTCTGTCGATTCTCAGCGAATCGACCGAGGAGGGTGCGCACCTCAGCGCAGAAGACGTCTATCAGCGACTGCGCGATGCGGGCGACGACGTTGGTTTGGCCACTGTTTACCGAGTATTGACTCAGTTCGAAACGGCAGGTCTTGTAGAGCGCCACAACTTTGAGTCCGGCCACTCCGTCTTTGAACTCGCCACGGACGACCATCATGATCATATGGTCGATGTCGATACGAATGAGGTCATCGAATTTGTCGATGACGAAATTGAGGCGCGCCAGCGTGCTATTGCAGCCGAGCAGGGATTTGAAATTATCGATCATTCACTCGTACTGTATGTGCGGAAAAAGCGTTAAGTCGCGCCCAGTAACTCGCGCGCGTTCTCTCTCGTTACATCAGTGACCACAGCGCCGCCTAACATACGACTGAGTTCTTCGACCCTCTCGGTGTGAGTCAGGTAATGCAAGCCGGAGGTTACGACCTCATCGCCCGATTTACTGACCTGTATGTGGTGATGGCCCTTCGCGGCAACCTGCGGTAGGTGAGTAACGCACAGAACCTGAACGTTGTCCGACAACGTCTTCAGTAGATTGCCCACCACGTCGGCCACAGCGCCACCGACTCCAACGTCTACCTCGTCAAATATCATGGTGGGCGCTGTCGCGTTGTCTGATACCGCGACCTGAAGGGCGAGTGAGATTCGGGAAAGCTCGCCGCCCGAGGCCACCTTGCTGAGGGGGCCCGGGTGACTGCCGGGATTGGTCGCGATGCGGATTTCAATTTCCTCGAGGCCGCGTGGATCGAGCTTTGATGCCTCGATAGCGATGAGGCCAACGTCTACCTGACAGCGTTCCATGGCCAGCTGTGATAATAATTCCATGGTGCGTTCGGCAAGACGTTTAGCACCCGCTCGGCGAAGCTCGGTAAGCCCGTGCGCCTGTTCGGTCCACAGGCCGTGCCGGCGGTCGATTTCTGACTCGAGATCCGAGAGGCGCTGGCTACCCTGATCAAGGTTATCGAGCTCGCTACTGAGCGTTTCGAGGTGACCGGCGAGCTCCTCTGGTCGAATACGATGCTTTCGGGCAAGTCCGTAAGCCAAATCGAGTCGAGCCTCTACCTCGCTGAGGCGCTGTGGGTCTAAGTCAATGCCATCAAGAAATCGCCGGAGTTCAGCTGCCGCTTCTTCCAATTGAATTTGTGAGGAGGCCACCAACTCCCGGCTGTCCCCAATTTTAGAGCCCAATCGATCGTCATTGAGCGTGCTGACGGAAGAGCGCAACTGATCGCTGAGACTGGCACAATGCTCTGCGATGCCGTGTACCGTTTCCATGATCCAGCTAGCGTTGCTCAGCAAACTCTGATCAGACTCCAACACCTCTAGTTCGGTGTCGCCAAGGCTGAGTTCGGATAGCTCATCGATTTGGTAATTAAGCAGGTCACGGCGTTCTGCGAGCTCATTGCTGGCCGACCGCAATGTATCCAACTCCTGTTGCAATGCCCGAATGGCGGTCGCTTCTTCGGCGACAGCCTTTGCTTCATCAGCGGATCCGGCAAAGGCGTCTAGCAGATCACGTTGCACTGAGCGACGCATCAGCGATTGATGCGCATGCTGGCTGTGCAGATCTACGAGTAGCGCTCCGAGTTCGGCGCATTGCGACAGCGTTGCTGGCGTCCCATTGATAAAGGCTCGAGATCGACCATCTGCTGTCAGAGTTCGTCGGATCAGGCACTCGTGGCCCTGTAGTAATGCTGCCTGCTCGAGCCATGCTTGCGCTAACGGTAATTGCTCGACCGAGAACAAAGCTGATATTTCGGCACGATCAGCCCCGGCTCTAACGGCCTTGGCGTCGGCGCGGTCTCCAATGCAGAGTCCCAGGGCATCGAGCATGATGGACTTTCCCGCACCCGTCTCGCCGGTGACGCAGGTCATTCCAGAATGCAGCTCAATGTCGAGACGCTGAGCTATGGCGTAATCGCGGATGGATAGATCTGTAAGCATAGTGACGTTCGTTTCCTCACAGTCACGTTATAGCTCAGGTCAGACCTATTCGGAACACCAGAGCATGAGAAACAGCACATCATTTTCGTGCTTTGCGGGTTGTGATGTCTGTGCTACAACACGTTTGCGAGGAGAAAAAATGTCAACCGAAGGTCTTACGCCGCGCGCAGCGTCGCTTTTGCGGACGCTTGTCGGCATGCACATACGCGAAGGTCAGCCTGTAGGATCCAAGGCATTGCACGTTGAGAGCGGCATGTCGGTGAGCACTGCAACGATTCGTAATGTGATGTCGGACCTTGAGGAGAGAGGATTATTGTCGTCGCCCCATACGTCGGCGGGGCGCATTCCTACGGCGCAAGGGTATCGGCTGTTCGTCGATAGCTTGCTACAGACCAGTCCTATTGATGCGTCTGCACTTCAAGCGTTAAAGCACGAGCTCAATCCGAACCGAACATCGTCTGACTTAATAGCCTCGGCATCCAATTTACTCACTCAAGTGACCGCACAAGCAGGGATAGTGACGGTTCCCCGTCCTACGGCCTCACAACTGCGGCAGATCGAATTTTTACCCCTATCCGATTCTAGGGTGCTGGTGATTTTGGTGGTCAATGAGCGCGAGGTACAAAACCGTGTGATTGAATTGTCGCGGCCGCTGAGTGAGGAGCAGTTAAAAGTCGCTGCCGAACTCATCAATCAGCGTTATGCAGGCAATAATCTGTCCGAAGTGAAGCGCATGTTGGTGGCAGAAATGGCCGATGCGAGGACCCGCATCGATGAACAACTAGAGGCAGCGCTGCAGGTCGCCAAGGACGCCATGGAACCCGAGGACGCGCAAGAGGAGTACGTCGTTGCAGGCGAGAGCCGGCTTATACAGCAGGCTGGCGCCAACGATATGGATAAGTTACGCGAACTGTTTGACGCATTTGAACGCAAGCGCGATCTCGTCGAGCTACTCGATCGTTGCTCACGCGCCGACGGTATTCAGATCTTCATTGGTGAAGAGGCTGGTTACGAGGTGCTCGGCGACTACAGTGTGATCACCGCGCCGTATGCACAGGGGACGCAGCCAGTCGGTGTTCTCGGCGTGATCGGTCCGACGCGGATGGCTTATGACCGTGTTATTCCGTTGGTGGACATCACCGCGAGACTGCTGACAGCCGCCTTGTCCCGTTAGATTTGACATAAAAAAGCGTGAATATCCCCGAAAGTTTGGGGTTTTTGCCTTGAAAACCTAAATCAACCCCCCATCTTCCCCGTATCGAACAGACCTAGGTGCGGGAGAAATCGCATGTCGAGTGACAACAAAGATATTCCAGACAATGAAGTAGTAGAGCCAGTCGACGGCGAGGTGGATTCCGGCGAAACGGAGTCGCTCGATGTTGAGACCGATGCGTTAACCGAGGTCGAGGCGCTACAGGAGGAATTAGCTGCGGCGAAGGATGCAGCCCTGAGAGCCCAGGCCGATGCGATCAATGCGCAACGCCGAGCGGAGCTTGAGATAGAGAAAGCGCGAAAATTTGCGCTTGAGCGATTTGCACAAGATATCTTGCCCGTAGTCGACAACCTTGAACGAGCGTTGGAGGCGTCTGCTGGCTCAGAGGCCGACGGTATGGCCGCCGTTGTTGAGGGTGTAGAGCTAACGCTGAAGAGCTTGGTTGATGTGCTGACTAAAAACGGCATCACGCCTGTTGATCCACACGGAGAACCCTTTGACCCGCAGGTGGCTCAGGCCATGAGCATGATCGAAAATCCAGATGTGGAGCCCAACACCGTCATCGCTGTCATGCAAAAGGGCTACCTACTAAAAGAGCGACTACTTCGTCCCGCTATGGTGATGGTTTCGAAGGCGCCGTCGTAAGCGGTTCGACATATTTTTTAATCGGGGCGCTTGAAATATGACAATGGCGACCCATCTACAAAGACAAGAGTAGCAGCCGGGAATGACCGGTCGTAGGAGAGAAAGGCATGGGAAAGATTATTGGTATTGACCTCGGAACCACAAACAGCTGTGTGTCGGTTCTTGAGAGTGGCAAGCCACGCGTCATCGAGAACGCGGAGGGCGGTCGTACGACACCCTCCATCGTGGCATACGCGGACGATGACGAAATTTTAGTGGGCCAGTCGGCCAAGCGGCAGGCGGTGACTAACCCAACGAATACCCTGTATGCGGTTAAGCGACTGATCGGCCGCAGATTTGAAGACGATGTTGTGCAAAAAGACATCAAGATGGTGCCTTACAGCATTGTGAAGGCCGACAATGGCGATGCCTGGGTTGAAGCGAAAGGCGAAAAGATGGCGCCACCACAGGTCTCAGCTGAAGTACTTCGCAAGATGAAGAAGACGGCTGAGGAATACCTTGGTGAGTCAGTGACAGAGGCCGTCATCACTGTCCCAGCCTACTTCAATGATTCGCAGCGTCAGGCGACAAAGGACGCGGGACGCATTGCCGGTCTTGAGGTAAAGCGGATTATCAACGAGCCGACTGCGGCGGCGCTAGCCTACGGTATGGACAAGGCACAGGGTGATCGCACTGTTGCAGTTTATGACCTTGGCGGTGGTACCTTTGATATCTCGATCATTGAGATTGCTGAAGTCGACGGTGAGCATCAGTTTGAGGTTCTCGCGACAAATGGCGATACCTTCCTCGGTGGTGAAGATTTCGATCTTCGGCTCATCGAATTTTTGGCGGGCGAGTTCAAAAATGAGAACGGTATCGATCTGCACAACGATCCATTGGCATTGCAGCGCTTAAAGGAAGCTGCCGAGAAGGCCAAGATCGAGCTGTCGAGTTCACAGCAAACCGAGGTCAACTTGCCATACATCACGGCTGATGCGACAGGCCCTAAGCACTTGGTGGTTAAGCTGAATCGCTCGAAGCTTGAGTCCTTGGTAGGCGAGTTGGTTAGTCGCTCGCTTGAGCCGGTAAAGGTAGCACTGAAGGACTCGGGTCTGTCGGCTAGTGAAATTGATGATGTCATTTTGGTGGGCGGACAGACGCGTATGCCAATGGTCCAGCAGACAGTTGCTGACTTCTTTGGCAAAGAGCCGCGTAAAGACGTTAACCCAGACGAGGCAGTCGCCATGGGTGCATCTATCCAGGGTGCGGTTTTAGCTGGTGATGTCAAAGATGTCCTCTTGTTGGACGTGACACCGTTGACGCTCGGTATCGAGACAATGGGCGGTGTGGCGACAGCACTGATTGAGAAAAACACGACGATTCCGACCAAAAAGTCGCAGGTATTCTCAACCGCTGAGGACAATCAAACGGCGGTGACAATTCATGTGGTGCAGGGTGAGCGTAAGCAAGCCGGATCAAACAAGTCACTGGGTCGATTTGACTTGGCGGACATTCCGCCCGCGCCACGCGGCATGCCACAAGTTGAGGTGACATTTGACCTCGACGCAAACGGTATCTTGAACGTTTCCGCCAAGGACAAGGCCACAGGAAAGGAGCAGTCGATTCGCATTACCGCATCAGGAGGGTTATCTGAGGAAGATATCCAACAGATGGTGGCCGACGCTGAAGTTAACGCCGAGGCTGACAAGGTGTTTGAGGAGCTCATTACGGCTCGCAACACTGCGGATGGCATGATCAATGCCGCGAAAAAGACACTCGAAGAAGCGGGTGAGCACGCGACCGATGATGAGCGATCAGCCATCGAGGCCGCTGTGACTGTGGCAGAAGAGGCTGTTAAAGGTGATGACAAAGACGCCATTGAGGCTGCGACAACAGCCTTGACCGAGGCGACCAGTGGTGTGGCTCAGAAGATGTACGCTGCCCAAGCTGAGGCGGGTGAGGCTGCGGCTGGTGCAGATCAGTCACCGGAAGACGACGCAGTCGACGGTGATGTGGTAGACGCCGAATTTGAAGAGGTTCGTGAAGACGATAAGCGTTGAACGCAGCGGTGTTGAACCGCGAAGATTTGTGACACATTAGACGTTGTACGGATTCCGGCTGAGGTTGGAATCCGTTTTTTTTTGATAAGGTCGCCGAGGTATACGCGGCGGGAAGTATTATGTCGAAGCGTGATTATTATGATGTGCTCGGCGTTGAGAAGTCAGCGTCAGCGCAGGACATCAAAAAGGCTTATCGCCGTGTTGCCATGAAGTACCATCCGGATCGCAATCCGGAAGGTGCGGATGCCGATGAGAAATTTAAAGAGGCGTCGGAAGCCTACGAAATTCTGAGTGATGGTGAGAAACGTCAGGCTTATGATCAATATGGCCATGCGGGAGTGGATCCGCAGATGGGTGGCGGTGGATTCCAAGGCGGCAGCTTTAGCGATATTTTCGGTGATGTGTTCGGTGATATTTTCGGTGGAGGCGGCGGCGGACGCCGGCAGGGACCGCAGCGTGGATCTGACCTTCGGTATACCCTTGAGGTGTCGCTAGAGGACGCCGTTCGGGGCAAGACCACGGAGATCAAGGTCCCGTCATTACAGCACTGCGATACCTGTGACGGCAGTGGTGCCAAGCCCGGGACCAGCCCCACTACCTGTGGTGGTTGCGGTGGTAGCGGTCAGGTGCGCATGCAACAGGGGTTTTTCCAGGTTCAGCAAACCTGTCCCAAGTGCCGCGGCCGTGGCCAGAGTATTGATGACCCTTGCGGGAGTTGTCGCGGTCAGGGTTTGGTTGAGAAAACTAAGACACTCTCGGTCAAGGTGCCACCCGGTGTGGATACAGGCGATCGTATTCGCTTAAGCGGTGAGGGCGAGGCAGGACCTGCTGGTGGGCCCAATGGTGACTTGTACGTACAAATTTCAGTACGTCAACACCCCCTATTTGAGCGCGACGGTCGTAACCTTTACTGCGAGTTCCCGATTAGCTTCGCCGATGCGGCACTCGGCGGAGAGCACGAAATTCCGACCTTAGACGGTCGCGTAAAGCTGCGCATCCCGGCTGAAACGCAAACCGGTAAATTGTTCCGTCTGCGCGGCAAAGGTGTTCAGCCTGTTCGTGGCGGTCCTGTTGGTGATCTGCTCTGCCGCGCTGTGGTCGAAACACCTGTGAATCTAGGCAGCGAGCAGAAAGAATTGCTCGAAAAATTTCGCACGAGTTTAGGTGAGGGCGGTGACCAGTCGCCGCGGCAATCGAGTTGGTTTGACGGTGTGAAAAACTTCTTTGAAGGCCTGAACGGATGACATTGCGAGTCGCCGTAACCGGTGCGAGTGGGCGAATGGGGCAAGCCGTCGCCCTCGCGGTCGCCGCTGATACGAACGCTGAATTGGTGTCTCTGATAGCGCGTCCCGGAAGCGACTTGGTTGGGCAGCCCATCAACAGCGTGTGTGCCAGCGTGACGAGCGATCGTGCCGTTCGCGATTCGCTTGATCTGGAAAACATCGACGTGGTCATTGACTTCACACTGCCTGAATCAACACTTGTAAATGCAGAGGCCTGTGCGCGTGCAGGGGTTCCTGTGGTTATCGGGACGACAGGCTTTTCAGAGTCCCAGCAGGCGCTGCTGAACGACTGTCTCGCACCCGTCGCACGCTGCCAGGCTGCGAATTTCAGTACTGGCGTCAATCTGACATATCAGCTACTGGCCATGGCCGCGCGCGTCATGGGTGATCAGTCGGATATTGAAATCCACGAGGCGCATCACAAGCACAAACTGGATGCACCATCAGGCACAGCTTTGAGTATGGGCGAGGCAGTTGCGACGGCCATGGGTAAAGAGTTGAATGACCTTGCGCGCTTTGACCGCTCGAGCACTCGTGAGGCTCGTGAGCTCGGCTCGATCGGGTTTTCGGTGACTCGCGCCGGGGACATCGTCGGTGAGCACACCGTGTTGTTTGCCGGCGAGGGAGAGCGCATTGAGCTGACGCACAAGGCAGAGAGTCGTGCTGCGTTCGCAAGCGGTGCGCTCCGGGCCGCACATTATATTACGGGTAGACCGGCCGGTGCTTACACCATGGTCGATGTGCTGGGCTTGTCATAGCTAGGGGATTTTATGCACGTTGTCGATATTGATCAGAACAATGCTCAGCAATACTTGATTGACGAGTCCTTTAAGCGACCTGTTGTCGTTGATTTTTGGGCTGAGTGGTGTGCTCCCTGCAAACAACTGATGCCTTTGTTGGAAAAACTGGCTGATGAGTACGCGGGTGCATTTTTACTCGCCAAAGTGAACGCGGATGATCAAGAGGGCATTTCGCAGCAGTTGGGTGTGCGCAGCCTACCCACAGTCATGGTGTTTAAGGATGGTCAGCCAATCGACGGCTTTGCAGGTGCGCAACCGGAGACCGCGGTGCGCGAGATGCTGCAAAAGCACCTGCCGTCTCCGTGGGATGCCAAAATCACTGAGGCGACAGCACTACTTGATGAGGGCGATACGGCTGGTGCCTTGGCCCTGTTTCGCGGTGCCTGGGAGGAGTCGAATAAGGCATTGGACGTCACCCTAGCTTACGCGGGGGCCCTGGTTGAAGCGAATCGTCTGGATGAGGCAGAAGGCTTACTTAACGAAATTCGGATGGTCGACCGAGATGCGCTTCACGAACAGTTGATGGCTCAAATTGAACTTAAGCGCGAGGCGGGAAAGTCGCCCGAGATTGAGGCCCTGGAGGCTGAGCTTGCAAATGATGAAAGTGACCACGCGGCACGTGTAAAGCTGGCTGTGCAGCTGACCATGAGCGCGCATCACCGAGATGCGCTTGAACACCTGCTGGTGGTACTGCGGGTAGATCGCGACTGGAATAACGGTGAGGCCAAGCGCCTTTATCTTGACACCATTGCCTCAATTGGCAAAGGCGATCCGCTGGCCGCTGAGTATCAGCGCAAACTCTTTTCTATACTCTACTAACGCGGTGAATGCCTGGGCTCGCGATGGCCAGTTTTAGTTGCAAAAAATTACCAAAACGCCTACATTCGCCTCGTTGAAAAAACCTACTCAAGGTTCAAATTCGTCGGCATCAATCGACGAAAGCACGCATCGGAGATTAGACAATGGATATGACCCTATCAGCAGAGGACCTCACGTTCCGCGATGAAGTCCGTAATTTTCTCGACACTGAATTTGACGCGGAGATGCAGAAGCACCTCAGAAGCGCAGGCGGCAAGGGCATGGTCGCTTGGCAAAAGAAACTCTACGCCAAAGGCTGGGTTGCGCCCAATTGGCCGGAAGAGCACGGCGGCACCGGTTGGACTGCGACACAAAAATACATTTGGGAATCAGAGCGGTCGCTTCGCGGTATTCCAGATGTTGTTCCATTTGGCCTTGTTATGGTGGCTAACGTCATCATGGCGTTTGGTACGGATGAGCAAAAAGCCTATTTTCTTCCTCGCATACTGCAGAGTGAAGATTGGTGGTGCCAGGGCTATTCAGAGCCGGGTTCAGGTTCGGATCTCGCAAGTCTCAAAACAAAAGCTGAGCGCGATGGTGACGACTACATCATCAACGGTGCGAAGATTTGGACGACCTATGCACAGTACGCCGACTGGATTTTCTGTCTGGTAAGAACCGACAACAGTGGCAAGAAGCAGGAAGGCATTACCTTCATTTTGGTCGACATGAAGTCAGAGGGCATCAAGGTTAACCCCATCATCGGCATCGACAATGAGCACAACCTCAACGAGGTTGAGTTTAACAATGTCCGTGTGCCTGCCAAGAATGTCGTTGGCGAGGTTGGGAAAGGCTGGACCGTTGCTAAGGCTCTCCTCGCTCACGAGCGAACAGGAATCGCGGGTGTTGCAGATATTAAGCGCACCATGCGTCTCATCAAGGAGGCTGCGGCGAAAGAGATCAATGGCGGACAGCCGCTCAGCAATGATCCTGGTTTTCAGCAGAAAATGGCTGATATTGAAGTGGAGTTAATGGCGCTTGAGTTTACGGAGCTTCGCACACTGGCGACCATGGCTGCTGGCGGATTTCCAGGACCTGAGTCTTCCTTATTGAAGATTAAAGGTACCGAGTTGCAGCAGGCGACTCAGGAACTTCGAATGGAATTGGCCGCCTACTACCAAGGTGTTCTGCCAACCGATATGGATCCTGACGTACTGGGTCATGAGTTTGGCTCAGATGCACGTCGGTCATTTATGTACGGACGTGCGGCCACCATTTACGGCGGTTCCAACGAGGTACAGAAAAATATTATCTCCAAATACGTACTTGGTCTCGAGTAAGAGCGAATTCCCTGAGGGAGTAGTCACACAATGAATTTCGATTACACAGAAGAGCAGCAAATGGTGCGCGACTCGATCGCGCGGTTCGTTCAGGACGATTACGACTGGGATACGCGAAAAGCGATTGTCGCCAGTGAAGACGGGATGAGTCGACAAAACTGGCAGACGTTTGCAGAGCTAGGTTGGTTATCCATACCATTTTCGGAAGCAGATGGCGGGTTTGGAGGTAATATCGTTGACCTCTCTGTCGTCATGGAGGAAATGGGTAAGGGGCTGGTAGTGGAACCTTACTTCCCAACGGTTGTTTTGTTTGGTGGATTGGTTGCCCGTGCCGGTGATGAGGCGCAGCGCAGCTCAATATTGGAACGCGTGATCGGCGGGGAGACGCTCGGTGCCTTTGCATACGTCGAACGGCAGAGTCGTTACGCTCTTAATGATTGTAAGACGTCTGCGACAGCTACTGCCGATGGTTATGTGCTGAACGGCGAAAAAGTCGTTGTGTTCAATGGCGAGAATGCAGATACCTTGGCGGTTCTGGCTCGTACCTCGGGTGGTCAATTTGATGACGACGGTTTGTCGCTGTTCTTGGTTGATGCCAATGCCGACGGTGTGTCGAAAGTCTGCTATCCGATGATGGATGCGCAGCGGGTGGCGAACATTACGTTTGATAATGTAAAGCTTAGCTCCGACGCCTTGCTCGGTGCTGAAGGCGGTGCGATGCCGGTCGTGGAGGACGTAATCCGCGAGTCGCTGGTTGCGTTGGCAGCAGAGGCCGTCGGCATAATGGGTACGCTAAATACCAAAACGTTGGAATACACTAAAACACGGCAACAATTTGGTGTGGCGATTGGGTCGTTCCAGGCGCTTCAACATCGTATGGTCGACACCATGATGGCCTTTGAGCAGGCTAAGTCACTGCTGTTCAAAGCCCTCTGCGAGTACAAGACGGACCCAGCGTCTGCCGACACCACAATTCACGCACTGAAGATCCTAATCGATCGTAATAGCAAGCTCATTTATGGCGAAGCAATTCAGATGCACGGTGGGATGGGTATCACGGATGAGCTAGATATTGGGCACTACGCGAAGCGCCTAATGATGATTAACGCGACGCTCGGCGATGGGACGTTCCACCGCACTAAGTTTATCGAAAGCACCTACGCGGCCGCATAAGAGTGAACGTCGCTGGCAAGATCTGTGTGGTAACGGGAGGCGCCAGTGGTATTGGAAAGGCGCTGGCTAGTCGGTTTGTAGCTGAGGGCGCTAAGGCTGTGGTTATCGCCGACCTCAATGCTGATTCAGTCTCATCGGTTGCGGCACAAATGGGTGCCCAATTTTTTGCGCTTGATGTGCGCGATGAGACTGCGATTGCGTCCATGGTCGCGGCGATTGAGGCTGAGCATGGCCAAATCGATCTGTTTTGCTCCAATGCCGGCATTATCGGTGTCGACGGCGCCCCCTGGTGGGCCACGGGCGCAGATAACGACATGTGGCAGCGTATGTGGGAAATCCACTTGATGTCTCATGTATACGCAGCAAGAGCCTGTCTGCCCGGCATGATTGCTCGTGGCGAGGGTTATTTTCTAAATACCGCATCTGCCGCTGGTCTGCTTGCGCAGATTGGTTCGGCACCTTATTCGGTGACCAAGCACGCCGCAGTGTCATTCGCCGAATGCTTGGCGATTACACATGCCGACGATGGCATCAAAGTGAGCTGTCTCTGTCCGCAGGCGGTTGATACAGCGATGACTGCGGGCACTGAGGGCGGTGGCGTGGCTGGGGTCGACGGTATGTTATCAGCCGAAGCTGTCGCAGATGCTGTCATCAAGGGCCTCGACGCTGAGTCGTTTTTAATTTTGCCGCACCCAGAGGTCGAGGAATATCGCCAAAACAAAGCGCGAAGCTATGAGCGATGGCTCGGTGGCATGCGTAAGTTGAGACGACTGTTCACGGATCCCGCTGGCCAGTAGACTCCTAGCCATGGACAAACAGTCCCGGCTTGCCCGCACTATTTTAAACGGCTTCATCGCCTACTTTGCTGAGTTTGAGAACATCACGCTCTCGGCGCGTACGCGCTTTGAAAACGCGGAGTGGCGAGCTACACAAGAGGCGTCGATGCGGCGCATCGATATCTACAAACTGCAGGTCTTAGAGACCCTCGATGTGGTTGAGTACATTGCACAAGACCGCCTTCACGACCTGCCGTTTTGGGGTGAGACCCGCGATATCTATGCGGAACTTGTCCGTGGCATGACTAATTTCGAAATTGCTGAAACGTTTTATAACAGCATCTTCAACTCGGTTTTCGGGCACCGCTGGATCCGCGATGACTACGCCTTTGTTTTCTCCCCCCAGGGAGATATGCCGCCGGTCGATGTTCGACGCGTACTCAATCAATACAAGACGAAAGGCGTTTTTAAGGCGGCTGTGTTACACCTCCTTGAAGACTACGGTCTGTCTCGTCCTTATGAGGACCTAGATCGTGATGTGGAACGGATCGCGACGGTCATAAAATCAGCCGTTATCGAGGCCGGTTATGTTCAGGACGATGTATTTGAGCTCCATGTGCTGGAGCATCATTTTTTCCGAAATAAGGCGGCCTATGTTGTCGGTCGAGTCTCGGGCAAGGGCTTGCAGATCCCCTTTGTGCTGCCACTTTTGCATACGGAGCATGATGCCAATCCGAGTATTTATGTCGATGCTTGCTTGTTGGGGTCGGATATTATCTCAAAGCTATTTTCTTTCACGCGCACCTATTTCATGGTGGATGCATCGATACCCTCTCAGTATGTGTTGTTTCTTCAGCAACTCATGCCACGCAAAGCGGTATCTGAAATCTACAGCTGCCTTGGACATCACAGACACGGGAAAACGTATTACTTCAGGATGGCGTCCCGACACATGCGTTCTACGGACGATGCGTTTATACCGGCACCCGGTATCAAAGGTATGGTGATGGCGGTCTTCACCCTGCCATCCTATGAGTATGTGTTTAAGATTATTAAAGACCGTTTTACGCCGCCTAAAGAGGTGACGCATCAGGAGGTCCGCGACAAGTACCAGCTGGTTAAGCGTTGGGATCGCGCGGGGCGGATGGCCGACACACAAGAGTTCGCTAATCTTGTTTTAGACGCGTCACGTTTTTCCGACGAGCTGATGCGGGAGTTAGAGGACACCTGCCCGTCTCAGATAGAGATCAATGGCCGGGCTTTGATTATCAAGCACTGTTATGTCGAGCGGCGTATGCAACCGCTCAATTTGTATTTGAAAGATGCGACCGACGAAGAAGTAGATGCCGTCATGCTCGACTATGGCAAGGCTATCAAGGAGCTCGCGGCCGCTAATATTTTCCCAGGTGACATGCTGCTCAAAAACTTTGGTGTCACACGACACGGACGAGTCGTGTTCTACGACTACGACGAAATTCAGCCGTTGAGCGATATCAACTTTCGAAAAATCCCGCCGCCGCGAGATGAGTTCGAGGAGATGTCGGGTCAGCCTTGGTACTCAGTAGGTCCAAATGACGTCTTTCCGGAGGAGTTCCGCCTGTTTTTCTCGGGTAATGCGAGAGCCAGAAGAGCCTTTGATCAGTGGCATAGTGATCTTTACGAGGCGAGCTTTTGGACTGATCTTCAAGACAAGTTGCGAGATGGGTTTGTCGAGGATTTTTTTCCATACTCACCCAAACTTCAGTTTCAGCGATAGACACAATTTTTATGGCCAATCTTCTAGTTATTCGACACGGTCAGGCTTCTTTTGGGGCCGAGAATTATGACCAATTATCACCCCTGGGGCAGCGTCAGGCAGATTTGACCGGTACTTTCCTGCGACAAGTGGGCACTCATCTGAGCACTGCCTACAGTGGTGATCTTTGGCGTCAAGTTGAGACTGGCCAGCGCGTGCTTGAGGGTCTGGAGTCGCCACCAGAGTTGATTGTAGATCCACGTTTCAACGAAGTTCAGACCGATGAGCAAATCGAAATGATGATGCCGCGTCTGACTGAGCAGAACGCAGACTTTGCCAAGCTCGTTGCGATGATGGACAAAGATACAAAGTCCTTGCAGAAAATCATAGAAACGGTCTTCAACTACTGGGTCAGTCCCGAATGCGACTCGACGGGTATTCAAAGCTGGAGTGACTATAGCAACGGCGTGATCAGTGCTTTTGAGGGCGCCATGGCATCTGCCGAGTCTGGCACAAACACGGCTATATTTACGTCGGGAGGCACCATAGCCACGATCGTGGGGCACGTATTGAAGCTCACCTCTGATCGCGTCTACGAGTTTTATGAGCCTGTTTTGAATTGCTCGATCACCCGTATTATTTTCAACTCGCGCAAGTGCTCTTTGTCGACATTTAACGACGTTGGACACTTGCACTTAGTAGGCGCGCAGTTATCTGAGCGCTTGGTGACCTATCGATGACTCAAATTTGGTTAGTGCGGCACGGTGAGGCGGCGGCGAGCTGGGAAAAAGATCCTGATCCCGGTCTTTCCGCGTTGGGTCGAGAGCAGGCTGAGCGGACAGCGCTCATGCTGAGTGATGTGGTTCCGGAGCATGCTCGCGTGGTATCAAGCCCGCTCCTTCGAGCGCAACAGACCGCAGCAGCCTTTGCCGCGAAGCGCGACCAAGAGGTGATTATCGATCTCCGATTCTCAGAGGTTCGATCGCCGGTACCGCTCAGTGGTCGCAAAGTTTGGCTTCAAGACTTTATGCGCCAGAGGTGGTCAGAACAGTCGGATGATTTGTGGTCTTGGCGCAGCGATATCATATTGGGGCTTAGAGATGTCATGCAGCCAACGGTCATTTTCTGCCACTTCTTAGTGATTAATGCGGTGGTCGCAGAGATTACGGAGAAAACTGACGTGCTGCAGATTTACCCAGCGAATGCGTCTTTTCACGAGTTGGCGTTAGACGGCGAGACGCTGTCATTGATTCAGCTGGGCGAGCAAATGGAGACTCGCGTAAACTAGCGACTGCGACGAATACGCATCAATCCCTCTTGGGCTGTCGACGCAATCAGCTTGCCATCACGACTCCAGAGTGACCCTCGGTTGTAACCGCGTGCACCCCCTGACCAGGGGCTGTAGGTATCATAAAGTATCCAGTCGCTCATATCGGGCACTTCGTGAAACCAAATAGCGTGATCCAAACTGGCGCCAATGAACACCTTCTCTGGCTGCTCATACGGGAAGGCAGAGAAGGCCGTGCTGTAGAGAGAGAAGTCGGAAATCATGGCAAGGGCTGCTTGCTGCTTGCGGACACAGCCCTCAAAGGGACCAATCACACGGAACCATGATTGCGCAATAGGCGCTTGTTCTTCAGGCAGTCGCTCGGTGATGCGCTCGCGCTCAACGCCAAAAAGGTCAAGCATATTCTTAGGTGCAGTCGTATCGCGCTCTGCATTTTTAGCCGCCGCTTCCTCGGGCGAGATGACCACGGGCATGTCTAGCGAATGCGACATTCCCTCCTCGACGACATGATAGCTAATCGAGGTGTTGAAAATGGCTTCGCCATTTTGTCGTGCAACTACCCGCCTTGTGCAAAAGGACCGCCCGTTTCGAATCGGATCGACTTCGAGCTCGATGGGCAGATCTGCGTTGCCTGCCCGTAAAAAATAGCAGTGCATGGAGTGCGCGATGAGATGATCTTCCACAGTCTCGTAGGCCGCCAGAAGGCACTGTGCAACCACTTGGCCACCAAAGAGTCGAAACTGCGGTCGCAGACTATCGCCAATAAACCAATAGTCACCCACCTGCTTGGGGGTAATGATATCCAGCACCTCGGGAAAGGTGTGCCCGATGATTTCCTTGGAACCCATAGTGTCCTCAGTGTTTTATCTGGGTTTGAGACCCAAGAAAAAGACGTCAAAAAAGTCGTGTGCTGCAGCCGTTGGATCGTCTAATTTGCGCCATTGGTCCATATCGACTGTCGCGTTTATCGCACTCACCATTAGGTGTCGTGCCATTAAGGTGCTTTGCTCTTGAATCGAGCCTTCAGTGATACCTGCAGCCATCAACTGACCCAGCTTGGCATGAGTATCTTCCGTCCGCTGCAGCACTGCTCTGCGGAGCGGCCCTGGCAGTGCAGTGATGCTATTGTAACGGATGAGGGGACCACGATCTGAGTTCTGAAGTTCAAATATCCTGGTGCAAATTGCGCCTAACTTCTTGATCGGAGGTAAGTCAGTTTGCTCGACATCGGCAATAATTTGCTCAAATTGATCGAGGGTGAACTCGTAGCATTGAGCTAAGAGAGCCTCTTTATTGGCAAAGTGATAGTAAAACGCGCCTTTGGAGACATCGAGCGATTCGGCGATATCGTCCAGTGACGTGCCGCTGAAGCCTTTTCGGTTGAAGTGGCGTGTACCTGCCCGCAGGAACGCCTGCTGTTTCATCCGATTTTGTGCGTCGCGATTAAAGCCCTGACTGAAGTCTGTATTTGCCAAGTGCCGGCTGGCCTGCCATTCGTAGACCGCACTCCTGGGAGCCAGTCCATTTAAGAAAAGTCCTCTGAGCGCTGCAGCCGCATTTTTTGATTCGTCCTGTGGCATTTCGTATAGCCAGTAAAAAGACCAATCGAGTGCCGATAATAAGGCCCGAGCAGTACTGGTGGTGTGACAGTTTCTGATCACACCTTGCGCAATGCCATCGCGGAGATAGCCTCGGAAACGTTTGAACATTCGCAGATATTCGTCTTCAAGCTCTTTGCGGTGGTCACTCGGCAAGACCGCCAGCTCTAGAGGCGCCGCGTAATAATCTCCGCGTCCAGCCAGCGAATCAAGGCTGATTTCTATGTGCCGCTCCATGGCTCTCAGAACACGCTCTAGCGCGTTATCAGTCTCGATCTCTACCTCATTTAGTGACAGGTGCAAACGAGCAATCGCACTCTGGTAGCACTGATAGATGAGGTCCTCTTTGGTTTTTACGTAGTAATAAAGACTGGTTTTAGTCAGCCCCAATTTGTTAGCCACATCTGCCAGCGTCGCTGCGCGAGCGCCTTTGGTATTAAACAATTTCGCAGCGCGTGACAGTATCGCGGCGCGTTTGGCCTTGTGCTGTGCGCCACGACTAAAAGGTGAATCTGCGCTTGAGTTGGGAGCCGATACTGTATTGTCTGTGCGCGCCATTGTTTACTACTGTGCTATTGACTCGACCAAAGTGGTCTCGAAGGTCGAAGATTTGAACTTTAAGTATTTTTTTTGAACCTGTCCATCCAAAGCGAACAAACAGTCGTGTCACAATAGACAAAGATGCAGGGAGAGTGGTGATGATTGAGTCAGTGAGGTACGCGGATCGGGGTGTTTTTTTCGAGCTCACGCTATCGGCTCCGCAACAGCGCAATGCGATTGGCATGCGCGAAGTTCAGGCTGTGAAAGCTGCGATCGCAAGGATTCCAGAGTCATGCCGTCTACTGGTTGTTCGCTCGGAGGGCCCGGTCTTTTGTGCGGGCGCAAATCTGAAAGAGATTTCGCAAGGTCTGATGAGCGGCGACGACTTTCAGTCCATGACAAACACCATTGCTAATCTCAGCATACCGACGCTTGCGATCGTTGAAGGTGATGTGTTTGGTGGCGGTGCAGAGCTGTTGTTTAGTTGTGATTTCCGTCTTGGTGTTTTTGGTGGGAAGCTCAAGATTCCGGCTGCGGCCGTTGGCCTGTGTTACCCAGTTGAGGGCATTGAGCGAATGACTCAGCGTCTAGGCAGTGCTTTAGCTCGAAAGCTGTTGCTGACAACAGAGGCGTTAAGCTTTGAGGATTTGGCGCAGCATTTGGCCTTTGACTGGCTTGTTGCGGCTGACGATGTGGCGGCGCATGCAAACGAGCTAATCGCCAAGCTGATTGGTCTAGCACCCCTCTCCATGAGTGCCATGTTAACCATCATAAAGGCTGTTGAAGAGGGGCGGTTTGATCGTGCTGAGGCCCAAGCTCTAGCCGATCAATGCAGCAGTTCAGATGACTTCCTAGAAGGTCTACGAGCGCAAAAAGAAAAACGTATTCCTGTCTTTAGGAGCTGCTAGTCAGTTCCGATCGCAGCCGTGAATAGGTGCTCAGGAGTTGCCGTAGGCTCTCTCTAACTAATCCCTCTAGTTCCTGCATGTCATTAGGTGTCAAGGAAGTCTGCTGATCACGCGCTGCGGCCTCAATGGTCCCGAGACGCTCACCGAGCACGACGGCACCGATATTCATTGCAGAGGACTTAAAGGCGTGCGCCACGCGGCGGGTATCGCCCGCATTTTGGTCTCGTGTCGCCCTATCGAGCTCATTGATAAAGGTCGGGACTTGCTGCTCGAAGAGGCTGACAACCTGATCGACTAAGTCGATGCCTGATTCGGCATTGATTTGCGCGATGGCCAACAGGGTTTCTTCCTTGATGAGTGCGCGGCCATCGAACGTCACAGTGTTGACCTTGTCTTCAACTGAAACGTGACTGAGCAAAATACGTTTAAGATCGAGGGCGGAAAACGGTTTAACCAGCACATCATTCATACCTGACGCGAGTGCGTCTTCGAAATCACCGGGGGATGCTGAGGCCGTTGCCGCAATGATGGGCATGGTGACTCCCCTCTTTCTGAGTTCACGTGTGGCTTCAAACCCGTCCATATGCGGCATGAGGCAATCCATCAAAATAACATCGAACGGGTGTTGATCGACCATAGCGAGGACTGCTAAACCATCGTTTACGGTCTCATAACTCGCGCCAAGTCCACTGAGCATGCTCTCGACGAGGAGTTGGTTGACGGGATTATCTTCGGCAATGAGAACACGCAGGCCATCAAGCGCGGTCATGGTGCTGGGACCGTCGCTGATGTCAGGGTAGCTAATAGCCTCCCTCAGAACAGCGGACGTAACCGGCTTATGTACGCAGTCCCAGTCGTCTGAAGCGATCAGCAGGTTGTCGCTTCGAATATCTGTTAGCAGCAGGCGTCGCGGTATTCTTCTTAATGCGGCAAAGTCACTAATATCCTCGCTAGAGCATCGCTCGTCGACGATGATGATCGTTGTGTCTGCAGCGACCTCAGTGGCGTGCTTCACACGTATTGTGTCGACCCCCAGTCTCAGTAATTGTGATTGAACGCAAAGAGCGAGGTTGTGATCGTAGGTGCATAGAGCTGCATGACCTTGGTGATTGATCGTCGGTGCTGCAACTTTCTCCAGTGGGACAGTGATGTGAACGCTCGTTCCTTTGCCATTAGGGCCATCGAAGATATCAATCTCGCCACCTAAAAACGTCATGTAACTCTTGCAAATAGTGAGTCCGAGACCGGTGCCGCCAAATCGTCGCGTTGTCGTGGCATCGGCTTGGGTAAACTTCTCAAAAATTTTACCTCTAGCGGCCTCGGGAATACCCACACCCGTATCCTGTACCGCGATGACCACACTGCTACCGTCGCCCAAAAAGGTGCTGATTCTTACCGAGCCCATTTCAGTGAATTTCACTGCATTGCCGACAATGTTCGTGATGACCTGTCGGAGCTTTTGAGCATCGCCTCGATAGCTACCGGTGACGTTGAAGTCGTGTTGCACAGAAAGATCGAGTGACTTGCGTTGTGCTGGCTCCGCTTGAAGGTAGGCAACGTCATCCACCAGATCGCAGAGATCAAATGTTTCCTCGTCGAGTTCGAGCTTATCGGCCTCAATTTTGGATATATCTAAAATTTCGTTAATTAGCTGCAGCAGTGTCTTTCCGCTGTTCATCGCGGTGCGCGCCAGCCGAGACTGCCGCGGTGATATACCGGCACCGAGCAGCAGCTCGTTCATACCAATGATGCCGTGCAGTGGTGTGCGGATCTCGTGCGACATAACGGCTAGAAACTCGGTTTTGGCCTGATTGGCCTGCTCAGCATCGCGCTTCGCCATTTCTAATTCGTACGTTCGCTCAACGATATTCTGCTCTAGCTCTTGTGCTCGTATAAGAGACGCCTTAAAGCGCTGCCTGAGTGCAAGCACGCTTAGCATGATGATCAACAGAGCGCTCGCTGTGTACCCCGCGTACGCTTCGGTCGTTTGATACCACGGGGGAGCCACGACGATAGGTAGCGATAAGCCCGAGCGGTTCCATACTCCGTTACTGCCACGAGCCGCGAGCTCTAAGGTGTAATTGCCAGGGCGCAGCGTCGTGAGCTGAATTTTCCCAGTAGTGGAGTCCCAATCATAGATGGGCTTGAGCCGGTGTTCGTACTCGACCGTCCACGGTGCGCGATAGTCTGCTGCGAAGAACTCGACGGTGGCTAAGGTATCGCTGGCTTCCAGCTCCAGCACGTCATTAGTCGACGTGGGATAGAAATTTCTCCCCATGACGTTAATTGCGCCAAAGCCAAGATCTACCGGCCGCTCGTCAATATCCTGCAACAATCCGTCGAGGTAGGTGACACCTCGAGGACTACCAAAATAGAGCATGCCATCGGGACTTTTGTAGCTTGCGCCAGAGTTGTACTCCTCGGCGGTGACGCCCAGTCGCGATGCAAAATGCTTTATGGAGCCGGAACGCTCGTCAACACGCGTTAAACCATCGTTGTGAGCAAGCCACAGGTAGCCATAGTTGTCGTATTGAATGCCCACGACAGCAAGGCTAGGCAATTCAAATTGCCTCGACAGGTTGGTTAGTTTGGTTCCTTCACCAGCGCCGTTACGCTCCAGTCGATAGACCCCCGCGTCATTAGTTCCAAGTAGAAGGGCGCCACTGGGTTCGATCTCGATATCGATGATGGTGGTGTCTGCCCCGAGAGAAACGCCTAGTGGCTCACCATTTAAGGAAATGGCTCGAATATCGTCGAGACTAGAATTAATAACTCCTAGACTCTGAGCCATGCCGACTAAAATCGATCCCGAGGCATCCTCCGCCATGGTAATGGGGAAGTCATTAACATACTCGTCTAGTGCACTCCGAATGACTCGAGCGACGCGCCCTGAGCTGTCGACAACGGCTGTACCACCGCCAAAGGTCGTTGCCACAATGTTCCCTGACGAATGTGTTAAGAGAGACGTGACCCCTGGTGCCTGAAGCGCAAAGGGATTGTCCGGGTCTAGAGCCACCTGAAGCATCTCCCCGGAGGATGTGTCCAACCTGTGCAAGCCTTTATCGAAAGTCCCGACCCAGAGCAGGTCATTTTGGCTGGTCAGAGACATGACTTGGTCGCTTCCCAAATTTGGCGTGTTCAATGTATTGAACCAGTCAAATTGTGTTGCACCGGGTGCAAGACGGTTTAGGCCGTCCTGTGTGCCTACCCACAAGTTGCCCGCCTGATCTTGGTGGATCGCGTTGATATGATTGTGGGAGAGTCGAGCATTCGTTGTGTTGAACGAGTCAAACTGGGTGCGAGCACCCTGTGCGAGCCCCTGACGCGTCCCGACCCAATAGCTACCGTCGCTAGACTTATACAGGCCTACTATCCAGTTGCTCGGTAGGCCACTGGAGAAAGCGGTGTAATGCTGGAAAGTTCTGCCACTATCCGCGGTATAGACTAGCCCGTTGGGAGTGCCAATCCACACACCGTCTTCGTCGGCAAGCAGGGTTGTTATCGTGTCAGACGGTAAGTCAATATCGTCAGGACCCTGAGTAATTTGTCTGATAGATCGAGACTCAAGATCGACAACAATCAATCCGTCGACACCTGTTCCTAGATAGAGAAAAGAGTCGAAGATTGCAGCTGTAATTACGGTAGACGAAATAGCTGATGCAAGGTTAGCAATCGGTGTTGCGATAATTTCTCCAGTTGAGGTTATCTTTAACTCGAATACCGCGGTAGGACTAACTCCAACGGCGTGATCGCCGTTAGGAATAAGATGTTGAATCGGGGAAGTTACGCTTCGATCATCTTTACCCGGCAATGTCGTGGTGGGGAGCTTAAGGATTTCTAAGCTTTCGGTATTAGGTCGATACAAGCCAACGGCACCATCAAGGCCTATCCAAACCAATCCATTTTGATCTGTAGCGAGAGAAACGGGCGCATATTTCTTGTCAAGAAGTGATAAGGGAGCGAACTCTTGGGTTTCGGGGTCAAAGGTTTGTATTGCGCTGGTTAAGACCCAAAGATGACCCCGGGCAGATACGGTCAGTGATCTAACTTCGCCAGGTCGCAGACCACCAGCTTCGGCGTTAGCTGCGCTAAAAGTATCTGCTCGGATCCCGTTATAACGTGTGAGACCTTCTTGAGTAGCAAACCACAGAGCTCCGCTTCCGTCTTGTACTGCAAAGCGAACTTCGATTTGATTGAGGCGGTTGTTAACACTGGAGTTCCAGAACGTGACATCTGAGCTTGCAGATGCAAAAAGGGGCAGTGCGAAAAGCCACACCACCCCCAAAAATTTCCCTAAAACCACTGCATTACGCTTCATACCACCAATATAAGCGGACTGTGCTGAAGCTCAAGTGGTCAGCGCTGCAAATAAACTATTTTTTCATCAACACGATTAGTCTTTTTTAATAGGCCCTCGATTTCGAATCGTGCCTGATGAGCTAGGCCAAGTAATAACCGAAGGCTTTGCATCAAGGCTGCTGGTCTTAACAATACGTTCTGCGGCCGTATTTGTGC
>CAJYAI010000026.1 GCA_913064725.1 uncultured Alteromonadaceae bacterium | reverse complement strand
CTTTCAGAGACGGGCAAGCCTCGAGTCCGGATGGTCGTATTTCGTGGTTTTTCTGAAACAACATCTGCGCTTTTCATCATCACGGATTCGCGGAGCCGAAAAGTGCAAGAGCTAAAAAGCTGTTCTGAGGTTGAGGTCGGTTGGTATTTCACACAGTCCCGAGAGCAGTTTCGACTTCAATGTGACGCTACATTGCATACCTCAGAATCTGATCGAGGAGCGCATCGTGATCGCATCTGGCAGGCCCTATCCGACTCGGCCAGAGCCCAGTTTTTTTGGAAGGAGCCCGGTGCCCCCTTGGGAGTGGGAAGCGAGCTGAATGTAAGCGCAAATCCTCCCGATACCTTTGTAGTGGTGGAATTGGCCCCTGACCATGTTGACCATCTCATACTGGCGAAACGTCAGTTGCGGACGATCAGCACATTGACTGAGGTTGGCTGGCAAGAGATGCCCGTGAATCCTTAAGACGACCGGTCACCTACCCGATAGCCTCTAGGCTAACAAAGGGCGCCTCAGCGTGCTCGAACGGCTATTTTGCTTTATGCTCAAACGCTAATAAAAATTTGGCCCCAGTGCCGATAGGGTGGTGAGCTGTGACGATGTCCTCAAATGTTCAGTGCTGCGTAAGACTGGCGATAGCCGTGTCCGCAGGTCTGTTGAGCGCTTGCTCCGAGACGGTGGAGCAGTCGAGCGAGGCTTTCAGCACGATGGCTGATGTGCACAACAACCCGGACGTTATAGAAAGTACCTTAAATATTGACCGATTATTGATCGAGCAAGATCCAGAGGGTAATTGGTCGGCTAGCGTTTTTGATAGCGATACTGCGCTACTGGAGCGTGGCGCGTTAGTCGGCGACCTGTCAGCAGAGACTGAGACGCCGCTCCCCGGGGAGCGCACCGCTTTTTTTGGTGACTTGCACGTCCACACGGAATATTCATTTGATGGCTATGCGATGGGGACTCAGGCAACACCTTACGATGCCTACCGCTTTGCCAAAGGAGAGGCCATCAGTAACCCTGGCGGCTTCGATATGCAATTGTCCCGACCGCTCGATTTCTATGCCGTGACCGACCACGCCATGTTTCTTGGATTGGCGAAGGCGTCCGCGGAGACGATAACGGCGTTTTCAAAGACCGACTTCGCTGCCCCGTATCACGGGCTCAATGACTCTGATAACTACGATACCGATTTTTTTAGTGTTATTCGTCGACTGGGTACCTTTGCAGAGTTTTTACCCAGTGCGGTCTCGGGCATAAGAGCCGGTACTATTGATCGAGATGAGGTGTTAGGGGTCATCCGCTCGGCTTGGGAAGACATCATTGATGCAGCCGATGAACACAATGATCCGGGGAAGTTCACGACCTTCGTTGCCTATGAATACACCGCGTCGACACTGGATATGGGTAATCTCCATCGCAACGTGATTTTTAAAGGTAGTGACCGTTTACCACGAGAACCCTTTTCGCGGTTTCATTCTGTCAATCCTGAGGATCTCTGGGATTGGATGGATGAACTGCGAGCCTTGGGTGTCGAAAGTTTATCGATTCCGCACAACTCGAATGGGTCGAATGGTCAGATGTTCAAGCTCGAGGACTGGGCGGGTAACCCGTTGAGCGACGACTATGCGACCCAGCGGATGCGAAACGAACCTGTCGTTGAAATCACTCAGGTAAAAGGTACGTCGGAGACGCACCCGCTACTGTCTACCCGCGACGAATTTGCGGGCTTTGAAATCATGCCTTACCGAGTGGCAACCAATGCCTTGAGTGCAGTGAACGGCTCCTACGTCAGGGAGGCGCTGTTGAACGGTCTGGCACTCGAACAAGCCGATGGAATTAATCCTTACAAATTCGGTTTCATTGGCTCCAGTGATACACATACGGCTGCAGCCGCGATTGAAGAAGATGCCTTTGTGTCAAAGCTGGGTTTGTTATCAAGCGAAGCTCGGCAGCGGGGTTCAGTACCCTACACAGGGCTCGACGCTCAGGCCTTTTATTGGGGTAGTAGCGTACTGGCTGTCACAAATCCCTCGCCAAGGGGCGGCGCGGGCTATTCGAAGATCGATGGCAAGGTATATATCAATGGGGCTATTCCCACCTTCGGCGCATCGGGTCTTGCAGCCGCCTGGGCTGGAGAAAATACCCGAGACTCGCTTTACGCAGCGTTCAGGCGTAAGGAGGTATTCGCCACCTCGGGTCCTCGGATACAAATTCGGTTCTTCGCTGGCGCCGATCTTGATGAGGCCATGTTGTCGTCTGCAGATGGCATCCAGCAGGCCTATGCCAGCGGTGTGACGATGGGCGATGATATCGAGCTGGATGAGACCGATGGTCGACCTCCTGTGTTTTTACTTATGGCCTCGGCCGACCCATCGAGTGCGCCACTTCAGCGACTGCAAGTGATCAAAGGCTGGGTCGATGCGACAGGCATGACCCATGAACAGGTCATCGATGTCGCTTGTGCGGGCGGTGCGCCCGTCGACACTGATACACAGCGATGCCCTGATAATGGCGCGCGGGTCGACATAAAGGACTGCAGCATTAACGCTGAAACAGGTGATGCGCAACTCTCAACGGTTTGGTCCGATCCTGACTTTGACGCCTCAGCACGAGCGTTTTATTACGCGCGGGCCATTGAGAATCCGACCTGTCGATGGTCGACATGGGATGCTATCCGAGCGGGTTTTGAGCCGCGACCGGATCTTGCAAAAACGCTTCAAGAGCGGGCGTGGTCATCACCCATCAATATCATTCCTGCGAGTTAATATCGCCGATTAGCCATCGATTAACACAAAGGCAAACGCATCACCCACTCGCAGTTGTGCTAGATGGTCTAGGGAACTGACCGTGCATTGCAGTACGCGAGGGTAGCCACCAATCGTTTGGCCGTCTCTCATTAAGACGATGGCTTGCCCGTCATGGGTTACTTGAACGGTACCCGGTTGGACACCCGATGACACCATCTCGGACTCCGATTTTTCGCTTGTTAGATTAAGCCGAGCATCAGTTCGCAGTGCCATGCGATTCGACGGATCGACCACAGTGATGGATTTTCCGAATAGCTCCGCTATCGATGTGGGGTCTAACAGATGATACTCCGGTCCTCGATATGCAAGGATTGATCTGCGAGCGCGCGGCGGTGGCAATAACGGCGATGGCCAGGGTGTGACGTTAAACGCGTAAGTTTCGAGTACGTTGCCCTTGTACCAAACTGCCTCGGGTAATAGCTCGTGACTACCCACTCTCAAGGCACTCGCGCTACCCAGCCATCGCTTTACACACCAGTTTCCGGCAACGGCAAGGAAAGTCCGACAGCCCGCAGATGAGGGCTCAAATGACAACTCGTCGCCGGCCTCTAACGTGATGGCGGTATTCGGAGCTCTTGCTTGTCCATTAACTACCAATTTAAAGTCGCCGCCGGCGGACGCGACCTGGCCCGATTCGAGGCATTTGATTCGCGGTCCTGTCAATGTGATTTCAAGTACCGGAGAGTAGATAGGGTTGCCCACTAAGCGGTTGGCGTAGTGCAGGGCAGCTTGGTCTAGTGCGCCACCCACGGGCACACCAATATGGGTGAAGCCAGGCCTCCCCGAGTCCTGTGTGGTCGTCCTGAGCCCGCTGGTTAAGAACTCAAGCTTCACTGACCAGCCACTGACACAGAAATGACGTTCTCGCGGGGCTGTTCGGCAAGTGATGCAAACTCAGTCTCATCGACGGGTTTGAAGCGGAGTTGATCACCCGGTGAAAAGATAGCAGGTGGCTCGTCCGCTGTGTCAAAAACAGCGAAGGGCAGACGCCCTAAAATCCGCCAGCCACCCGGTGAATCGAAGGGGTATATACCTGCTTGGTTGCCGGCAATGGCTATTGACGATGCCGGGACTCGCGCTCGCGGTGTCATCATTCGTGTGCAGTGGAGGTCTGGTGGTAGCCCTCCGAGATAGGTGAACCCTGGCACAAAACCTATGGCTCGCACCGTGAACTCGATAGAGCAAAAGCGGTGCACAATGACATCCCATTGGGTCGATAATGCAACCTCAAGCTGTTTACGATCTGGCGCATATCTGCCGCCAAAGCAGGCGGGGATTTCCCAGGTCACACCCCGGGGCTGGTCGATCTGCTCTAGGTCATTAAGTAGTTGCTGCAATAGGTCGTGCAACGCTGCGCGGCCTAAAAGGCTAGGATTGAAACAGACGAGAAGGCTGCTGTAGCTGGGTGTGGTGCTGACAATGGCTGATAGGCGGCGAGCTAAGAGCATTTTATTTAGCGCCATCACTGTGTGGCATGCTTCATCCATAGTTGGCGCGCTTATGTCGACCAAGGATCCCACTTCACCAAAAGGCCTGATAACTGCGTGAAAATCGGTCTTAATCATTGCGGTGCACAAACGGTAAAGCCAGCGTCTTTCAGAGCAGCAGAGATATGCTCTAAGTGTGAGAGAGCCCCGGGGGTATCACCGTGGACGCATATGGTGTCGGCATGTAGTGATAACAAGCGCCCAGTAATGGAGGTGATTTCGCTGCGTTGGACGATCGAGATAATTTGCTCAACGGCCTCAGCTGAATCATGGATAACAGCGCCCACTTCAGAGCGAGGTGCCAGGTGACCATTGTTGAGATAGCGCCGGTCGGCAAATGCCTCACCAATGAAGCCTACGCCCAGGTCTTGACTGAGGTTGCCAACAAGACTCCCGGCCAGACCCATGACACTGAGCGAGGGATCTATCGCTTTTATGGTTTGCAGTACGGCGCTCGCGAGCGAGCTGTCCTGGGCCATGTCGTTGTACAAAGCGCCGTGAGGTTTAACGAAGCGAAGTTTGCCGCCTGCGACTTCGATAATCTCAGTGAGTGCGACCACCTGTTCGGTTATCGATGCACACAGTGCTGGTAGCGGCATCGGTATCGACACTCTACCGAACTGTGCTCGATCTGGGTAAGAGGGGTGGGCGCCAAGCCGGAGCTGCGCCTGAAGAGCTGCATCGACGGTCCACTGCATGCTGTCTGCCGAGCCCGCATGACCACCACAAGCAATCGAGCAGCTACTGATGTGGGACATTAATTCGCGATCACGCTCAGCGCTATCACCGGTCAACCCCTCACCCAGATCGCAATTCAAATCAACCAAGAGAGGCATATTACAGCCACCCCGCAGCAAGGCTCAGACTACGTGCGCCCAAAATAAGCGTGATCGCGATAACGAAAACGCCTGACAGATTTTGAAGTCCCGTGTTGGTGTGTCGTTGCAGCATGCTACGGTCATTCGCTATCCACAGTATGAACGCCGCACAGACCGGAAGCAGTAGACCATTGGCAACCTGCGCAAACAAAATGAGCTGGAGAGGTTTTAGGCTGAAACTAGCAAAGAGGACACCGACCCCAAGAACCAATAGCCAAGTCCACCGAAAAACCTGTTCTCGTCGCTGCTCATTAAGTGCGAGTATTTCAGTGACCGCGTACGCTGCTGCCAGGGGCGCGGTGATGGCGGAGGATAGCCCCGCAGCAAAAAAGCCAACGGTCAATACCGCTGCGGCGGCGGCGCCCATTAATGGCTCAAGGGTAGGCGCAATCTGTGATAGCGATGTTATTGGTTTGCCCGTTCCGTGTAATGACGCGGCTGCCGTGATGACAATACAGAGGGTAATTAAGCCCCCACCAACCACAGAGAGAGCAATATCCTGCCGGGCCTCTTTGAGCGTCATGCCGGATATGGCATGGTTTTTCACGGCGGATGCGTGCAAAAATAAATTATAGGGTACGACGGTGGTGCCAATGAGACCGACGACTAACATGGCGGCATTTTCGGGGATGCTGGGTGTCAGTAGCCCGCTGGCGATACCCGCGATCGACGGTTGAGTGATAATGGCGGTGCAGAGGAACACAGCGGCCATTCCGGCCACCAGGAGTACAAGCACCCGCTCTATCAACGGCGTACGGCCCGTGCTCAATACCATAAAGGCAATGAAACCGATGCCCACGGCCCACAGGTTAACGTCGCCCAAATACCATCGGGGTAGTCCGATTATTGCTCCGGTAATGTTGCCGGCCTCGTAGGCGGCATTACCAATAAAAACAGCGGCGATGACTAGCAGTGTCATCGGCCAATAGAGCAACCTACCGCGGGTTTTTTGTGCGATAGCTTCGCCCAAGCCGCGCTTTCCAACGACACCCAATCGTGCGGTCATCTCTTGCAAGATGAGGGTCGCAAGGACGGAAAAGGCAATCGCCCACAACAATGTAAAGCCAAAGTTCCCCCCGGCAAGCGTTGCGGTTGTTACGGTGCCGGGACCGATAAAGGCCGCAGCAATCATCGCACCGGGGCCGATATGTTGTCTTTTCGAGCGCATGATGTTCGAGCGTGCCTATGCTTGTTGGTGTCGACCGCGCCAGTCTAGCGTGAAGTGGGCAGCCCTGAAAAACAGGCGTATTGACTGTAATCCCCCGCATGGAGGTCGCTTCTAGTTTAAACTAAGCCGCAAGTTACTTCTTGGGAGCTAGGCATGGGGCGCGCCTATCAAAATCGTAAAGAGTCGATGGCGAAAACAGCAGCTGCGAAAACAGCGGTTTACTCGCGGTACAGTCGTGAAATTTATATGGCGGCAAAAGGGGGCGGTACCGACCCCTCGGCTAACCTTACGTTGCGCTCTCTTATTGATCGTGCCAAGAAAGATCAGGTGCCTTCTCATGTCATTGAAAAGGCAATAGACAAGGCTGATTCAGGTATCGGAGAGGATTTTCAGACCGCGCGTTATGAGGGGTTTGGTCCCGGCGGTACGATGTTGCTGGTTGACTGTCTGACAGACAATGCGAACCGAACCATCGGTGAGGTGCGTCCAGCCTTTACGAAGGGCAAAGGCAAAATGGGCACGCCAGGAACCGTCGCTCATATGTTTGAGCACGCCGCAGTCTTTGTCTTCAAGGGTGATGAGGAAGGGGTGCTCGACTGCTTGATCATGGCTGACGTTGATGTTCTCGAAGTTGAGTCAGATGCAGATATGGTCACAGTTATTGCACCTAACACGGAGTTTGCGAAGGCGCGCACTGCGCTGACGGCTGAGTACGCTGATATCGACTTTGAGGTGGAGGAAATACAGTTTGTACCCAAGGGCGAGACAGTGATTTCGGGAGAGGATGTCGAGCAATTCGAAAAGCTACTTGACTTGCTCAATAAGTGTGAAGACGTCCAGAATGTTTACCATGACGCTAAATACGAATAGCTAGGTGTTAATAGCCAGATGTTAATAGTCAGACACGACCACCTCGGTAGTGACGACTCAGTATGAATCAGATCCACGCCCGAGCGATTGGTTCACAGTGGCTATTTACAGTGGCTAAGGGTCGAAGGGCGCAAAGAGGTCGTTATCATTTGCAAAGCTTTTGAACTCTAGCGCGTAGCCGTTGGGGTCTTCAAAGAAAAGTGTTCGTTGCTCGCCGGTGGTACCCTCAAAGCGCACGGCGGGCTCGATAATCATTTGCACCTTACCCGTAATTCGTTGGCTAAATGCGCGATGCTCATCGGGTGTAAGCACTACACCAAAGTGGGGTATTGGGACACTATGTGCGTCAACTGCGTTGTGCGTTGTAGTTAGTGGTTCGCCGCCGGAGACGTGGAAGACGAGCTGGTGCCCGAATAAATTTAAATCGATCCAGTCCTGAGTTTCTCTTCCTGTTTCACAGCCTAGTATGTCGCAATAAAACTGACGTGTTTTTTCAAGATCTCGAGTGGGTAGGGCTAGGTGAAAAGGGCGGACATTCACAAGTAAATCCTTTCATTTTCGATGCGCGATCTCGCGCCAATAGACGGCCTTTTGCTGACATCACCCTCGCTGGCGACGAGCATGGACCTGCTTGACAGTTTTCTCAGGGATAACGATTCGTAAAGAATACGCTATAAATTTCGCAGTGGCACCCTCCACAGCCCTGTCATAGTGTTACACCCTTGATGCATAACAGGCATTGTCGGGATTCTTGGAGCGACCGCGACCAACTGTAAGTTGCTGTCTGACGACGGTTTAGTCTGCAGACTAATCAGGTCGGCCAGCTATACATAGGTTGCATTCAGAGGCTCAATTGAAAACATTCTTGTGGGTCAAAAAAACATACTGTATGTTCAAATCCCGGTCACACATCGCTCAGGCATCAGCGTGCTTGTGGGATGTAGAAAAAATCATAGAGTCGAAGATAACGTCAAAAAAGGGGTAGGTTATGGACTTAGGTGTCTCAGAAAAAGTCGCGCCGATTTTAGAAAGCGTTAAGAATTTTATCACTGAGGAAGTGCTGCCTCTTGAGGGCGAGTACAAGGCAGGGATTGAGGAGGGGTCACCTTGGGAATTTACTGAGCGTCAGACAGAGATTTTAGAGAGTTTGAAGTCGAAGGCGCGCTCACAAGGCCTGTGGAACTTTTTCCTAACGGATAAAAAGGGTTCCGGTTTAAACACGGTCGAATACGCCTACCTCGCTGAAGAAATGGGCCGTTCGTACATTGGTGCCGAGGTATTCAACTGCAGCGCCCCTGACACCGGCAATATGGAAGTGATTCATAAGTACGGGACCGAAGCGCAGAAAAAGCAGTGGTTAGAGCCTCTGATGAATGGTGAGATTCGATCATGCTTTGGGATGACCGAGCCTGATGTGGCGTCATCTGATGCGACCAACATTTGCACAAGTGCGGTTCTAGAGGGTGATGAGTGGGTCATTAATGGCGAAAAGCACTGGACGAGTGGTGCGGGTGACCCCCGGTGCAAAGTCATGATCTGTATGGTGAAGACTGACTTCGACGCGCCTAAGCATTTGCAGCAGTCGCAGATCTTAGTGCCAATGGACGCGGAGGGTGTTGAGATTGTGCGACCCCTGACCGTCTTTAACAACGTGGATGCACCTCACGGCCACATGCGCGTCAAGTTAAATAGCGTCCGTGTTCCAAAAGATAACATCATCCTCGGCCCAGGACGCGGCTTTGAGATCTCACAAGGGCGTCTTGGTCCGGGTCGCATTCACCACTGTATGCGCTCGATCGGTGCTGCGGAAAAAGCGTTGGATTTACTGTGCACACGGGCAACCACTCGAACGGCCTTTGGACGACCGCTGGCCAAGCTTGGCGGCAATATCGATATCATTGCCGACGCGCGGATGAATATCGAGCAGGCTCGCCTGCTGACGTTGAAGACGGCATGGATGATGGATACGACTGATCCGAAAGAAGCGCGGATTTGGATTTCGATGATTAAAACAGTCGTACCTAACATGGCGCTCAAAGTGATTGACGATGCGATTCAAATGCACGGTGGTATTGGCGTATCCAACGACACACCGCTGGCGAGTATGTGGGCTGGACAGCGCACGTTGCGACTGGCTGATGGTCCTGATGCGGTTCACCGCATGGTGGTCGGACGGCATGAGCTCAAGGGATACACCATGGTTGAGGAATCAGGTGCAACGTTTCGCGACGGATAAGAATAAGGGAGTTAAAACATGCCTACACAATGGGTTGAACCCGATGATATGACGGGAATGGTCGGTACAAAGTTACCGGCCAGCGATTGGATGACCGTCGAGCAAGACCGCATCAATACTTTTGCCGATTGCACCGAGGACCATCAGTTTATCCACATCGATGCTGAGGCTGCGGCGAAAACGCCGTTTGGCGGGACCATAGCGCATGGATTCTTAACCCTGTCACTGCTGACCAAGCTGAGTTCGGAGAACTCTATTGGCGTTAAAGGCGTGGTGATGGGCGTCAACTATGGCATCGATAAGCTCCGATTTTTAGCGCCTGTCCGCGCAGGTAAGCGCATCCGAGCTCATACCGAGATCTTAAGCGTTGATCGTAAAGACGCTAACCGATTCCTGGTAAAGACAGGTGTTACGGTTGAAATCGAGGGCGAGGAGACACCGGCTTTGTATGCCGAGTGGCTAGGCATGCAATTTATTGGCTGATGATCAGCCAGATTAGGAAGGAATAAAGAATGACAATTCGTTATGACGGCCAAGTAGCTATTGTGACAGGGGCAGGTAATGGGCTGGGCCGCAGTCATGCACTGCAGTTGGCGGCTAGGGGTGCGAAGGTAGTGGTCAATGACCTCGGCGGGACAGTTGACGGTAGCGGGGGTGGCAGCAGCGCCTCACAGGCCGTAGTTGCCGAGATTGAAGCTGCCGGGGGTGAAGCAATGGCTCACGGCGCCAATGTCGCGAATTTCGAAGACGTGCAGGATATGGTTGCAAAGACCATGGAGCGCTGGGGGCGAATCGATATTCTGATTAATAACGCCGGAATTCTTCGCGACAAGAGTTTCGGAAAGGGCTCACTCGAGGACTTTAAATTGGTTGTTGATGTGCACCTTATGGGCAGCGTTAACTGCACCAAGGCGGTCTGGGACATCATGCGTGAGCAAAACTATGGTCGAATTGTGGTCACCACATCATCCAGTGGTTTGTACGGGAATTTCGGGCAAACGAATTATGGCGCTGCAAAAATGGGTGTCATTGGAATGATGAACACACTCGCGCAAGAGGGAGCCAAGAACGACGTTAAGATCAATGCGCTGGCGCCGACTGCGGGAACACGTATGACCGAGGGTCTTATCCCTGAAAAGGCGTTTGACCTGATGACGCCTGAGACGGTTACACCGGCTGTTCTGTATTTAGTCTCTAAAGATGCGCCGACGCGTACAATTTTAGCGGCTGGCGCCGGCGGTTATGCGGTCGCGAAAATTGTTGAGACTGATGGCATTTATCTAGACGATGCTGATCAAACACCAGAGGCAATCGCTGAGAACTGGGACGCTATTGCCAATAGCGAGCCAAAGCAACTGCAGGCTGGTTTTGAACAAACCTTCAAGTTCCTTGGGAAGGCGGCTCAGGCCAAGGGAATATCACTCGAGTAATAGAGATCTGGCGCTAAGCTAACTCACATACACTACTTACATCGCTGAGAGGCTCTTTAGGAGCACAGGGAGAAGAAAAATGAAAGAAGCAGTAATCGTATCAACAGCACGGACACCGATTGGCAAAGCTTACCGCGGTGGCTTTAATAATTTACAGGCACCAACCATGGGTGCTCATGCGATTCGCGCTGCAGTTGAGCGAGCGGGTATTGAGGGTGATCGCGTAGAGGACTGCATCATGGGTGCCGCGCTCACACAGGGCACCTCTGGCATGAATATTGGTCGAAACGCGGCTCTGCGTGCAGGCTTGCCTGTCACAGTCTCGGGCATGACCATTGATCGTCAGTGTTCATCAGGTCTAATGGCGGTTGCAACAGCGGCAAAGCAAGTCATGTATGACGGTATGGATGTCGTTGTCGGCGGTGGACTCGACTCCATCTCGCTGGTTCAGAATGAACATATGAATGGTCATCGCTTGGTTGATAACGAGCTAGTTGCCATGCAGAAGGATATTTACATGCCCATGTTGCAAACGGCTGAAGTTGTTGCAGCACGCTACGGTGTCTCTCGTGACGCCATGGACGAGTACGGATTTGAGTCTCAAGAGAGAACGGCTGCCGCTTACGCAGCGGGCCGTTACGACGCTGAGCTTGTACCCGTTACCTGTGACCGCATTGTCTACAACAAGGAGACTGGCGAGCAGTCTACCGCGGAAGGTACTGTGACAGCGGACGAGGGTGTTCGTCCGTCAACGCTTGAGGGTGTGAAGGGTTTGCGCACTGTAATCGAGGGCGGAACAATCACTGCAGGTAACGCATCACAGCTGTCTGACGGTGCTTCTGCCCAAGTAGTGATGAGCAGTGACATGGCAACATCGCTCGGCCTAGAGCCGCTTGGCGCTTACCGAGGCATGGCGGTAGCGGGTTGTGAGCCCGATGAAATGGGTATTGGTCCCGTCTTTGCTGTGCCAAAGCTACTCAAGCAGCACGGGCTGACGGTAAATGACATTGGCCTGTGGGAGCTTAATGAGGCATTTGCAGTGCAGGTGATTCACTGTCGCGACACCCTGGGTATCGACAACGATAAGCTCAACGTGGACGGTGGCGCTATAGCGATTGGTCACCCTTACGGCATGAGCGGTTCGCGCATGATTGGACACGCACTCATTGAAGGAAAGCGTCGTGGTGTGAAGTACGTGGTCATCACTATGTGCGTGGGCGGTGGTATGGGCGCAGCCGGTCTGTTCGAGGTTTATTAAGATGGCGACGGCGGTTGTATGTAGCGAACACGGGCTTCCGGATAAGCTCAGTTTAGTCCATGACTGGGAAACGCCGCAGCTTGGGCCAAACGATGTTCGAATGGACGTAAAGGCAGCAGGGCTAAACTTTCCCGACGTGCTGATCATTCAGGGTAAATATCAGATGCAGCCGCCAATGCCCTTTGTCCCGGGCGGAGAATCGGCTGGTGTGGTCACTGAGGTAGGGTCGGCAGTGACACGCTGGTCCGTGGGTGACAGCGTCATACAGCTCGGCGGTGTCGGCGGATTTGCGAGCGAGGCTGTGGTAAATGAAAACGCCTTGCTACCCAAGCCAGATGGTATCGACTTCACGGCTGCCGCTGGGGTGGGGATGACTTATTTTACCTCCTATTATGCCCTGAAGCAGCGGGGTCAGCTGAAGGCCGGCGAGACCATGCTTGTCATGGGGGCTGCCGGTGGTGTCGGCAGCACAGCAGTTGAACTCGGTAAGGTTATGGGTGCTCGCGTGATTGCCGCGGCGAGTTCCGACGAGAAGCTCGCGCTGTGTAAACAATTAGGCGCTGACGAGTTGATCAATTACAGCACTGAGTCGTTGAAAGATCGCGTTAAGGAAATTACCGGTGGGAAGGGCGTTGATGTCGTTTATGATCCGGTAGGAGGCGATTTCGCCGAGCCTGCAGTGCGCAGTATGGCTTGGAACGGTCGCTATCTCGTGATTGGCTTTGCTTCAGGTCCCATTCCCAGTATTCCGCTCAATCTGACACTGTTAAAGGGGTGCTCAATCATGGGCGTGTTCTGGGGACGATTCTTGGGTGAGGAGCCAGCGGAGCAGCAGAAAAATGTTGAGGAACTTTGGGGGCTCTTCAGTGAGGGCAAGCTGAATCCTGTGGTTACAGATGTGTTCCCCATTCAAGACTACGAAGCCGGTTACGCCGCAATGATGGAGCGGCGCGCCAAAGGCAAGGTGATTTTTACCTTTTAGGTCATGAATGGCTTTTCCTTCCAATCCGTGAAGACAACGCTCGTTCAGTCGGGCGCGGTTTTACAGTTATCTAATCTCCTGTCAGAACGCGGCTTATCGAGGCCTTTGTTTGTGACAGATGCGGTTCTGATTGAGCTGGGGGTCGTCACACCCGCGATTAATCACCTGCGAGATGCCTGTGAGAGTATCAGCGTTTTTGATGGTATCGAGCCGGATCCGTCCGAGCGAGTGGTTGGTGATTGCTTAAAGGCTTTTAGTGCGGGGACCTGTGACTCTGTGATCGCCGTTGGCGGTGGCAGCTCGATGGATGTGGCGAAAGTGGTATCAGTGCTCGCTGGGGGTAATCAGTCGCTGCCGGATATCTACGGAGTTGGGATGGTCTCAGGTCCCCGGCTTCCACTCTTTTTGGTGCCTACAACCGCTGGCACCGGTTCTGAGGTAACACCGGTAGCTATTATTACCACCGGCGAGACCACAAAAGCAGGTGTGAGCTCACCAGTCTTGCTGCCCGACGTCGCCATACTAGACGCATCTCTAACGATGGGGCTTCCGAGAGGTATCACTGCGATGACAGGCATCGATGCCATGGTGCATGCGATCGAAGCTTATACGTCAAAGATCAAAAAGAATCCCATCTCAGACATGTTGGCACTGCGGGCACTAAAACTGTTGTCTGAAAATATTCGAACTGTTCTGCATTCCCCACAGGATGAGGCTGCGCGAGAGGCAATGCTCTTAGGATCCATGTTTGCTGGGCAGGCGTTTGCTAATGCGCCCGTGGGCGCTGTCCATGCGCTGGCTTACCCGGTGGGTGGTCATTACCACATACCTCACGGATTGAGTAATTCGTTGATGTTGCCCCCCGTGCTCAAGTTCAATGCCGAGGCATGTCCCGATCTATACACCGAATTGGCGACGGTTCTTCCAGGCGCAGAGCCATCCCCTGCGGGACTCATTGCTTGGTTTCAGAGGCTCATCGACGAAAGTGGTCTGCCCGCTACGCTCGCGCAGGCAGATATTCCGGAATCGGATCTACCCATGCTGGCGAGTGATGCCATGTTCCAGCAGCGCTTATTGGTCAACAATCCGAGAGAGGTAAATGAAGTGATAGCGCTGCAGTTGTATCGTGAGGCCTGGAGCGGTTGGGCATGACAGATAGGGCGGCACCTGCCCCTCGGGAACAGTTTTCGGTATTTTATCCGCTGCACAGTCGATGGGCCGATAACGATATCTACGGACACATTAACAACGTTGCTTACTACGCATTTTTTGATTCTGTGGTGAACCGGTTTTTAATCGAAGAGGGCGGCATGCGTCCCGGTGTCGATACGGTGGTGGGTTATGTCGTCAGCTCTTCAGCGGACTACTTTTCGCCCCTCGCCTATCCTCAGGGGCTGGAGCTGGGCCTGCGGGTCAGTCGTCTTGGAGATAAATCCGTCACTTGGGAAATAGGGGTATTTGCACAAGGTGCTTCGGCTAGCAGTGTCACTGGACGATTCACGCACGCCTTCGTCGATCGCGAGGCAAATCGGTCCGCCTCTATACCATTGGGTATTCGGGCCGCCATCGAAGCCCTGAACTAATCCTCGTCTGAGACGATGATCGGCCGCGATTTCAAGGCGTAAGCGAGCACTAGCGCTGTAATGATCCCGGCAAAAAGTGGCGGATACGATGGACTGACCTGATAGAGTGCGCCGCCCAAAATGGGGCCCACGACGAAGCCAGCAGCCGGGCAGGCTGTAATCAGGCCTGCGGCGCCACCTTGTTCATCCCGAGTGACCGCCAATGATGCACCTGCGGCAATGGCCGGACCCAATAATCCAAGTCCCGCCCCCATAAAGGCCATGCCAACCAGCAGACCGGTAAGATCTTGCGAAAGAGTGATCACAACAGCGGCTACCAAGTTTGCAACTAGCCCCATGCGGACCAAGTTGAGCGCGGGACCTGCATAGCGCTGTGCAACGGATAGCTGTAGCGCTAGCGTGAAAAAAGCCGATACCATGAGCGCGGCGCCCGTGTACTGAGCCGTCTCAACACCATTGAGCGACAGACTGTCTTGAATGCGGAATCCCAGAGTTTGCTGAATGGCGGAAAAGCCCGTAAAGATGCCGATAGCGCTTAATAAGTAAACTCTTAATCGGACATCCAAAAAGGAGAGCCTCGGCGTGCGTTTTCGGGGGGTATCGGGACTGTAACCTTCAGGAAGGTACCGCCACACAACGAAAACGGCTACGAATGTAAATAACGCCGCGATGTAGAGCGGTGCGAGAAGCCCAAATCCGGCCAGTAAACCCGCGAGCACCGGTCCGATAATTAAGCCGAGACTGTTAGCCGTGCCTATTCGCGCGAGAGTGCGAGTTCTAAACGCCCTCGAACTGTGGTCGGCGGCATAAGCGGTCACGCCTGGGCTGGTGGCGGCCATCAGCGAGGACTGCAGGCAGCGACAAATGAGAGCTGTGAAATAAAGCCCCCAGCCCGTCAGGATGCCCTTCATACCCAGTGCGAATACGACAGCGAACAGGACCGTGCCTGCGGCATACCCCGTCAAGCCAATTACAATGACGATCTTGCGCCCTATCTGGTCCGATTTTCGACCCCACCAAGGCGAGAGGAAGGTAAAGACTAGGGCCGATGTTGAGATGATGGAGGTCGTCTGCACCTCGCTCAGTGCAACTTCTCGTCCCAAGGGGGGCAGTATCGCAAAGATGAACGCCTGGCCTATGGCGTTAGCCAGTAGCCCGGCAATCAGAATGAAGAAGGATGATCGGTTGAGCTTTGTCGGCGCAGCAGGCGACGCGGCATCAGCCGACGTCATCGTTTTTTGGTCCTATCCACGAAATAATGCGATGGTATGAGGTTGGCATAAACTTGGTCACGGTATGCAAAAACCACGCATCCCAGCCAATGAATACCCGTCTACGCTGCGCAAGCGTGCCCCGCATAATGACTCGAGCGGCTTTCTCGGGGGATGTTTTAGCGATTTGCTTAAACGATTGATCTCGCTCTTCAGCGGTTGCCCCCTGCGCCTCGCCATCGGTCCGAGCCCGCAATGCGATATTCGTAGCAATGCCGCCAGGGTGGACGCAAGTTACCGATAGCGACGTTCCTCGGTACTCGGCCTGCAGCGACTCGGTGAACCCTCTCACCGCAAATTTGGCGCTGTTGTACGCGCTTTGTGTCGGGATGCCGACCATACCGAAGATGGAGGAAATATTGACCAAATGCCCAGCAGGCGACGCCTCCAGCAGCGGCAGGAGTGCTTTGGTGGACCACACGACACCCCAATAGTTAATGTTCATTAACCATTCGAAGTTGTCGAGCGACGCGTCTCGAAATTCGGCACTGTAGGCCACACCTGCATTATTGAATAGGAAATCAAGGCTCGTAGTATCCGCTATGATCGCGGCTGCCCAGGCTTCAATCTGCGTTTGGTTGCCGCAGTCGACGATTGCTGCGTTGACCATTGCCCGACTGGTGTCACACATCGCGAGCGTTGCATCTAAGCGTGCTTGATCGATGTCGCAGAGGTATAGCGTAACGCCCCTATTATTCAGGTTAATGGCCAGCGCTCGCCCTATGCCGTCGCCAGCACCCGTAATTGCTGCCGTTTGTGTTAACGCATTATTCATGACTCGGCCTCACCGGACTGAAGTAGGTTGATGGTCACTCGTACAGATGCGTAGTGCTTTTTCATGGACACTAAACGTTCGTAACCGTACAATTGAGCCTTAGCGCATTGATGAATTGGTCGGCGACTTTTAAGTCATTCCGGCGCTTCGCCGTGCGCGCGACAGAATAACATATCTGGTGCCAAGGCGGTTGACGAATAGTGAAGCGAAGAGAGGCTTCTACTGCGCTGGAACAACAACTCTCTGGAGGATATTGAGTGGATAAGCCTGCTGTCTTAGCGCTTGCAGACGGCACAGTTTTTCGCGGCCGTTCTGTCGGTGCGCAAGGAAAAACTGTGGGAGAGGTCGTATTCAATACGGCTATGACGGGTTATCAGGAGATTTTGACAGATCCGTCATATGCACAGCAGATCGTAACGCTTACCTATCCTCATATCGGTAATACGGGTACCAATGCCGCTGATGCGGAGTCAGCCGCCGTGCATGCGGCCGGGCTGGTTATCAGAGATTTGCCCTTGGTAGCCTCAAATTTTCGGTCTGAGCAGAGTCTGGCAGATTATCTTGAGGAGAATGGCACGGTCTGTATTGCCGATATTGATACGCGCAAATTAACCCGGATTATTCGCGAAAAGGGTGCTCAGGCAGGCTGTATTCTGACTGGCGACCTGGCTGATGAGGCGCTCGCCATATCCGAGGCGCAGGCGTTCCCCGGATTGAAGGGCATGGATTTAGCAAAGGTCGTCACAACTGAATCGAGTTACGAGTGGACGGAGCCATCTTGGCAGTTGGGTGTCACTTCCCCTAAGGCGCCACCAGCACGATTCCATGTGGTAGCGCTCGATTTTGGTGTAAAGCGAAATATCCTTCGAATTCTTGTTGATCTGGGCTGCCGAGTCACTGTGATGCCCGCGCAAAGCACGTTCGATGAGGTTGCAGCGCAATCGCCCGATGGTGTTTTCTTCTCCAATGGGCCGGGCGATCCTGAGCCCTGCCGTTATGCGATCGATCTAGCTCAGCGCATTATGACGGCTGGGGTGCCGCTCTTTGGTATTTGTCTTGGCCATCAGATTTTGGCTCTAGCCAGCGGTGCAAAAACGCAAAAGATGAGCCATGGACACCATGGAGCCAACCATCCGGTGCAAGACCTTACGAATAAAACGGTAATGGTGACGAGTCAAAATCACGGCTTTACTGTGTCTGATACTGATTTACCCGCACATCTCTCAGTGACGCATCGATCGCTGTTCGATGGCACTGTTCAGGGTATATGTCGGACGGACGTGCCGGCTTACAGCTTTCAAGGGCATCCTGAGGCCAGTCCCGGCCCCCATGACGCGACCTATTTGTTTGACGCCTTCATTGATGCGATGACGAAGTCTAATGCTCAAGGAGGAGCCGCATAATGCCAAGACGATCCGACATCGACAGTATTTTGATTTTGGGTGCAGGTCCTATTGTCATTGGTCAGGCCTGCGAATTCGACTATTCAGGTGCCCAGGCGTGCAAGGCGTTGCGTGAAGAGGGTTACCGCGTCATTTTGGTGAATTCTAACCCTGCAACGATTATGACCGATCCAGCTATGGCAGATGCGACCTATATCGAGCCGGTTGAATGGCGCACCGTTGCCAAGATTATTGAAAAGGAGCGCCCCTGCGCTTTACTGCCCACAATGGGCGGGCAGACAGCGTTGAACTGTGCGCTCAAGCTTGATGCCGAGGGAGTACTGGCGAAATACAGCGTCGAGATGATCGGCGCGACGCAAGAAGCAATTGATAAGGCGGAGGATCGCGAAAAGTTTGACATCGCGATGAAGAAGATTGGCTTGGAGACGCCCAGAGCCGAAATTGCACATAGTCTCGAGGAGGCCTTTGGTGTTTTGGAGACTGTAGGCTTCCCTTGCATCATCCGTCCGTCATTTACCATGGGTGGCTCTGGTGGCGGTATCGCCTATAACCGTGTCGAGTTTGAGACCATCTGCAAACGCGGGCTCGAATTGTCCCCCACAAACGAGCTGCTCATCGATGAATCACTCATCGGGTGGAAAGAGTTTGAGATGGAGGTTGTCCGAGATAAGAACGACAACTGCATCATTGTCTGTTCCATCGAGAACCTTGACGCCATGGGCGTACACACGGGCGACTCTATTACCGTGGCGCCAGCTCAAACACTGACTGATAAAGAATATCAGCTCATGCGAAACGCGTCGCTGGCGGTACTGCGAGAGATCGGTGTTGAAACTGGGGGTTCGAACGTGCAGTTTGGGCAATGCCCTGACACGGGTCGTATCGTGGTTATCGAAATGAATCCCAGGGTATCCCGCTCCTCTGCACTGGCATCCAAGGCTACGGGCTTCCCCATTGCAAAAGTCGCCGCAAAGCTCGCCGTTGGCTACACGCTTGATGAGTTGGCTAATGACATTACCGGTGGCGTTACGCCCGCGTCGTTTGAACCAGCGATTGATTATGTGGTGACTAAAGTGCCACGGTTTGCGTTTGAGAAGTTTGCGACGGCCGATGCCCGACTGACAACTCAGATGAAATCAGTCGGCGAGGTGATGGCCATTGGCCGTACATTCCAAGAATCCATTCAGAAAGCGCTACGTGGTCTGGAGGTCGGTTCAGCGGGATTTGAACCCCGTTTCTTGGTGACCGATGCAGATTCGCGCGCCGAGCTAGTAAAGCAACTAACGCACCCCGGTGCAGAGCGTATTTGGTGCTTGGCTGATGCCTTTAGGGCCGGACTGGAGATAGAGGAAATCTACGGCTACTCGGGCGTAGACCCATGGTTCTTAGCTCAAATTGAAGACATTATTCGGCTCGAGTCGACGCTGGTAGGCAGGTCGGTGACTGACCTTGCCTACCCAGAGTTACGACTGCTCAAGCGTAAAGGTTTTGCTGATAAGCGCATCGCTGCGGTTATGGAGGCGACAGAGGCCTCGGTGAGAGCACATCGTCACGATCTGGGTTTGCGTCCTGTGTATAAGCGGGTTGATACCTGCGCTGCCGAGTTTGCGTCGTCAACTGCTTATATGTATTCGACTTACGAGGAAGAATGCGAGGCGGCGCCAACAAACCGGGAAAAAATCATTGTTCTCGGTGGTGGACCAAACCGGATTGGTCAAGGCATCGAGTTTGATTACTGCTGTGTTCATGCGGCTCAAGCAATGGCCGAAGATGGTTACGAGACCATCATGGTGAACTGCAATCCCGAGACGGTCTCGACAGATTACGATACGTCTGATCGCCTATTTTTCGAGCCCGTCACGCTCGAGGATGTGTTGGAGATAGTCGATCTCGAGAAGCCAAAAGGCGTCATTGTCCAGTTCGGTGGTCAGACGCCCTTGAAGTTGGCCCGTGCCCTAGAGGCGGCAGGTGTTCCGATCATAGGTACCACTCCTGATCAGATTGATCGCGCCGAAGACCGTGAGCGATTCCAGAAAATGATCCAGAAATTGGATCTCTTGCAGCCTGCCAACACAACGGTCAGAAGCGTTGATCAAGCGGTTGCTGCTGCGCAAGGAATTGGTTATCCCTTGGTCGTTCGTCCATCGTATGTTTTGGGCGGGCGAGCCATGGAAGTGGTCTACCGCGAGGAAGACTTGCTCAGGTATATGCGCGATGCCGTCAAAGTATCGGATGAATCGCCCGTACTGCTGGACCACTTTTTGAGCGCGGCGATAGAGGTGGATATTGACGCGGTGTCGGACGGTGAGCATGTGGTCATCGGGTCGATCATGCAGCATATCGAGCAGGCGGGCATACACTCGGGTGACTCGGCCTGTTCACTGCCACCCTATAGTCTGCCTTCGGATGTCCAAGACGCCATGCGTGACACAGTCAAAGCGATGGCGGTAGCACTCGAAGTCAAGGGGCTCATGAACGTGCAGCTGGCTTGGCAGGACGACCAGATTTATGTCATTGAGGTTAACCCGCGCGCATCGCGAACGGTGCCATTTGTATCAAAGGCAATTGGCGTGTCGCTGGCTAAAATAGCGGCGCGCTGTATGGCGGGACAAACGCTGAGTTCTCAAGGCTTTACAACTGAAGTTGTTCCCAACTACTTCAGCGTGAAGGAGGCTGTCCTCCCCTTTAATAAGTTTCCCGGTATCGATCCGATATTGGGCCCGGAGATGAAGTCCACAGGGGAGGTAATGGGCACGGGACCTACCTTCGCCGATGCCTTTGCTAAGGCGCAGCTGGGTGCTGGCGACGTCACGCCGCAGTCTGGGCTAGCATTGTTTAGTGTTCGCGACGCGGATAAAGCCGCTGCGGTAGAGGTTGCTAAGCGATTGGTAGATACGGGCTTTACGCTGGCTGCAACGAAAGGCACAGCTAAAGCACTTGAGGCCGCGGGCCTAGCAGTTCGTTCTGTAAACAAGGTTGCTGAGGGGCGCCCGCATATCGTGGATTTAATCAAAAACGATGAAGCGTCACTTATCATCAATACGACAGAAGGTCGTACGGCGATTTTGGACTCTGCTTCCATCAGATCAAGTGCCGAGCAGCATCAGGTGTTCTACACTACGACCTTGGCAGCCGCCGAGGCCATTTGTATGTCGATGGAAAAAGAGCCTGATGGGCAGGTTCGTAGGTTGCAGGATCTACATGTGAGTTTGGCTAATGAATAAAGTCCCTATGACGGTCGCTGGAGAGGCGACTCTGCGCGCGGAGCTCGAACGCCTCAAAAAGGTAGATCGTCCGCGCATCGTTGCTGCTATTGCAGATGCTCGAGAGCACGGTGATCTCAAGGAAAACGCTGAGTATCATGCTGCACGGGAGCAGCAAAGCTTCGCTGAAGGGCGCATTAAAGAGTTAGAGTACAAACTGTCTAACGCACAAGTCATTGATGTCAAAACACTGACCTACTCGGGCCGTGTACTGTTCGGTACCACTGTTGACTTGATCAACATCGACGACGATGCCGAGGTCTCCTACCGCATCGTTGGCGAAGATGAGGCCGACGTAAAGCACAATATGATTTCCGTGAACTCGCCAATTGCTCGAGCACTGGTAGGTAAGTCAGAGGGCGATGAAGTGGTCGTCAATGCGCCTGGCGGTGATATCTATTACGAGATAGCTAAGGTGCGGCACGTCTAGTCGGGACGTGTGCGCATGACTCACGTGTCTCATTCAGTCGATGCAGCTGACAGCAGATCACTCTGGTCACTTTCAGTGGACGAGAGGGCATACGTTGCATTCGTCGCCGATCACGATGGCGACAACATCTGTCAGCGACTTGCCGATATGGGGTTTCTGGCGGGTCGGAGTGTCACCTGCCTCGTCACTCCTGGCTTTGGCGCCCCCCGCGTCTATGCGGTCGGTGGTTCAACCTACAGCATCGATAAGCGTACTGCCCAGCTAATTCGCGTCGTTAACGAGCGACCTGCGTGATGCGGGATATTTTACTGGTCGGTGCCCCGAATTCAGGCAAGAGCGCACTCTTCAATCGGCTTACTGGGCTTAAGCACAAGGTAGCGAACTATCCGGGTATTACGATTGACGTGGGCAAAGGACACTTGGTGTCTGATACCAACGTTTCGCTATGGGATTTCCCTGGCACCTACTCGTTGACCGCCGTGTCGGGGGAGGAGCAGGTTGCCATTGATAACCTCCGCTGTGCGCTCAATGACGACCGAGAAGCTGTTATTGCAATGGTCTTGGATGCAACGCGCCTTGAAAAAGGACTGACGTATTGCCTGCAGGTCGCGCGCGAGGCGGCTCGATCCAAAAAGACGTTCATCGTTCTGCTAAACATGATGGACATCATTGAGAACGACGATCTTGAGCTCGATATTGCTGGGTTGCAGGCGGCTTTAGGTGTCCCCGTTTTTCCTGTCAGCGCTCGAACAGGTAACGGCGTTAACACTGCAGAGCAGGCCATGGTGTCAGGGGAATTTGATCTGCCACCCTGGGCAGAGACCCCCGACGTATTGATTTCAGGGTCGGCGCAACAAATCGGCGATCGTTTTTCACCCAAAGGCGATTTGTTGGTCCGCCGACAGGCGAGACTGGATCACTGGTTGCTGGGAACGGTATCGGGCGGTATTGCCTTCGTCTCTATCATGACTCTCTTCTTCCAAGCAATTTTCACTTGGGCGGCTCCGCTAATGGATGGTGTTGAGGCGGTTGTGCTGTCTATGGGTGGTCTGGTTGCGTCTGTCATGCCAAGTGGCATGGCTGCCGACTTTATCAATGATGCGATTTTTGGCGGGTTAGGTGCGTTTCTCGTATTCGTGCCACTGGTGTTCATTCTGACATTGATCATTGGCGCGTTGGAGGACTCAGGTTACCTCGCCAGAGCCGCATTAATTTGTCATCGCCCACTGAGTTATTTTGGATTGTCAGGAAAGAGTTTTGTGCCGCTTTTGTCTGGCGTTGCCTGCGCGATTCCTGCCATCTATGCCGCAAGAACCATGTCATCCATGCAAGAGCGTCTGCTCACCTATGTCGCCATTCCGCTGATGCCCTGCTCTGCGAGGTTGCCTGTTTACGCACTGTTAATTGCTATTTTGATACCCGACGGGACGTTCTTTGGCGGCTTGATTGGTTGGCAAGGACTGGCGATGTCTGCCATTTACTTTTTTGGAATCTCTACAGCGCTCTTGGTGGCAGCTCTAGTGAGCCGATTAGGTAACGATAACCGGCGTGGCCAGCCTTTTATTCTAGAGCTACCTGCCTACCGGGTGCCTATCGCGAGGCCCATTTTACGCAGTGCTCTCAATCGAGCGTGGCACTTCGTACGAAAAGCCGGTAGCGTTATTTTTATGGTCACCATCGGTGTCTGGATCTTGGGTTATTTCCCCAACGGAGGTGAGGATCTGGCGGGCTCGTGGCTGGCGTCACTGGGCCGATTTATTGAGCCAGTGTTCGAGCCGCTGGGCCTCGACTGGCGCTATGGCGTGGCTATTATCGCCTCTTTCTTAGCGCGCGAGGTCTTCGTAGGAACCTTGGGAACGATTTTCGGCATCGAAAATGCCGATGCGGACCCTGCACCGCTTGCCGATCAAATTGCCGCTTCTGGTTTGAGTGCGGCATCTGGCGTCGCGCTGGTCGTCTTCTTTACCATTGCACTTCAGTGCGTCTCGACGGTCGCACTTTTGGCGCGTGAAGCGAAATCTGCACGATTCGCCATCACCTTGATGGTGGGTTACTTCGTCTTGGCTTGGATCGTCGCATGGCTTGTCTTTGTCGGTTCCAGCGCGCTGTTAAGCTAGTCCCGCGTTCTCTGAAAAAGTGCCAGTTCAGTGAGAAGTAACTGCGCTGCCATGCGGATGGTTATCGAGTGGTGATGCTGGCGCAGTGCATCGACTCCGTCACCTATTTCTGTTTGAAGGCGCGTGATCTCCTCGTTATCGAGCCCATTAGGTAGACTGATACTGAAGGAGAAGTCCGAGTCCTCCTGCAAGTCGCCATAAACTCTTGTTAGCAAGTCGGTGGCGTGCGCGATAAGGACATCATCGGCCCCTTTTTCTCTTAGGAGCGATGCAAGCTGTGCTGTTAAAAAGGCGTAGGCTTGTTTTTCTCGGCTAGGGAACTCAAGAATCTTGGCCATTAGAGCATGCGTTGGAGGTTCGACTTCTTCGGGTCAGCGTTCGGCGATTGCCGGAGCAGAGTCGCTGTATGTCCAATTTTCTGCACTAATTTTGCGCCCGAGGTTAATACTAGTTCGGTGATCATTGCGTCACGAGTATCACGATCGCCAACATTCAACTTAATTTTAATCAACTCGTGATCAGAGAGGGCACGGTCGAGTTCCAGTTGTATGCCTTCTGTTAAGCCCTGTCCTCCAACAGTTACAATCGGGTGTAATTTGTGGGCGATCGCCCGGTATTGCTTTAGTAATCGGTTTTCCAAGATTTGGCACTCGTTGTCTGAAGTCACAGGGTTTATGCCTGTTATTCTACCGGGCATTGTCTCAGGAGTCCTTAAAAATGGCGAAGAAGCGTGGGTCGAGTAAAGCGTGGCTCAAAGAACATCGGGACGATATCTATGTGCAGCGGGCGCAAACCGACGGTTATCGCTCAAGGGCCTGTTATAAGCTTTTGGAGCTCAATGAAAAAGACCGGTTTATTCGCCCCGGTATGACAGTGATCGACTTGGGTAGCGCTCCCGGTAGCTGGTCGCAAGTAGCAGCGCAGCTGGTGGGCCACAAAGGGCGAGTTATCGCCAGCGATATACTGCCGATGGATGCCCTGGCAGGTGTCGAGTTTATAGAGGGCGACTTCACGGAACAGTCGGTCTTCGATGATATTCAGTCTGTAATAGGCGCTGATGTGCCATCGGTGGTGTTATCAGACATGGCACCCAACATGAGCGGCATTGTTGATGTCGATCAACCAAAAGCGATGTATCTAGTGGAGCTGGCACTCGATTTTGCCATCCATACGCTACCCGAGGGCGGTGTGTTTGTGGCGAAAGTCTTTCATGGCGAAGGTTTTGATAGCTGGCTGAAGTCGGTTCGCGAGCGCTTCCAAGCGGTGAATAGTCGCAAACCACTTGCCTCAAGACCGCGCTCCAAGGAGGTTTATGTTGTGGCTCGGGGTTTCCGAATATAGACCCAGTTAGACAAAGTTCCCGTAAATCCTTGAAATAGCTTATCAGCGCCACCATCTCTTACGGGTGCGCGGTTGGTGAATACCCCGCTATACTAGTGAATCGATAGGCATCGATATCAGGCCGGAGGATGGTGTTTTGAATAATATGGCGAAAAATATGTTGTTGTGGCTGGCGATAGCAGCGGTGCTGCTGTCGGTATTCAACAACTTCAATACTCAGGGTCAAAAAGAACAACTGGGCTACTCATCCTTCATTCAGGAGGTCGAAAACAATCGGCTGTCGAAAGTGGTCGTCGATGGCCTGACCATTACGGCGGAGCGCACCGACGGATCTAGCTTTGAGACGATACGACCTATGGTCGAAGATCCCAAGCTGATGGATGATTTGTTGTCGCACAATGTTGTTGTCGAAGGTAAGCAGCCGGAGCAGCAATCTGTGTGGACACAATTGCTTGTTGCGAGCTTCCCGATCCTGCTTATTCTCGCTGTGTTTATGTTTTTTATGCGGCAGATGCAAGGCGGTGGTGGTGGTCGCGGCGGACCAATGAGCTTCGGTAAGAGCAAAGCAAAGTTGTTGGGCGAAGACCAAATTACGACGACTTTTGCCGACGTTGCAGGCGTTGACGAAGCTAAAGAAGACGTTCAGGAATTAGTGGAATTCTTACGAGACCCCAGCCGCTTTCAGAAACTAGGCGGTCGGATACCGCGCGGTGTTCTTATGGTCGGTCAGCCCGGCACGGGTAAAACCTTACTCGCTAAAGCCATTGCGGGTGAGGCGAAGGTGCCCTTTTTCTCGATCTCCGGATCAGATTTCGTAGAGATGTTCGTGGGTGTCGGTGCATCGCGAGTTCGCGACATGTTTGACCAGGCAAAAAAGCAATCGCCCTGCATCATTTTTATTGACGAAATCGATGCGGTGGGTCGACACCGTGGCGCCGGTTTAGGTGGTGGTCATGATGAGCGTGAGCAAACGCTCAACCAGCTGCTGGTCGAGATGGATGGCTTCGCTGGTAATGATGGGGTTATCGTCATCGCTGCTACAAACAGGCCGGATGTATTGGATCCTGCGCTGTTGCGTCCGGGGCGCTTCGATCGCCAAGTCACTGTAGGACTGCCAGATATCCGAGGCCGCGAGCAGATCTTAAAAGTGCACATGCGTAAAGTGCCATTGGCAGAAAACGTGGAGGCATCAAAAATCGCGAGAGGCACGCCAGGGTTCTCTGGTGCTGATCTCGCAAACTTAGTCAACGAAGCTGCGCTGTTTGCGGCGCGAGCGGGTGTCCGTACCGTTGGTATGCAGCATTTTGAACTGGCTAAAGATAAGATCATGATGGGTGCCGAACGTCGCTCCATGGTGATGTCCGAGAAAGAGAAGTTAAATACGGCCTATCACGAAGCGGGTCATGCGATTGTTGGGCGCCTGATGCCAGAGCATGATCCGGTTTACAAGGTCTCGATCATTCCGCGAGGCAGGGCTCTCGGGGTCACCATGTTCTTGCCCGAGGAGGATCGCTATAGCCTGAGCCGACGGCATATCATCAGTCAAATTACGAGTCTGTTTGGCGGTCGAGTGGCGGAGGAGATGACCTTGGGTAAAGACGGCATCACGACAGGTGCGTCGAACGATATCCAGCGCGCCACCGAGATGGCGCGCAATATGGTAACCAAGTGGGGCTTGTCAGATGTCATGGGACCACTCATGTACGACGAGGGCGGCGAAGAAGTATTTTTGGGTCGCTCGGCGGGGCAACCGTCGAAGGCGATGTCGGATGAAACCGCTTTATCAATCGACCGAGAAGTGCGCTCAATCATTGATGAGTGCTACGAAAAAGCGCGTAGCATACTCGATGAGCACCGCAGTAAAATGGACTTGATGGCCGAGGCGCTCATGCAATACGAGACTGTCGATGCAGAGCAAATCGACGCTATTATGGAAGGCCGTAAGCCTAACCCGCCCTCCGATTGGAAGGACGGTCCATCTGATTCACCATCGGATCCTGAAGCTTCAGCCCCTCAGGACGACACTGTGGGTGACCCTGTCACGCACTGAGTAAGTTGACCTTGATCATCCAATGTGGCCAGCGTGAACTCATGCTGGCCACACCTCAGATTATGGGCGTCCTCAATGTGACGCCCGACTCATTTTCTGACGGCGGTCAGCTGCTAAGCGAGTCGGGTGTCGATGTCGATCGTCTCCTGATGCGAGCGGCCAACATGGTGACGGATGGTGCCGCCATACTTGATATCGGGGGTGAGTCGACCCGACCGGGTGCAGCACCGGTTTCTACGCAGCAAGAACTCGATCGTGTTATGACGGCGGTGTCGCTACTCGCGCCACGGCTCGATGTCATTTTATCCGTCGATACCAGCAATCCGCAGGTCATGCGTGAAGCGGCTCGTGAAGGTGCCGGCTTGCTAAACGACGTTCGTGCTTTCTCGCGACCAGGGGCTCTGGATGCGGCGCTGGAGGCTCAGCTACCCATGTCACTCATGCATATGTCGGACGAGCCAGATCGCATGCAGGAGGTCACGCAGTATTGCGATGTGGTCAATGACGTTAAAGCCTTCTTAGGCGAGCGCGTAGCGGCGTGCATTGATGCGGGTATAGATCGTAGTCAAATGCTCATTGACCCAGGATTTGGTTTTGGTAAAACGGTGGCTCAGAACTATGACATGTTGAGACGTCTTGGAGAGTTAGCCTCATTTGAGCTGCCGATCTTGGTTGGTGTCTCGCGAAAGTCTATGATCGGCGCCATTACAGGGCGTCCTGCTTCTGAGCGGGTGGTGCCTAGCGCGGTACTCGCGGTGTTGGCAGTAGCGCGGGGCGCATCTATTGTCAGGGTGCATGATGTCGCAGAAACGGCTGATGCACTAGCAGTTTGGCGCGCTACAAGGGGAGAGGTGTGAGTCGACGGTATTTTGGAACAGACGGTATACGAGGTCGTGTAGGCGACGCGCCTGTCACCCCTGAGTTTATGCTCAAGTTGGGTTGGGCAACCGGTAAGGTATTTTCGGGCAATGATGGATCTAAGCCTACGGTGGTCATCGGCAAAGACACGCGGGTATCGGGCTACATGCTTGAGTCCGCGCTGCAGGCCGGACTGGTGGCAGCGGGCGCCAACGTGAAGCTATTAGGTCCACTGCCAACACCGGGGATTGCGTTGCTAACCCGAACCCAAAAAGCAGATGCCGGTATCGTGATAAGTGCCTCGCACAATCCCTATTACGATAACGGCGTCAAATTCTTCAACCAGCAGGGTAGCAAGCTGTCGGATGAGCTCGAGCTGCAAATTGAGGCAGCGATTGACAGCCCGATGACCACAGTCGACTCAAGAAGCCTAGGCAAGGCAAGCCGAATTTCGGACGCTGCGGGTCGTTACATCGAGTACTGCAAGTCAACCTTTCCGGGCGAACTGAATTTAAAGGGTCTTAAGCTCGTCATCGACTGCGCTCACGGCGCAACCTACAACATTGCCCCGGCTGTTTTCGATGAGCTCGGTGCAACGACCATCGTTATGGGTGCTGCGCCTGATGGCTACAATATCAATGACGGCGTGGGCTCGACTGAGCCGGCGGCTTTACAAGCGCGTGTTCTAGCCGAGGCTGCGGATATTGGTATTGCGTTTGATGGCGACGGAGACCGACTTCAGATGGTCGATGCTCGCGGTGAGTTACTGACGGGCGATGACGTGCTCTACGTGCTTGCCATGCACCGACTTGCAAATGGTGATTCGCAAGCTGGCATTGTCGGTACGCTCATGACCAATATGGGGCTGGAGTTAGCACTGGAAGCGAGTGGCCTTCGACTTGCTCGAGCGCAGGTGGGCGACCGCTATGTAAAAGAGCTTATGGTCGCGGAGGGTTGGTCCTTGGGCGGTGAATCATCTGGCCACATTATCTGCGGCGATCTCAGTACCACTGGTGATGGGGTTATCGCTGCGCTACAGGTCTTGGCGGCGGTGCAGACATCATCAAAGACGCTGGAAGCCCTTACAGACGGCTTTAGACCCCTGCCTCAGGTTTTGGTCAATGTGAAGATAAGTCGCGGGTTTGATCTAAACGCGCACTCAAGCATTAATGACGCCTGTCGCAGGGTGGAGTCGTTACTTGAGGGACGAGGGCGCCTGTTATTGCGACCCTCAGGTACAGAACCTGTTATCCGGGTGATGGTTGAGGGTGATGAGGGCCTGGGTATACAGCAATTAGCGGACGAAGTCGCTGACGCGATCGAGCGCGCAGCGTAATAAGAACCTTGCCCCTTGGGCAGCACTTGGGTAGACTCGCGCACCCTTAGGAAAGACGTTTTCGACCGGGTAAAGCGTCGGTTTCGGAGAAGAGAGTGAATCAAGTTATTTTGGTCGTTCACCTGCTGGTAGCACTAGCAATCATCGGATTGATCTTGCTGCAGCGTGGCAAAGGCGCCGATGTGGGAGCCTCATTTGGCGGAGGCGCGTCACAGACGGTTTTCGGCTCGTCCGGCGGCGGTAATGTGTTGACCTCAGCTACAGGCTGGTTGTCAGCGCTATTTTTCGCGACGAGTTTTGGGCTGGCTATGATTGCCGACCAACAAAATGCAGTGAGCGATGACCTTGGCTTTGACGTACCCCTTCAATCAATTGAGGGAGCGTCTTCGGCACCTGCAAGTGATCTACCCCTTGCGGACGAGCCAATAGAAGCTACGAGTGCTGGCGATCTCCCGATCGATTAGCGCTAAGACAATTTGCGGAAGTGGTGGAATTGGTAGACACGCTATCTTGAGGGGGTAGTGGCCTATGGCTGTGCGGGTTCAAGTCCCGCCTTCCGCACCATACATAAGGCTGAGAGTCGCATAAACGTTGACTTTCAGTATTCCTAGGGTTAGTTGCTGTCAGGAATATTGTCAGGAACGCTCCCTGTGAAGCGGCAATGGACTCATCTGAATGAAAGACGGAATGGCAATTATCGCTACGTTCGTGACTTTCCTACCAAGCTCCTAAAGGCCATTCCAAGCCATCCTAAGCAATTCTGTAAAGAGCCAGGTCTTGCTTACTCCTGCACTGACGGCGAGTTTCACAGAGCAATGGATTCAGCTACTGCCTCATCCTCGTATCTACACGCTCAGGCGTTATAGATATTAACTTGCTGGTGAAACATGGTGGTGCGCTATCTTCCATTCGCCCTTATCCTTAACCAAGACCATCGAAAACCATGCAGCGCCGGTGTTATTAGCGCGTTCACCGGGTGGTGCAATGTCGAAAAGGCGCATAAAACTTGCAACCGCTACATCTCCATAGACTCTTACCAACGGATCTTCGATTCTGACGATCATCTCTGGCTCACCACCCCACGATTCCATGAGCGCGTTGTATCGCATAAGCTGCACCGCGAGATTTTCGGCTTGATTACTTTGTCTAATTCCACCCCCAATCTGTACTCGATCGTCCCTCACAAGCTCGGCCTGTGCCGTCAGATCATGCTCTAGCTCTGCCCACTTTTCTATAACAGCCATAACATCGGAAACGTCTCCTTGCTTTGCAGATAGGGTATCGGTTAGAGCTATTGGAGACAGCAATATTGCGACGATTAGCAGAACAGTTGAACTAAAGATTTTCATAATTTTCTCCAGATTGATTTAGTGATCCCCATGCTGATATAACACTTTAGCTAACGGTATTTGGAATGCTATTTTTTTTCGAGATGCCAAACTCGCTTGGGGCATTAATCGTCAGTTGAGTTAGAACAGCCCGACACCGCGTTCACCCATAACTAACAACAGCAACACGACCCTGTTTCTAAAGACCCACTTTTTTTCAAATTTAGCTTCTGATGTATCTGGCGGGTAACTACTGCCACTCAACCAGTGTAAGCACATCGCAATGCCTATGGAGAACGCATGACAGAGGCTCAGGAGCGACAGCTGGAGAGGAAACTTACGAAGTTATGTGAGGTGGATTAGTGCGTGAAAGTAAACGTTACCAAGGATCTTCACTCTTCATCAGTGCGATTTTTAGAGGATGTTCTTTTTCTTTTGAGTCTCTTCTTCCCGAATCTTTCTCAAAGCCGCCGCCTTAATCTCTTCAAACGCTGCTTCACTCAGTATCTTGAACTGCCTCTTCTCATAGTTGAGCGCCTAATAAAAACTAGTAAGACGTTTAGGTTTTGCAAGCCCTTGGTTTTGAATTAATAAGCGAAAACGGTCTGTTTCTGTAACTACTTGTTTGAGGGCAGTGTCAACGGCACGCAGTGGTTCAAGGGGCAAAAGTAATGTGGAATAGACTGAGTCAATGGAACAAAGCACTTGTTATCGTTGTTATTCTCTGCGGGATAACTCAAATATTGTTATCTCAGCAGGATCGTAAAATAGATGCTACGGAAGCCGAGCAACAGGGTTTCACAGTGGAGTGATAAGTTTGACTGAACTGAAGCTTGGGTATATGAAGGCGCACAATTTCATGCGACCCTTTTGATGGTTGCAAACCAGCTGTAAAAAAGCGTTAATTGAAAAGGTATAGCCAATTAGTTCTACTACTCTGGGAGTGTAAATGCCGAATCAAAGCGAATGCGAGTTTTATGTAGGTGTCGGAGTCAGCCTGTCGGGAGCTACCATCAGCATAGATGGAACGGCGCGCATTGACGGAAGTATGGATGGAACCATTAAAGCTGGTCATCTGATTGTGGGGGTAAGTGGAACACTGAAAGGTGAGGTTGTAGCTGAAACGGCGGATATCGAAGGTCGTGCAGAGCAAACTTTATCCGTGGCTAAGCTTCTCACAATAAAGGCATCCGGATTGGTTCAAGGCACTGTGGTTTACGGAGAATTACAATGCGACCAAGGCGGGAGGGTGATAGGTGAGCTTAGTACGAACACTAACAGCGTGGCTAAAGCTGACCAAACAGTCGTCTCAATATCAGACTAACAAGGCTGACTACACAGCTATCGAGA